>CAYHFK010000126.1:0-6498 GCA_964355895.1 uncultured Bifidobacterium sp. | reverse complement strand
AACCGCCCGGCAGCGAACACAACTACGCCGAGAAAGTCCTTGCCCAAAAGCCCGATCTCATCGTGTCGGAATTCGTCAACGACGCCGGACTGAACGAGGAACAGGTCGAGCAGCATTACGGAAAACTGCTCGCGGATTTCAAGGCCATCGGCGCGGAATGGATCATCCTCTCGCCGCATTACGTCCGGCCGGATTGGATGGGCCTGACGCAGGAGCGCGAGATTGACGACGACCCGCGCGCCTACGTGAAAGGGCTGCGGCAGTTCACGGCGAAACATCAGTTGGTGCTGGCGGACGCCTCGCTGCGCTACGGCCGGCTCTGGCGGCAGGGCATTCCTTACTCGACGCTGATGCTGAATTCCATCAACCACCCCGACGCCCGCGGCATGAGCATGTTCGCCGACAGTCTGATGGCGTTGTTTCCTGAGCAATCGGCCCAGGCCGATTCTCTCCGCCCGCTCGTGAAGATCGTCGAGGGCGGCGAGTCGAAAGCGCGGCCCGAAGATTGCCGGGCCACGCTGGTTGGGCCGGGCGTGAATCAACCCGATCCGTTCCCGGGCTACGGCGGATTTGTCGGCTGGGAATCGCCGATACGGCTGAAGAACGGCGACTGGCTTGTCGGTTTCAACGCCGGTTACTGGCACGCCTCGGCGCCGACGCCACTGCGTTATCCGGCCAAGACGCTGGAGCAATATCACAAGCTGGGCCTGCCGGCGGACATCATCGCGCCCACCGGCGGACGCGCCATGATCATGCGCTCGACCGACGCCGGCAAAACCTGGAGCAAACCGGTGACGCTGATTGATACGCCCGCCGATGACCGGCATCCGGCGTTCGTGGAGTTGCGCGACGGCACGCTGCTTTGCTCGATCTTCACCTACTCGGGCGAGCCGGAGAATGGCGATTGGGGCAAGGACTCGTCGCTCGCGGTGCGGGTGCATTTCATCCGCTCGTTCGACGGCGGCCATATTTGGGAAAAGAAAAGCCGTCAGTTGCAAACGCCCTTCTCGTACGACGAAACCGACGGCCCGCTCGTGCGCTTGAAGGATGGCTCGGTGCTCGTCGCGATCAACGGACGCGCGCCCAGCGGCCCGCCGGATCAGGCCGCCGTGCTCCGCTCCACCAATCGCGGCAAGAATTGGAAACTGCTCGCGACGATCAAAGCCGGGCACGACTTGCAGGAAGTCACCGTGGCCGAACTGCCCGATGGCCAATGGGTGATGATGGCGCGCCCGGAAGGCGACATCTGCTGGTCACGCGATCACGGCCGCACCTGGACGCCGCCTGTCACGTTCGGCTTTCGGCTGTTTGCGCCGAGTCTCTACGTGTTGCGCGACGGCACGCTCGTCTGCCTGCATGGTTCCTATGCACCCGGCCACGGCGGCTTGCGGGTGATCTTCAGCACTGACGGCGGCCGCACGTGGATCGCTCCCGCGAAGGACCACGGCTTTCTCGTGGACAACGCCTACGGCTACGGCAAAGCGATGGAACTGCCCGACGGCTCGCTCTTCATCACCTACCTCAACAGCGGCGGACATCGCACGCAGGATGCGCAAAGCAATTCGATCCGCTGCCTCCGCCTGCGCGTCCGCCCCGATCATTCCGGCGTGGACCTGCTGCCGGCACCCAACCGATAAGGACGCGGTCACCTGATCGCATCCGCAACCCCAGCCCGGAAGCGCGCACGATTCCGATTCCATGCGAGGGTTTAACGCCAAGACGCAAAGTCGCAAAGTCGCCAAGCTTTTTCTTTGCGTCTGCGCAGTGCAATCTCCGAACACCGCCACGTGCTGCGATGATTCTCGCGGAGCGCGGACCGCCGAGTCCGCGCGTTCCCAAAAGGCTGCCAGCAACGCGCGGACTCGGCGGTCCGCGCGCCTTTGGTTGTGGCTTTGCCGCGCTGCGTCTCCGCGTCTTTGCGCCTTTGCGTTAGAAAATGATTCCGGCGCGATGGTGACAACTTCGCCTTGTTTGCCCGAGCAAGTTCAAGGTAGTCTCCCCGCATGGCACGAGTGATGAAATCCGGGAACTCCAACAGCAACGGCTCCGCCCTCGGCTTTGAAGCCACGCTCGCGCCCACGGGTATGGCTCGATTCGTCCTCGCCAACGGCAGCATGTCCTCCACCCAGTCCGGCGACGGCAATGCGCGAAGCGCACCTCCGATGAGGGCCGCTGACTCGCCGGGCTTGGGGAGCCAACGCGACATCCGCCGCGCCCCAACGAAACGGTTTGAGAATTACAACGGTCTCAATATGTACTCATTCGCTGCTGGACGTAACAACTTGGTCGCACACCCACTGGCGTTCAGGCGAGCTATCAGTTTCCTATCAAAAAACAACCTGCTACCCAACTGGAGAACATGTCATGAACCGCATTGGATGGATTGCTGTGTTGGCGCTCGGGCTGCCCTACGCCGGGGCCCAACAGATCGCCTGGACCTACGTGCCGCCGGCGGGGCACGTTGACGTTTCACCCGCATTCGGCGACGTGAACGGCGACGGCCGCACGGACATCGTCGTCGGCACCACGGCCGGATTCATCGTCGCGGTTGACGCTCACGGTCAGGAGATCTGGCGGCACCAAATGCGGGACGCCGTCACCATCCCGCCCACCATCGCCGACGTCACCGGGGACGGTCTGCCGGAAGTGCTTGCGGTCAACCGGCAAGGCGAGGTCGTTTGTCTCAACGGGCGGACGGGCGATCTCGTCTGGAGCACGACGCTCCCAAGCCCGCCGCAATGGGGCGCGACCTGCCTCGCCGTCGCGGACCTGCACGGGGACGGCGCGTTGGAGATTGTCACGGGCACGCGGGACGGTTCCATCGTGTGCCTCGCCGGGGCTTCCGGGGACCGGGAGTGGATTTACCACGGCGACTTCGGCACCGTCATGAGCCCGGCCATTGCAGACTTGAACGGCGATGGACAGCCCGAGGTGCTGGTCGGGACCGAGAAGGTTTCGCTTGTCTGTCTCAGTGCAACGGGCAAGGAGCTTTGGCGTCGGAACGAGGGCGTCGGCGGCAGTCCCTTCGTGTACGACACGGGCGGCAAGGGCGGGCTGAGGATTCTCTGTGGCATGGGCAAGAACCTGCACGCCCTTGACGCGCAGGGAACGACCTTGTGGGTTCATGCGATGAACCGCGAGATGGACAGCGCGATCGCGATCGCGGACGCCGACGGGGACGGGGAACCCGAGGTTTACGCGACGGACCTTTCGGGGCACGTCGTCAGCCTGACCCTGAGTGGCAAGCTGCGATGGACGGCCGAGGTGGGCGAACGCTCGCGACGCTCGCCTTCGATCGCGGACGTTGATGGGGATGGGAAACCGGAGATTCTTGTCGCGAGTTATGCCAGCGCCCTGCATGTCTTTGACCCGCAGGGGAAGCTCAAGGTCCGGGTGGCGCTCCCCGGGCCCTCGAACGGGACCCCGACGCCGGTCGTGCTCGACGGTCAACTTTGCGTCGTGGTGCCCGTGGCGGGCGCCGCACTGCAAGTGCTGCACTGGCCGGAGTCGCGTCCGGACGCACGCATCCTCTGGGCGGAGTGCCGTTGCGACGCGCGGCGAACCGGGGCCGTCGTACCGCCGGTGAAGCCGACGCGCGTGGAGTTGACGCTCGAGGTTAACGGGTCGCCGAACGGCAAAGTCCGCGGCAAGGTCGTCGTGAGCAACCCCGATCGCCGCGCGCTGACCGTGCGGGTTGAGGCGGTGCGCGAGACGGGGAAACCCCTCGTGAACCAGTCCGTATCGGCTGACGCAAACATCAACCGGCGGCTCTCATACGCGCTGCCTCGCAGCGGCACCGCCAAGCTCACCGTAACTTGTCAGGTGCTGGACGGTGCGCGAACGGTCGCGCGTCGCAGCCACACGCTCTACTTGAACGCGTTTGCCAAAGAACTCGCGGAAATCAGCCAGGCCATCCAATCCACACAAGCGCGCGTGCCGAAGCTGCTGGACGCCCGCGGCGTGGAGGATCGTGCTTGCCTGGCCGCCACCAAACTGGAGGCGCTGCGCTCCCGCGTCTCGGGCGAAATGCCGATCAGTGATGCCGACCGGGTCGGGTACCGCAAGAAGCTGGCCGGGCTGATGGCGGAAGCGAAGGCGGTGCTCCAGCTCGCGTCGCTCGCGGAGGAGGCTGCGGCTGCGGGAAGCACCCTCAAGATTTGCGCGGCCAACCCTTGGGCGTCGTTTGGCCGCCTTGATGAACTGGCGGAGCGGTGGACGGCAACGTCGGACTTGTCCGTCTTCATGTTCGGCGGCGAGACGGAGTGCGCGGCGTTGAACGTGTTCAACCTCTCGAGCCAGCCCCGCACGTTCCGCGTGGAGCTTGGCGTCCTGGCGCAGGGGGAGAAGACCGTTCTGGCGCGGGACGCCGTTACCGTCTTTGAGGTGCTTGAGGTGCCAACGGAGCGCTGCGATCTGGAGGCGGATGCGCTTTCGCCTCTGGGCGTCGCGAGTGTGCTCCACGTGCCCGCTTGGAGCGGACGCCAACTCTGGCTCAATGTGAACTCCCGCTCTCTGCCAGCGGGTGATTGGAAAGGCAGCGTTCGATTGCGAAGCCTCGACGTCGCGCCGGTGGAAGCGAGCGCAACATTGAGCGTGACCGTCGCTTCCGCGCGGATCCCGGAAAAGCAGGCACTGCACAACTGCGGGTGGGGCTACGTGCATTCCTCCATGCTGAAGGATTACCCGGCGGAGGCGCTCGCGGATCAGGTCACGCACGGAACAGACGTGTTCGTGGGCACTTTCTTCCCTCAGGCGCGCTTTGACGCGGAAGGAAATCTGGTCGGCGAAATTGATTACCGGGAGCACGACGCGTATGTGAAGCAGCATGCCTCCCACGGGATCATCCTGTTCTGCGGCTACCAGGGTGCGCTCCAAGGGCCGGCGGCGGCGGGCTCCGAGGTTTATCGCAAAGCGCACGTCCAGTGGCTGCGCGCCTGGGTCAAGCATTTGGCGGAACTCGGGGTCGGCTACGATGGTTACGCGCTCTACCCCGTGGATGAACCGGGCCTGAGCAATGGCCTCGTGGACGCGTTCCTGCGCATGGCGAAGCTGGCGCGGGAAGCGGACCCGCAGATCAAGATGTACACGGATCCCGTCGGGGGGATCACGGAGGACGAGCTACGCCAGATGCTGCCGTACGTTGACATCTGGTGTCCGAATCGCGCGGGCCTCGTGCTCGACCAGAAGCAAGCCGCCAAGCTCGACATCATCAAGGACTCCGGCAAGGCCGTGTGGATGTACGAGTGCGACGACAACGCCAAGCACCAGTCCGCGTTGGGTTACTACCGCGCGCAAGCCTGGCTCGCCTGGCGGCATCGGATGACGGGGATTGGTTTCTGGTCCTATTGCACCTCAGCAGACGATCCGTGGTTCGTCCCGCGCATGCGCTACGACTATCTCCTCGTGTACCCGGGGAACGGCGTGATCAGCAGCAAGCGGTGGGAAGCCGTGCGGGATGGGATCGAGGACTACGGGATGCTCGATCAGCTCAGCCAAAAGCTCAAGGCAGGCAACGCATCTGCGAAAGCGGACGATGTGGCGGCCGCGAAGCGGCTTCTGGGTGAGGCGGCGGCCCGGGTGGGCGGCTTCTGCACGCTGGAGCACTACGAGGCGCTGCTGAACCCGGACGCACTCGCAAAGAGACGCAACCTCGAGGACCAGCGGTGGAGGGACATCCAACAACTCCGCCGCGAACTCGCGCGACTTCTCGGCATACTGTAAGCGCGGGATCAGCCGAACCGGAACTGGAGCCGCTGAAGTTGTCGGGGAACGAGAATCGCCCCTGCCGGCACTTTGGCGGCGGCATTCACGCATAACGAGTGACGGCCTCGCCCGACCGCCGCGCCGGGTTCCGGGACCAGCCCACACCCGCTTTTCCGCGCCGCGAGGTCATTCCAACTGCGTGACCGCCCTTTCCGCGACCACGACCCTTGCACCGAAGTCCCCGACCAGACCCCAACCCCGCCCGGCTGAGGCACCGACGACCACGACATTCCAATAGTTCAACCCGACGTTCCAATAGTATGACACGAAACCCTCATTTCCAGTCGAAGGATTCCAATTTTACCCCTCGACGTTCCAATAGTACGTCTCGTGCGAGGCACCGACGGCGGCAACGTCCCAAGAGTACGGCATGACGTTCCAATAGTACAACATGACGGGTTCATTTCGGGCGGCAGCGCTCCAAGATTACGGCTCAGTGTTCCAATAGAAGGACAGGCCGCGCGCCCCGAAGCCGGCGGCGGCCAAATTTTAGACAGATTCAAGCCAACCCCCCGCCACCGTTTGCAGCTCCGTAGCAACGGCATCTTTGTAGCACTCAATCAAAAAACGATTTTTAAGCTCCGGTAGGGGTGGCATCTTCGGCCCATGGGCAATACCCTGCGTAACCCGACCACCAACCCGCCCTGAACTTGTGTCAAATGTACGGAGCAACCTCTTTTGTGGCGGTCACGGATATTGCAAAATAGTAATGCTTTGCAACAGCGTGTCACCCTC
>CAYHFK010000125.1:0-13266 GCA_964355895.1 uncultured Bifidobacterium sp. | reverse complement strand
CGCCCGTGCCCGTGAGTTGCGGCTTTGCACTCGTGGATGGCGCGGTGTATTTCGGCTCGAAAGCCGAACTCTGGCGGTACTCGCTGCCGGCTTTATCCGCTACCAGATGACCCGGCGGTTCAAAATGAGTCGAGGATCAACATGAATATTCGGAACGGATTTCTTCTGCCAGCCCTGTTGCTCGTTGCAGCTCTCAACACACAAGGCGCAGATGTTCCCCAACCATTGCTCGATGCAGACGGCTGGAAAGGCGTGGCGCAGCGCGAAGAAATCCGCCCAGCTTTCGAGTTCAAGAAGAACGGCGGCCCCGTCCGCCCCGGAAGTCTCGTGATTCGCGCCGATGACCGTGAAGGTCTGAATGGGCACTGGGTCAAAACGTTTCCGATCAACGGCGGACAGTATTACCGCTTCCATGCACTGCGGCGTTTGAAGAATGTGGCGTCGCCCCGCCGCAGCGTGCTGGTGCGCATCTTGTGGCGCGATGATCGCGGCAATGCGGTGCGCCATGACGAACCGGGCGCCAAGAGTTTTGCGCCAGGCGAAATGCCGGTGGCCGAACCGGAATATCCGTCGGATCGCGGGACGGATGCCAACGGCTGGACCGAACTGGCTGACACGTATCAAGCGCCGGCCAAGGCCACGCAGGCGATGGTCGAGTTGCATCTTCGCTGGGCGCCGCGCGCGCTCGTGGAGTGGAGCGACATTTCCCTGACGGAAACACCGCCGCCCGCCAGTCGCAAAGTGCGGCTCGCGACGGTGCATTATGTTCCCAACGGTGGGAATACGGCGATGGACAGTTGCCGGCAGTTCGCGCGGTTGATCGAAGAAGCCGCGCGGCAAAAAGCCGATCTGCTGGTCCTGCCCGAGACGATCACGGCCACGGGCAACGGCCTTTCCTACGTGGCCGCGGCGGAGCCGATTCCCGGACCCTCAACGGAATACTTTGGCGGGCTGGCGCGCAAACATGGGCTGCATCTCGTCGTCGGCTTGGTGGAGCGCGAGAAGCATCTCATCTTCAACACGGCGGTGCTCATTGGTGCCGAGGGCAAGCTCATCGGCAGGTATCGCAAGGTCACCTTGCCGCGCACCGAGATCGAGGCAGGCATCACGCCGGGCACCGAGTATCCGGTGTTCGACACGCGCTTCGGCAAGGTGGGCATGATGATTTGCTACGACGGTTTCTTTCCGGAGCCGGCGCGGCAACTCAGCATTCGGGGCGCTGAAATCATCGCGTTCCCGGTGGCGGGCTGCAATCCGCTGCTCGCCGCGGCCCGCGCGTGCGAGAACCATGTCTTCCTCGTCAGCAGCACCTACTGCGGCACAAATCTGAACTGGATGATCTCGGCCATCTACGACCGCGAAGGCCGCGTGCTCGCGCAAGCGAAGGAATGGGGCACCGTGACCGTGGCGGAAGTGGACCTCGGCCAGCGGCTTTATTGGTCGAGTCTCGGCGATTTTCGGTCGGAAATTCCGCGGCATCGGCCGGTTTGGCCGGGCGAAGCGAAATGAATTTTCACCGCCCCGACGGCAACTGGGCGCCAACTTCGGTTCGCGGCGTCAATCAACTCGAGCGCTTCGTCCGGGAGCCGATCATCGCCCAGGGCGCACCGGGTTCGGCGGATTCACCCCGCCAGGTTGATGTTGCTTGAGACGGCGGATTGCGGGCAAGCGCGCCTCGCCTGCGGTGTATCCCTTGGATTGGTACCCCCACCCTGAATTGAACAGGGATAACACGTTTAGGAAACGCGGGCTCTATCCATTTGAGCTATGGGGGCACTCGTTCGGCGCCCGGCCTTGGAAAATAGCGGCCCAAGGCCAATTGTCATCCTCAAAACACCCAGAACTTGTTGGCACGCCTCGGACAGCCTCTCGCAGGCTCAAATTTAAACCGCAAATCCTCGGTTCCAACCCCGCAACATGCTGGGTCCAAATTTGAAAACTACTCGTCATGCGTGCCGTTTTCCCTTGTGCAATCGGTCAACCTTTGCCGAGATATGCGGCCATGTATTCATTCCGAGCGCGAACCCGAACCCACCTGACGGCGGCGGTCGTCTTCCTAATGACCAGCCTGTGTCTGCTGACCAATTCCCACGCCGCCACCGACCTCGACCTGACCAAGGCGACCGTCGTCATCCGGTCAGGCCCGCTCGCCCCCGCCGAACAAACCGCGGCGCGTGTCCTCGTGGAAGAAGTCAAAATGCGCACGGGCCTGAAGTGGCCAATCAGCACCGTCTGGCCCAAGCGCGGGGTCGTCATTGCAATATCGTCGGGCGCCGGTGACACCGATTGGACCAAAACAATGCCACGACATCCGGGCCAGGATTCCCCCGAGCTGCGGCCGGAGGGCTTTCGTCTCGCGGTCGAAGGCGCAGGGACGAGGAGTGCAACCGTTTGGGTTTCAGGCGCGGACTCGCGCGGCGCGTTGTTCGGGGTCGGCCAACTGCTGCGATCATTGAACTGGGCCAAAGGTTCCGCCAGCATCCCCGCCGGCCTCGACATTGCCACGGCGCCGGCCCTGCCCATTCGCGGGCACCAACTCGGCTACCGGCACACGGCGAACAGCTACGATGGCTGGGACGACCAGCAATTTGAGCAATACATCCGCGAGTTGGCGTTGTTCGGCGCGAACAGCGTCGAGGGCATCCCGTTTCAGGACACGCGGGAAAGTCCGCACATGCCGCTGCCGCGCGCCGTGATGAACCGCAAGTTCAGCGAAATCTGCGCCCGTTACGAAATGGACTATTGGATTTGGGCCCCGGCTGATTTTGATCTCAAGGACGCCGCGAAACGGGCGGAACATCTGAACAAGCATGAAGCCTTGTTTCGTGACTGCCCCCGCCTCGACGCCATTTTCTTTCCGGGTGGCGATCCCGGCGATAATGCCCCTGAGCTGGTGATTTCGTATCTGGAGGACCTCTCGCGACTGTTGGCCAAGCACCATCCGCGCGCGAAAATCTGGCTCTCGATGCAAGGGTTCGAGAAGCCGCAAGTTGATTTCGTCCACAATTGGATCAATGAAAAAATGCCCGACTGGCTCGGTGGCCTGGTCGCAGGCCCGAGCAGTCCACCGATCCCGGGAACCCGCGCCCGCCTGCCGCAACGCTACGGTTTCCGCGATTACCCGGACATCACGCATACGGTTCGCTGCCAATACCCGGTCGCTTGGTGGGACCCGGCGTTCCACCTTACTTTGGGCCGCGAATCGGCGAACCCGCGCCCGGTGTTTTACAAGCTGATTCAAAATTATTTCGGTCCCTACACCAGCGGGTTCATCACTTATTCCGACGGGGTGCATGACGACGTGAACAAGGCCGTCTGGAGCCGGTTGGGCTGGCAACCCAATACCACCCCGCGTGAAATTCTGCTCGATTACACGCGCTGCTTCTTCGGGGCCGCCGTCGCCGCGTCCGCCGCTGACGGAATTCTCGCGCTTGAGAAAAACTGGGAAGGTCCACTGGCCGACAACGGCGGCGTGGACGCCACCTTGATCCTGTGGCAGCAACTTGAAACCAAGTCGCCGGAGTTGCGCGACAACTGGCGCTGGCAACTCTGCCTGCTCCGCGCCTACTACGACGCTCATGATCGGCATCGGCTGATTTACGAATCGGAGTTGGAACGCGAAGCGTATCAGGCTCTGGCGGACGCCAGAACGCGCGGGGCCGACGCCGCCTTGGACGGCGCGCTCGCGGTGTTGCAGCGCGCGACTTCCGCGCCGGTCAAAAAAGAGTGGCGCACGCGCATCGTTGACCTTTGCGCCGATTTGTTCAAGTCCATCAAACTGCAAACAAGCGTGCCGCTGTATCACGCGAGCGGGTCAGAGCGCGGCGCAGTGCTGGATTTCGTGGATCACCCGCTCAACAACCGTTGGTGGCTGGAGGACGAATTCGCCCGCATCCGCAAGCTGCCGGCGGAAGCCGACAAGCTCAAGGCGCTGGAGACGATTCGCACTTGGGAGAATCCCGGCCCGGGCAGCTTCTACGACGAGGTGGGCAACATCGCGAAGTCACCGCACACCGTGCGCGGCGAGGGCATCAACACCGACCCGCTGATGGAGCGGAATCCGAACCCCGGTTACTGGGCGTGGGACGGCGGTTTCAGCCGGCGCCGTCTCTCGTGGCAGACCAGCGCGGATTGGCCGCTGGGGTTGAAGTATCACGGGCTGGACCCGGCGGTCTCGTATCGCGTGCGGCTGACCGGCTACGGCCAGGCGAAGCTGCGGGCCAACGGCCAGCTCCTGCCCCCAACCCGGGACGCCAAGCACGACATCGGCGAGTTCAAGGAATTCCTGGTGCCGGCGGAATTGGTGAAAGACGGCAAGCTGGTTTTGACCTTCGACCCGCTGCCGGAGGAAGCCCATCTCAACTGGCGTCATCAATCGCGCGTGAGCGAAGTATGGTTGTTGAAGGAATGAGAGCGGAGAGGGCGAACCACCGAGTCGCGCCAAAGCAGCGCTAGCGACCTGCTCGAAATCCTTGAGCAACACTTGCGATTGCAAATAGCCAATCAATGTCTCTCGCTCCTCTGCGCTGAGTTGTGACAACGAGCCGTAGAGGCTGGCGTCGCGAGCGCGGAGTTCAGCGAACTTTCCTTCCTGCAAGAGAAACCGGCTTCCCTCGTCGAGCAGGAACGCGACAAACACCACTTTCAACTCGCGGCTATGCACCGCATTGGTCGGCTGCGTGGCGACGAATCTTTCAAACGCTTCGTCCGCAAGCTGACTACGCGTCGGAATCTCGGGAATCAAACCGAACACCCGGGCGAGGATTTCCCGCAGACTCGGCAAGCGGTCGGATTTGTAAACCTCCTGGAGCTTGGGCAGATTCCAAAACTCCTGTGGCTTCTCGAAGAGCAGACGGCGGACGCGCTCCTCGACGGCGGGCCAGTCCTCATCATCGTATGCCTGGCGCAGAACCGAATCGCTGGCGACGGCTTCGTTGGCCTGTTGCGCGAACCGCTCGCGATACATCTCGCGGTCAATCCGCATTCCGAAAAGGCCAATCTCATCGCGGATGACACTGGCCATCGGATCGGGCGAGGTATTGGCGAAATCGTTAATGCGGATGCCACCACCACCGCCGGGCGGTTCGATGGGTGGTTCGCCTTTCGGTAAAGTGAGCTTTTGGTCGTAATCGAAATCCTCCTCGAAGTATTCGCAGTTGGCGAAGAAGTCGAAGAGCGCGAAGCCGTCCTTCTTGGCCGTGCGCTGGCTTGCGCCCTCGCCGTGCTTGAAGGTGAACAGCCGCGTGCCGCGTCCTTTGATTTGGATGAAATCGGTGGGCGAGAAAATCGGGCGCGTCAGCGCCACGTTCAGCAGGTCTTCGCAATCATAGCCGGTGGTCATCATGCCGACGGTCACGCAGACGCGCGTGGCGTTCTCGGTGCGGAGATACAGCTTGGCGATGGCGGCGCTCAGAAGCGTCTTGCCCGTGCCCGGTGGCCATCTCGAAAAGAAAACGATGCAGTGAGGGCGACGCGGCCTTCTGCAACTCGCGGATGGCATCAATCTGGTAATCCCGCAGCAGGCGGATCTTCTTGTTCACCATCACCGTCGCACGGTCGGCGGGCGCATAGGAGAGCCACGCGGCATCCTGCGACACGGCGATGTAATTTTCATCCACCGTCACGGCGGCAAGCCGGGCCGAATCCGGCTTCCACTCCGCCGCCTGGCCGAGTTGCTCCAGCGGCAGGAAGCGCGACACCTTCACCGGATTGCCCTGGCGCAGATTCCAGTAGTAATGCACCAGCCCGTTGCTGAGGAAGATGTGGCTGACGCCGAGGGCCTCCGCGTAACTGCGCGCCTGCTCCTTGCCGGTGAGCGGATCAATGTTCTCGCGTTTGGCTTCTGTGACCGCCACCGGCCTTTGGTCGGTGTTGAGTAGCACATACTCCACGAAGCCGTTGGGGGCGTGCTCGAAATCCTTTCCCAAGTCCTGGTTCGGAGAGAACACCCGCCGCGTGACGCGATGTTCACAGACGATATTCTCACGCCGCCCTTGCGCGTCCGGCAGGAAACGCCAGCCCGCTTCTTCGAGCAGCTTGTTGATGGTGATGCGGGCTTGGGCTTCCGAGGGCATGGAGTCAAATCATGGCTTTCTGGTAGCCTTGATTGATTCGGAACGTGGGGCGGTTTGATGGCCCGAGAATGCTCAACATCTTATCAGGGACGGAATGCCAATCTGGTGTATCAAGATTCAGCGATTTTTTATCCGGAGCGAGCCGTTCAATGCTGTAACGGATGGCCCGATAAAACTCATCATCGCCCCGCGCCTGATGTTCCTCGGGCATACGGTGCTTGAGGAGGCGGCTCACCTGCTTGGCGTTGAGGCCACCCACGCGCGAGTATTTTCCCGCCAGCAGTATCAAATTAAGCGTTTGCTGGCTCATGGGCTTCAGATCGTCGAAGCCATTTCCGAAAAGCTGCCGAAGTTCACCAGTGGCGTCCTCCGTCGCCAATTCGCGGCAAACCACATACACCTCTTTGAACCGGTCACAGCTGGGATGCAATTCGATAAGCCCACTATTCCGCAGTTGGCTGATCGCACCGAAGTGATTATTGCCGGGTGTGAGTGCCAGCGTGTAATAGCCGTTCCGATTGAGCCGTTCGCTTTTCAGCAAATACGCGAGCACCATCCGGTGCTCTTGGGTTAGCGGGCTATTGGCAGTCTTCTGCGCAATCAATCCATCCAGCAAGTCCAACCAGACATTCGTTGCCTCATCCAGCACCTGGCCAGCGGGGATAATGAGCGACAACTCATCAGCTGAGTGGAAAAGGTAGTGCGGCACGTCAATCTGGTTCGCCAAAGCAAAGTTGACCAAGTCGGACATGCCGATGCCTTTGCCCTCCCACTTGTTGTGTAGCTTCAACACATCCGCCAGACGGGGATTGCGGGCGCGCGGGTTGGCAAAGATGCGGCGGACGGGAATAGCGTGATTGGGTTGTTCAAACACCAACTCATGCGGCAAATGCCCCGGATTCCGAATCGAAAATGAAATGCGCGGCTTGATCGTCAACTGCACCGGGCGGTTGATGGCATAATCCCGGTGTGCCAGCGCGTTGTTGATGGACTCCCGAATCAACTGCTCGGGATATTCCGCCACCAAAGTTCCTCCGGCCTCGGTCGAAACCCCGGTCATGATGCTGCGCAACGTCCAAGCGCGACCCAGTTCCATCAATTGAAGAATGTTGTCCTTAAAAGTCTTCTTGTCCTGCGCCACCGTGTTGGGCACATCCACGAACGCGTCCATCTGGCTGCGGAACAACAAATGATCTTCCGGACGCGTGCCACAAACCAAAACGCCCAGCGTCGTGATCCTGCCGTCTTTAAGCATGAAACGCTTCTTTTCCAGAAACGGAATCGCATCCGGCAAGGTGCTCTTGATGGTTTCAATCGGTTGCGCCTGGCCCTGATTGATCAGCAACACCAGCTCGTTGATGCGTTGCAGGCTCAAATCCTCCAGCCGCACTTCATCCACGGGACGAAGCTCGCGGAACGTCTCCATCTCCCGCTTCCGTTCTTCCTGCTCGTCCACGCGGTGCTTGGGAATCTTCTCGTCGCGGTCGGCAATCCGCTCGCGCGCTTCGTCGCGATAAAAACAAAACTTTCTGTCCTCCGGCAGCGCACTCACCCGCACCACCGCGATCTGTCCCGTGGAAAAAGACCGAACTTCCACCATCAGGCAGTCGCCTGCATCCAGCAGGTTGCCTTTGGCATCTTTGAAAGCGGAGCGCAAAGCCGAAAGGTTGCCGCTGTTGTTTTCCGTGTAGCCGGTGAACGTGAAATGCCGCTTCGGCGGCTGCTCATCCTTGATGCCCAGGACCACCACGCCGCCGCGCGTGTTGAGGAACGCACAGATGGAATCCCGGATGTTATCCCACGCATTGCCGGTGGACGGCACGGGTTTGATCTCCAGCCAGTCCGTTTCCAAGGACTCCCACGAACCCTGCTGCACGCAGAATTCCAGCTTGTTCAAAATGGGCGTCAGGCTGTCCATGAATTAAATCCTACACAGTTCCCCACACGCGGTCGAGGACGCGTTGGATTTTGGCCTCGAAGCGGGGGAGCAGTGCTCGCACCGAATCCAGCTGCGCCGCCTCCGCGTCCAACTCCGCCACGATCCGACGTTGCTCCGCCAAGGGCGGCAGGGGGATTTCGATGGCGGAATGAGCGCGCCGCACGGAGGGCCAAAGGCCCGCATCCATCCCAGCCTGGGCCAACGGCCCAGGTCGTCGTCCAAACAAAATCATCAGGGCTGAAAGCCCGCCCCATCGTTCAATCCCACACATAAGCCTCCTCGTATTCCACACCGTATTTTTTCAGGAACATCCGAAACTCATCTTGGAACGTTCGCGTCTTGTGATGCTCCTCTTGGCCGTCAATGTAGGCGCGCAGCGAATCCAAATCCGACGGGCCGACGGAAAAACATCCGTAGCCGCGTTGCCACGAAAACTCCGCCAGTTCCACCGATTGCGTCTTCACCCATTTCGACGACGACGTTTTCAACGTCTCCACCAAATCGGCGATGGTGATGGTGCGCGATAATCGAATGGCGAGGTGAACATGGTCCGCCACGCCGCCGATGCGATACGCCTCGCACCCAGCGTTACGCGCGACCGTGGCGAGATAGGCGTGGAGTTTCGGGCGCGTGTCGGCGTCGAGGAACGGGCGGCGTTCCTTCGTGCTGAAGATGACGTGGACGATGACGAGGCTCAATGATTGTGGCATGGCGATGGGGCGGGCTTTCAGCCCTCATTTTGTTTTTCGGCCTTTGACCTGGGGCGTTGCCCCAGGCTGGGATGGCGGTGCGCCGTTGGCGCTTTCGGAGTCGCCGTTCCAGACGGCGTCAATCGTCGTCTGGATGCGTTCGCGGTTGGCGGCGATTTCGGATTCCAAGCGGGCAATCTCGTTCTGGTAGCGCTCGATCTCCGCCACGATCCGCCGCTGTTCCTCCAGCGGCGGCAGCGGGATTTCGAGTTGTTTGAGCGCGTTCGCATTGAACTGTGGCTGTCCGCCGCCCGAAACCAACTGGTCGCGCTGCTGCCAGTATTGTTTCGATTGCGCGAAGCACCAGTAGAACTCCGGCAGCACCTTTTTGGGGTCGAAGCGAATGCGAATGAGATACGAAGCGAAGACTGCTGTCTCATTGGAATCGAAAAAAAGCGTCTTGCCCGCCGTCGCGCCAATTCGGGCAACGAGGATGTCGCCTTTGCACGCCAGACAAGCCTTCGCTTCCTTGTCGAGCTTGATGAATTTTGCGTCGTTGGGACGAAGCCTACCGAACTCGTTGATGTCGGTGATGCGAACGTAACGAATGTCTCCTTCGTCGGCTGCGGTCGCCGTGTGCCCGTATTCAAATGTGGCGACCTCACCCAAGGAGACCGTTTCAACTTCTGTGGATGTTGAACCGTTTCCGAGAAACGCCTCGGCTTGCAGACTGACGGAGGACGTTTCGAGCAGCGCCTTTTTCTCCACGTGCTTCCACACCACGCCAGCGCCAACGGCGCTATCCATCCCAGCCTGGGGCAACGCCCTAGGTGCGTCGTTCAAAATCATTTCTGAGGGCTGAAGGCCCGTTCCATCGGCGGGCAACATCGCGGCGGAAATGGGGCGGGCCGTTGGCCCTTGGTTTGTTTTTGGGCCGCGTTCATGGGGCGTTGCCCCATGCTGGGATGGGGTCGCACCTTTGGTGCTGCCAATCGCGCCGGTGGCGCTTGCCAAATGCCCCTTCAACCACGCCTTCACCACGCGCTCCGCCTCCGGCAGGTCGTTCGCCTCGATGGGATTTCGTTTGTCGCCGAGGTCGAAGCCGTCGGCGGTGATTTTGAGGAAGAGGATTTCCCTCGCCGTCCGCGCGAGTTTTTTGTCGAGCAGGAGGATGCTGGTCTTTACGCCGGAGTAGGGCTAGAACACGCCCGCCGGGAGCGAGACGACGGCCACGAGCGAGTCCTCGACGAGAAAGCGGCGCAGTTTCACATAGGCGTTCTGCGTGGTGGCCACGATGCCGTTGGGCACGATGACGCCGCCGCGTCCGTCGCCGCTGAGGTGCTCGGCGATGTAGTCGGTGAAAAGCACCTCGGCCTTCTTCGCGGCGATGCGGAATTTGGTGTGCGGGGTGACGCCGCCTTTCGGAGTCATGAACGGCGGGTTGGCGAGGATGAGGTCGGCCTTCTCGTGCCAGCGGGCGTCGTTGCTCAGGGTGTCGTAGATGTGGATGGCGGGGTCGGGAAAGCCGTGGAGGAAGAGGTTCACCTTGCTGAGCTTCACCATGAGGTCGGTGACGTCGTAGCCGGCGAGGTTGGCATAAACCTTCTGGCGCTGGCCGTGGGTGAGTTTGTCGCCGGGCATCGCCTGTCCACCCCGTCCATCCCGTCCACTCGTGTGCTGCGCCAGAATATGCCGGAATGCCGAAACCAAAAACCCACCCGTGCCGCACGCCGGATCAAGAATCTTGTCCCCCGGCTGCGGATCAAGACACGCCACCATGAAATCAATGATGTGGCGCGGGGTGCGGAACTGGCCGTTCTCGCCCTGCGCGCCGGTGCATTGTAGGAGGTATTCAAAGGCGTTGCCGAGTTCCTCGCTGTGCGAGTAGGCGAAGCCGTTCACCTCGGTGAGGAACATGGTGAGGATGCGCCCGTCGCGGAATTTCAGGAAGGCGTTGCGGAAGATGTCGCGGAACAGGCCGGGCAGGTGCGCGGCTTTCTTTGGATGGCCGAGGGCTTCGACGCCCTCGGAAAAGAGCGTGACGCGTTCGTCGGCGGAGACGGTCTGCGGGAGGAGATTGCGCCAGCGGTATTTCGCCAGTTCGCCGGTGAAGAAGCTGCGTTTGCCGCCGAGCTTCACGGATTCCTCGTCGAGGTCGTCCATGAATTTGTAAATCAGCGCGAGCGTGATGAGCTCAACCTGGTTGGACGGCTGCGGGAGTTTGCCGCCGAGGACGTCGCGGCAGTTATCAATGCGGCGTTTGGTTTCGGAGGTGAGCATGGTTTTTATCGGGCGCGGCAAGATTACCCGAACCGTTCACCAATCGCAGTCGAAATTTCCGCCGTCACTTCGGCCCGAGGAAAAACCGCTTTGGTGTTTTCTGCGGGCCCGATCTTCTCTAACATCAAACCACAGGCATGAGCGGCAATGACAAAAAGAAAGTTGAGCTTCCCAGCCAGATGAAGAAGAAAACGCCTTGGTGGAAGCGGCTGCTGAAATTGACGTTGTGGTTGGTCTTGATTGTCGTCGTGTCGTGCGCGGCGCTTGTCGGCGCGCTGGTTTTCAAACACAGCCGCATCGTCGGGGCCAAGCCGGGCCAGTTGCAGACCAAGGTTCAGCCGCGGGAACTTGGGCGCTGGGTGAATCCGTTCATCGGCACCGGCGGCTTTCCGTGGGTCTGCGGCCACAACTTTCCCGGCGCGATGATGCCATTCGGGATGGTCCGCCTCGGGCCGGAGACGGCGTCCATGTTGATCCACAAACGGGCGCTGAACACTTCCGGCTACTACTACGGCGACGATCAGATGCTTGGCTTCAGTCACACGCGGTTGAGCGGCACGGGCGCGACCGATGGCGGGCATTTTCTCGTGGTGCCGACGATTGAACCGGTTCAGCCCAAGAACTACCGCAAGGGGCAATTCACGCGCTTCTCGCACAGTGAGGAGCTCGCTTCGCCCGGTTACTACGCGGTTAATCTCCCAAAAATCGGGACGCTCGTCGAACTCACCGCCACACCGCGCGTGGGCGTTCATCGTTACACTTTCAGCCAGGGCAAGACGCCGCATCTGATGCTCGATGTGATGAATGCCCTGGGGGGCCGTAGGAGCCGCGAGGGAAAGTTGAGGGTCCTGCCCGAGACTAACGAGGTTGAGGGAGCGGTGCGGACGTTCGGAACTTTTGCCGGACGCTACGGTGGGATCAAGGTGTACTTCGTCGCCCGCTTCAACCAAGCGTTCGCCACGTTCGGCACCTGGCAAAACGATACGGTTTTCCCCAGCCAAACCACGGCCGAGGGCGATGGCGTCGGCGTTGATTTGGGATTTGCGGTCGCGAGCCAGCCGCAGGTCGTCACGCTCAAACTGGCGATTTCCTACGTGAGCATCGAAAACGCGCGGGCCAATCTCGAAGCGGAAGCTGGCGACAAGGACTTCGATGACGTTGTGGCCGAGGCCCAACGGGCTTGGGAAGACAGGTTGTCGTTGGTCAGGATTCAAGGCGGCACGGAAAAACAGAAGCGGATTTTCTACACCGCGCTTTACCGCGTGTTCCAGATGCCCACCGTCTTCAACGACGCGAATGGCGAGTATCTGGGTTTTGACCGGAAGGTTCACCAGACCTCCGACTTCCAGTATTTCACGGACCTTTCCATCTGGGACACCTTTCGCACGGTTCATCCGCTCTACACGTTGATCGCGCCGAAGGAGCAGCGGGACATGGTGGTGTCGCTCGTGAAAATGCTGGAGCAAGGCGGGTGGCTGCCGCGTTGGCCTTCAGGACACGGCTACTCGAATTCCATGCTGGGCACGCCCGCCGACATCGTGATCGCGGAGTCGTATCTCAAGGGCATCCGGGATTTCGATGTCGAGGCGGCGTATCAAGCGATGCGCCGCACGGCGCTCGCGCCCACGCCGCCGGGCGCGGCTTTCTCGGGCCGCGAGGGCGTGGAGGATTATTTGAAATACGGATATTGTCCCTCCGGCCGAATGGAGGAGAGCGTTTCCCGAACCCTGGAGTTCGCGTGGGCCGACCATGCGATTTCGCTCCTGGCGGAAGCGCTCGGCCATCCCGAAGACGCGGTGCTCTTCCGGGAACATTCGCGGTTCTATCGGAATCTTTGGAACACCAACACCCAGTACTTTCAGCCACGGGATGCGCAGGGAAAATTCTTCGAGCCGTTCAAGCCGCTGCTCCTGACTTACATGGATCGCGGGGGCAAGTTCACGAAGGACTACGTGGAGGGGAGTGCGCTGCAATGGCGTTGGGCGGCGCCGTTCGATGCGGATGGAATGATTTCCCTGTTCAAGAGTCGCGATTACTTCGTCGAGGAACTCAACAGTTTCTTCGCCCAGTCCGATCCGGCGATGGGCGCGTGGACTCCCGGCTCTTACTACTGGCACGGCAATCAACCTGACATTCATGCCGCGTATCTTTTCAACGACGCCGGACGACCGGACCTTACTCAAAAATGGTCGCGCTGGATCCTGGACCACAAATACGGCGACGGTTACGACGGGCTGGACGGCAACGACGATGCCGGAACGCTCTCGGCCTGGTACGTCTTCAG
>CAYHFK010000124.1:8539-13317 GCA_964355895.1 uncultured Bifidobacterium sp. | reverse complement strand
ACAACTCGAACAAGACGCCGTTGTGCATCCATCGCGCGCCGCTCGGCACGCATGAGCGGTTCATCGGCTTCCTCATCGAGCATTACGCGGGCAACTTCCCGCTCTGGCTCGCGCCGGATCAGGTGCGCGTCATCACGCTCAACGACGACGAAGCGTTGATCAACTACGCCAAGCCCATCGTGGCCGAACTCCGCGCCAACATGGTGCGCGTGGACGCGGATTTCAGCGCGACGCCGTTCAAGGCGAAGATTTCCAACGCGGAACAATTGCGCGTCCACACGATGCTGGTCATCGGCGGTCGCGACATGGAAGCCGGCGCGGTGAGCGTGCGTCTCCACCACGGCGGCCCGCAAGGGGCGAAGCCGAAGAGGGAAGTCGTGGCGGATATTCTGGCGGCGATTAAGGAGCGGCGGGCGTGATGATGTTTGTTACCGGCGGGTAACAGAGCGGCAGAACCTGTCAGGACGGTCTTTGCCATCAGTCGCCGCCGCGTTGGGCTGGCTTTCCGCAGCTTGCGTTTGCGCGCCGCTTTATTAAGCTTCAAATCATATGAAATTGCCTACGGTGAACCACACCCTCTTGCTCCTCCTGGCTGCGGTCATCACGGTTTTCCTTGTCGGCTGGAAAGAGAAGTCGAAGACCGAACAGGTCATGGAAAAGTCCAAGACCAGCGTCCGGGAAGCAGGCGAGGCCATCAAGGACGCGGCGGTGAAGACCGGTAACGTCGTCGAGAACGCCGCAGATAAAACCTGGGAAGGCATCAAGAAAGGGGCACAGGAAGTTACCCATGTGGCTACGAATGTGGCCGGCGAGGTCAAAGCCGGCGCCGTGAAAGTTGGAGAGAAGGTCAAGGAAGCCACCAAGTAGAGGAGGGGTTGCTGGCGGTTGCAGCGCGAAAACCCTGAGCCTACCCGCAGATAATTAGCGGGCTGAAGCCGCAGCCTCAATCGCCATCAACTTACAACAGGATCAGAAATGGAAATCAAGAAAGCCGTCATCACCGCCGCCGGACCGAATCAGCGTTCCCTGCCCCTGCAAACCCTGGTGGATCGCGACGGGAAAAGTAAATCCGCCCTGGCCATCATCGTTGAGGAATCCCTTCAGTCCGGCATCGAGGAAATTTGCGTCGTCGTCAACCCGGGCGACCGCGAGGCGTATCGCGCCGCCGCCGGGCCGCATGGCAAACGGCTGGCGTTCGTGGAGCAGACCCAACCGCTCGGCTACGGCCACGCGGTCTGGAGTGCGCGGGAGTTCACCGGCACGTCGGCGTTTCTGCTGCTGGTGGGGGATCATCTCTACATCAGCCACAGCACGAAACGCTGCGCCCAGCAACTGGTCGAAACCGCCGCTGCCGAAGCCTGCACCGTGTCAGCGGTGCAAGCGACGCGCGAAAACAAGCTGCCCCATTACGGCACGGTGGGCGGCCGGTTGGCCGGGGCGCGCCAGGGACTTTACCTTGTGTCCGACGTGGTGGAAAAACCGACGCCCACCGTGGCGGAGCAGAGTCTGATCGTGCCGGGCCTGCGGGCGGGCCACTACCTCTGCTTTTTTGGCATGCATGTCCTGACCCCGCGCGTGATGGCTTTGCTTGGCGAGGAGGTGGCGGCGGCGGGCGATCAGGGCCGGGTGCAACTGAGCGCCGCGCTGGCGCGGCTCGCTGAGCATGAGCGGTATCTGGCCTGCGAACTGCAAGGCGGACGCTTCGACATCGGCGTGAAATACGGCCTCCTGACTGCGCAACTGGCGCTCGCCCTGGCCGGCGAAGATCGTGACGAAGTGCTGTCCGGCTTGGTCGAATTGCTCGCCCGCGGCGGCAAGTAATTGGCCTGCGTTTCCGAACCCAAACCCTTTCCTTATGGCCAACCCGCTGATTGAGATCATCACTTCGCCCGATCCGGAGGTGCGCAACCGGTCGCTCGATTCCGTCTGTCGCTCGGCCTCGGTGGCGCAACTCAACACGTTTTGCGCCGAGCTCGACGCCTTCCGCCGCCGCCGGGCCAATCTGTATGAGCGCGTCCGGGCGCTGTTCTTCCTCTATGCCATTCACCGGTTTCATCTGCCGCTCAAGTCCGGGATCGGGCAGCGCAGCTTGGTTCCTTTCGCGGGTTTTGAACAGCTCCTGCAACGCCGGTTCGCGGAGGCGATTGATCACTTTCTCTCCGTGCAAGCGGCCGAAGGCCCCAGCGACGCGATCTCCAGTGCGCTGGCGGCCGCATATCAGCGACTGGCCTTCCAAACGCTGGCCGACCAGGTGCGCCGCAGCGTCCGTTCCGTGCGCGGCAACCAATGGATGTTTCGCATGGGTCACCCGGCGGATCATCCGCTGCGGCTGCGATCCGAGTTGCTGCAACGCGATGCCGATGGCAGTTATCCGTTGCTGCGCGAATGCACGCCGGTCCGGATGGATCTGAGTCATGGCGGCTGGAGCGACATTTTTTTTCTGGGCATGGATTTTCCGGAAGGCGCTCGCGTTCTCAACATCTCGATTGATCTGGGCGTGCATGGCCGCGATGCCGCGCCGCGGCCGCCGGTCGAGGCGTATCTGCGCGTCATTGACGAACCCATCCTCCGCCTGACCAGCGTGGATCTCGGCGCCACCGCCGACATCAACAACCTCCCGGAAGTTTTTGATTTTGCCCGTGATTATCTGGGTCTGCTCAAGGCGGCCGTCATCGCCGCCGGCATCGTGCCGCCGGGGATTGAAGGTTCGGGCCAGAAGCTTGCGGATCTCCTGGCACGCATCGTCGGACCGGGGTGCGGTCTTGAACTCGTCAGCAACGTCAACAACATCCCCAAGGGTTCGCGCCTCGCCGTTTCCACGAACCTGCTGGCCTCGCTCATTTCCGTCTGCATGCGCGCGACCGGTCAGGCCCGGTCCCTCGATGGCTCGTTGGCAGAGGACGAACGCCGGCTGGTGCTCGCGCGGGCGCTGCTGGGCGAATGGCTCGGCGGCTCCGGCGGTGGCTGGCAGGATTCCGGCGGCGTCTGGCCCGGCATGAAACTCATTTGCGGCGCGCTGGCGGGCGAGAACGATCCCGAATTCGGCATCAGCCGCGGCCGTTTGATGCCAACGCATCGCATCTTCGATCAGCACGACGCTTCGCCCGTGACGCGGCAGCGCCTCCAGGACAGCCTGGTGCTCGTTCATGGCGGCATGGCGCAGAACGTCGGACCGATCCTGGAAATGGTGACGGAAAAATACCTGCTGCGCTCCGAGGCCGAATGGCGCGGTCGGCAACAGGCAATGGGGATTCTTGATGACATCGTCGGCGCGCTACGCGCGGGCGACGTGCAGCGGGTTGGCGCTTTGACGACGCAGAATTTCAACGAACCGATCCAGACCATCATTCCCTGGGCCAGCAATTATTTCACCGAGACCCTGATCCGTCGCGTGCGCGAAGAGTTTGGCCCGAATTTCTGGGGCTTCTGGATGCTCGGCGGCATGGCGGGCGGCGGCATGGGTTTCATTTTTGATCCGGCCCACAAGGCCCGCGCGCAGGAGCGATTGCAGATCATTATGTCGGAAACCAAGCAGACCCTCCGCAACGCACTCCCGTTCGCGATGGAACCGGTGGTTTATGATTTTGCCATCAACGAGCGCGGCACTTGGGCCGACCGGTTGTCCGGCCCGGAGGCGCTGCTCCCCGCAGCGTATTACGCGCTCCATGTGCCCGGCTGGCTGCGCGCCGACCCGCAAACCTTGCCGCCGCAAACGCGCGTCGAACTCAGTCGGTTCAGCGCCGCGTGCCACACCCGCCCGGAGTTGAGTGGGATGATGTCCACGCTGTTCGACCATTTGGTTCCACAATTGAAGACGGAGGCGGGTCGCCGGCAAAGCCTGGCCGAGATGCTCGAGCAAAACGGTTTTGATCGGGTGCAACACGAACAGATCAGCGACGACCTCAAGGCTGGTCGCATCGGGCTGGCGCAAAATCGTCTGCCGGCCAGCGCCGAGATTCGCGATGTGCAGGCCGGCGATGTGGTGGATGCCAGCGGCAAGCTGGCGCCGGACTACCGGGCTGCGGGCCTTGCGGCACTGGCCCGGGGCGAACTGGCCGTCGTGACGCTCGCGGCTGGCGTGGGCAGCCGTTGGACGCAGGGCGCGGGGGTGGTGAAAGCCCTGCATCCTTTCTGCAAACTCGGTGGCGCGCATCGAACGTTTATTGAAACCCACCTCGCGAAAAGCCGCCGCATCAGCCGGCTGGCGGGCCAGTCTTTGCCGCACTTGGTCACCACGAGTTACCTGACGCACCAGGCCATCGCCGACGATCTCGCGCGGCAGAATAATTACGGCTATCCCGGCCCGGTGCGCCTGTCGCCTGGCCGCACCATCGGGCTGCGGATGATTCCGACCGTGCGCGACCTGCGCTTTCTCTGGGAGGAGATGCCGCAACAGTTGCTGGACGAGCGGCAGCAACGCGTGCGGGAAAGCGCCCATGCCGCCCTCATCAACTGGACGCGCACCGCCGGCGAAGCCGGAGACTACACCGACAACCTGCCCAGCCAGTGCCTGCATCCGGTCGGCCATTGGTACGAGATTCCCAACCTGCTCCGCAACGGCGTGCTCGCGCAACTGTTGGCGGAACAACCGCAGTTGAAACATCTGCTGCTCCATAACATTGACACGCTCGGCGCCGACGCGGACCCGGCCCAGTTTGGCCTGCACCTGGCGCAGGGTTCGTGTCTCACCTTCGAAGTCATCACGCGGCGGCTGGAAGATCGCGGCGGCGGCCTGGCGCGCGTCAACGGTCAGGTGCGGTTGGTCGAGGGCCTCGCCA
>CAYHFK010000124.1:6029-8439 GCA_964355895.1 uncultured Bifidobacterium sp. | reverse complement strand
GGCGGCGGCCTGGCGCGCGTCAACGGTCAGGTGCGGTTGGTCGAGGGCCTCGCCACGCCGCGCGAGGAGATTGAGTTCACGCTCAGTTACTACAATTCGAATACCTGCTGGATTGACATTGACCAGTTGCTCACCGCGTTCGGGCTGACCCGTAAGGATCTGGCCGACGCAAAAAAAGTCACCACCGCCGTCCGTGCGCTGGCTGCCCGGCTGCCAACCTACATCACCATCAAGGACGTGAAAAAGCGCTGGGGTCACGGTCAGGAGGACACTTTCCCCGTCAGCCAGTTTGAGAAGTTGTGGGTGGACATGACAGCGTTGCCGGAAATCTCGACGCGCTTCGCCGTGGTGCCGCGCCTGCGCGGACAGCAACTGAAGGATCCAGCGCAACTCGACGGCTGGCTGCGCGACGGCTCCGCAGCGCACGTCGAGCAACTGTGCGAGTGGAGGTAGGCCGTGGCGGCGGCGATCCGGGAACGGCGGGCGCAAGCCCGCCGTCGTAGCGCAGACAGTCTGTCTGCTGTGTCGCCGACTGGCAGTCGGCAAAGCGTGGATAAAACCGGCGCGCTGATAAATTCCAACGCCCACGCAAGTTACCAACCTGCGATACAGCAGACTGCCAGTCTGCGCTACGGCGCCGGCGGCTGCGCCGCCGCGTTCCATCCCGGCCACGCGCTGCTCCACTTCCAGTCTTCTGGCAATTTGCAGAGCCGCGCGTTCACCGGATTCATCCGGATGTAGCGCCGAATGCGCGCCTTCTCCTGATCGTGACGAATCCAGTGGTCGTAGGACTCGCGCTGCCAGAAGGTTTCGCCGGTTCTTCTCAGAATCAGATTGGCCTGCCGGGCGGTGTGGCGTTTGCGGCTTTTGAGGATTTCGCTCAACGTAAAATTCGGCATCGGCCAGAGGATCAAATGCACGTGATTCGGCATCACCACCCAGTCGTCGAGCAGATAATGTTGGCCGTGAAAATGTCGCAGGGCGGCGGCGACCATGTCCGCGATTGCGGGTTGGTGCAGGTGGCATTCGCCCACGCCTTGGTCGAGGTAACGCTCAATCTTGCGGCGGAGTTCACGATGAACTTCCTCGGCTTGCTCGGTCGTGGTTTTGGCAGGAAGTCGGCGTAAAGCCTCGGCATGTTCCCGCTCGAAGCCGAGCAAGACTTCTTTCGGCAATGAGTCCACGAGACGAAACGTGAGGAAATAGGCTGCGCCTTCGCGTTTGACGTGCGGCAGATAACCGCGCGAGTGAATGCCGGCGCGAAGCGAATTTGGAGGTTCGTCAGGAACACCCTCGGCACGTAACTGGAATCTTACCCGTTCCAATCCGGGATTGGGTTCGTCGAGGTTCACGCTGGATGAGGTAACAAACGGACATGCGCCTGGCAATTCTGTATTCGTACGATTTGCCGACTGCCAGTCGGCGACACGGCAGATTGCCAATCTGCGCTACGGGGCGGGGGAAGGCGTCGCATCTGGTCGTAGCGCAGACAGTTTGTCTGCTGTGTCGCAGGCTGGCAGCCTGCATCGTGGTGACGCGTGCCGATTGCCAATCGGCGATACTGCAGGCTACCAGTCCGCGCTACATGCTGCTTGGGTCACCCAAGTTGGTTTGGTATAGATTGAACCGCGCAACTCATGCCAGAAAACTTTCATCCCGGCCAGCGTTGGATCAGTGAGAGCGAGCCTGAACTCGGATTGGGTTCGGTTCGTCGCGTCACGGCGCGAACGGTCACGATCGGGTTTGGGGCGAGCGACGAGACGCGGGAATACGCTCGCGACAACGCTCCGCTCCGCCGCGTACGATTCCGGGTGGGCGACTCCATTAAAAGCCATGCCGAAGCGATGCTGATCGTGCAGTCGGTAGCCGAGCGGGCTGGGCTTATTTTCTACCGGGCCGAAGGGCGGGAGTTGTGCGAGACCGACCTGAGCGACGCCATCAGTTTCAACAAACCCGAGGAACGCTTGCTCGCCGGGCAACTCGATCCGACGGAAGTCTTCGATCTCCGGGTGGCCGCGCTGGGCCATCAACATCGCCGGCGCAAATCCAGGGTGCGCGGGTTCGTGGGCGGCCGGATTGATCTCATTCCCCACCAGCTCTACATCGCTGCCGAAGTGGCTGGCCGTCTGGTGCCGCGGGTCCTGCTCGCTGACGAAGTGGGCCTGGGCAAAACCATTGAGGCCTGCCTGATTCTTCATCGGCTGATCCTGACCGGTCGCGCGCAACGGGTGTTGATCCTCGTGCCGGAATCGCTGGTCCATCAGTGGTTCGTAGAATTGCTGCGCCGCTTCAACCTTTGGTTTCATATTTTCGACGAGGAACGCTGCGATGCCATCGAGACCGCCAATCCCGAAACCAATCCTTTCCTCGACGATCAACTGGTGCTCGCCAGCATCCGCCTGTTCACGGG
>CAYHFK010000124.1:0-5929 GCA_964355895.1 uncultured Bifidobacterium sp. | reverse complement strand
TGGCGCGTATTCTGGCGGATACCGAAGCGAACCTGCGAGCCAAGCTGGAGCAAATCGCGCGCGGCGTGGGTGGCGTTCGCGAGGAGTTGATGGACGCATTGCTTGATCAACACGGCACAGGTCGCGTGATGTTCCGCAACACGCGGGCAACCATTACCGGGTTTCCGAAACGAATCGCCCGGATGCGTCCGTTGGCCGCGCCGGCGGGTGACACAGCGATATTCGACGCGCTGGCGAAAGAATTTGCCACCGATGTTCGTTTAAGTCTTCGTAGGCGACGAGGTGTCGCGTCTCAAACTAAAACAATTTTAGAGACTCCTCACGTCGTCTCCTACAATTTTGAAGAAGACTCAGCCGCCTCGGATGCGAAGGCGTTCACAACCTTCGCGCCGGATTTCTCCAAGGATGTGCGGATGGATTGGCTGGCTGATCTGCTGCGAACTCTGGATCCGAACAAGGTGCTGCTCATCTGTCGCACGCAGCGGAAAGTTGAGGCCATTGATGCGGCGTTGCGCCAGCGATTGAACGTGAAGCAAGGGATGTTTCATGAAGGACTTTCGCTGGTGCAACGCGATCGCAACGCGGCGTGGTTTGCGGAGGAAGACGGGGCGCGCATATTGATCTGCTCGGAGATCGGCAGCGAGGGCCGGAACTTCCAGTTCGCCCACCACCTCGTCATGTTTGATCTGCCGCTCGACCCCGAACTGCTGGAACAACGGATTGGCCGGCTCGATCGCATCGGGCAGACGTCCGAAATCCAGGTGCATGTGCCCTTCATCACGGGCAGTTCGCAGGAAGTTTTGGCGCGCTGGTATCACGCCGGACTGAACTCGTTTGAGAAGAACCTGCACGGCGGCCATGAACTGCTGGAGCGATTCGGCGCGCGGGTTCACGATCTGGCGCAGGACTTTCACGAAACCGAAGCAACGGCACGCGCCGAACTGGACCGGCTGATTATCGAAACGCAAACCGCCCGGAAGGAGCTGACCGCGCGGCTGGAACAGGGACGCGACCGGTTGCTGGAGTTGAATTCCTTTCGCCCGGAAGCCGGCGCAAGACTCGTCCAAGAGATTCGCCGTCCCGATGCCGATCCGGCACTGGACGAATTCATGATCGCGGTCTTTGATCACTTCGCCATCCACGTCGAAGAACTGGCGCCGCGCACGTATCAGCTTGGTTCGGCGGGCGTATTCGCGGAATCCTTTCCGGGTCTGCCGACGCAGGGGCTCACAGTCACCTGCGACCGGCAGCGAGCGCTGGCGCGCGAGGAGGTTCAGTTTCTGACCTGGGATCACCCCTTGGTCACCGGCGCGCTCGATCTGTTGCTGGGATCCGAGAAAGGCAACAGCAGCTTCGCGAAATGGCCGGACGCCAAGACGACCGGTTTGTACGTGGAAACCATTTACCTGCTGGAGTGCATTGCTCCACCGCCGCTGCATGTAGATCGTTTCCTGCCGCCGACGCCTGTGCGCGTGCTGGTGGATCATCGCGGCAACGATGCGGGAAATTCCATCCCGCCGGAGACGCTCGCGCGAAACCTGAAGAACGGCGATGCCTTCGCGCTTTTGGACCGGTCGGAATTGCGCGAGGACTTGCTTCCGAGCTTGATCGAAAAAGCGCAAGCCATCGCGAGCAGTCAGTTGCCGGGCATCGTGGCCCAGGCCCGCAAAGAAATGAACGCCCAACTCGACCATGAAATCGCGCGGCTGAAAGAATTGCAAAAGGTCAACCGCAGCGTCCGCGACGAGGAGATCGGATTGCTCGTTCAGCAGCAGCGCGCGTTGGATCAGCATCTCACCAGCGCCCGCCTGCGCCTGGACGCGATCCGATTGATTCAGCGCGGGCCGTCGTAGCGCCGGCCACCCGTCGGCACCGCGCTTTGTCATCGGTGGAAGCGGGTGCGGAATGAGCCGGCTGGACGGCGCGCGGGCAACTCCCTACCTTGGGAACCAACAAGGCATGATGACCGGCTATTGGGCAACGTTCGTTGAATTGATCGCGACCCCGTTCCAGCACATGGAACTGATCTGGGGCATTGTGCCGTTGTATTTCGGTTTACTGTTGAACGAGCTGACTTCGGCGAAGGCGAACTTTCGCACGGCCATTCAAACCGGCTTCAGCTTTCTCTGGGCGGCGGCGCAATGGCTGTATCCATACTTCCGAGCGGGTGGTCGCAGCGGGCCGCATTTGGAACTCGACGCCATGCTGCCCGTCAATCTGCTGGTGACTTTTGCGGTGCTGGGGTTGGGGGTGGTGGCGCTGGTCTGCGGTCTGCGCAAACGCTTTCCCAAGTACGGGCGATTTCTCGGCTACACGCGCTTTGCCAACTATTTCATGATCGCGATTTTCCCGATCCAGGCGCATTACCTTGCGTGGTCCGGGGTGAGAGTGATCGCCATCGTGGGGTTCGCTGTGCCGGTCTGGCTGGTGTTGCACTTCGGCCTGATGCCGGTTCGGGGCCGGCAGTGACCGGCTACTTCCAGCGGAAGTTGGAGAAGCGGCGAAACATCGGGCGGCCATGCGCGCCTTACGGTGAACAACCTACCCAAGAGTTCAAGCGGCGCGAGGTGGCCAGGCTTCCAAAAATTCAATCCGGCAGAATTGTCGCCTCGGGATCAATCTGACTGGAACGGTGAACCTGATCCGATTCTGCGGGCGGCGCTTCAATGTAAAACTCTGGCAATAAAAGGTGACGATTCACCAAGGGATGCGGAGCGGGCCGGGCCGGGGTTGCGTAGCGTTCCCACTGAAGGGTGAAAACTAACAAATGAAATCATTGCTCGCGAGGAGTCCGCGGACGGACGCGATGCTGATTGGGCGTCCGAAATTGCAACGCATCGTGGCGGCAGTGGATTTTTCCGCCGCCAGTCTGATCACGCTGAACTACGCCGCGGAGTTGGCCGCACGCTTTCAGGCATCGCTCACGCTGGTGCATGTGGTCGAGCCGAAGTTTGGCCCGCCGGAAGCCGAACGGCTGGCGGCGGCGAAAGCGGAATTGAATGCGCTGGGCGAGCGGATGCTTGGCCCGTGTCGCGTGGTGGAGACATCGGTGCGGAGCGGGATCGCATTTTTTGAGATCGTGGAGGCGGCGAAGGCCCTGGACGCAGATGTGATCGTGATCGGGTCGCATGGCAGTTCCGAAGGCGACCGGACTGCGCTGGGCGATACGGCGGACAATGTCCTGCGCCATGCGCCCGGTCATGTGTTCGTCGTGCGCATCCCAGCTCCGGAGTTTGTAATTTGAACCCCAAAACCATCACTGGGATTCGCCCGGTCGGCGCGCCGCTGGAAAGCCCGCCTTGGGCGGAGGCTTGGAAAGCGCATCCCTTTCTGCGGGATCTCAATCCCGGGCTGCTCACTCCGTTGGCGGCGTGTGCCATGCCAACGGAGTTCAAGGCGGGCGAACTGATTTTCCGCGAAGGCGAGATGGCGAACCGGTTTTATCTGATTATCGAGGGCCGGGTGCAGTTGGAAGCGGAAGCGCCGGATCGGCCGGGCGTGCTGGTAGATTACATTGGGGCCGGCGATGTGCTGGGCTGGTCGTGGTTGTTTCCGCCGTACACATGGAATTTCACCGCGCGGGCGGTCGAGCCGGTACGGGCGATTTTCTTTTACGGCACCTGGTTGCGCGAGCAGTGCGACACGGATCCCGCGTTGGGTTACGAGTTGATGAAACGCACGACGGCGGTGGTCATCCGGCGGTTGCACGCCGCCCGCCAACAGTTGGTACACGCCGCGCCGCCGCCAGTTCCCAACTGAGATCTCACCGGCCTTCGCGTGGCACGCCGTCCGGACCGGCGGGGCGCCGTTCGGGCGCGTCCAGAAACACTGCCACACACCAGGGACGACAGAAGACGACGCGACCACCGCCATGCTTGATGCGGGCGAACCACTTGCCGTCACGAATCGCGCGCCCGCAGGAATAACAGCGCAAGGACTCATCCTCGGTCCCGGGGGCATCGAAGGCTTTCATTGCGGCACTAGGATTTTGGTCTTGGCGGGCCGGAACTCCTGCTCGGCCCGCCAACGACAATTTCAGGGGCGGTGGCCGGCGACTGCGCCGCCGCTTGAGAATCCGGCGCCGGGTCCAACGGATGTTCTTCCGCCTGCCAGTGCTGCGACACCTTGCCGTCCCAACATGCGAGGTTCACCGGATAAACATCCGGATCAAACATGACGTGGTAGAAATGCCACACGATGATCGCGAGACACGCCAGGATGGCCTCGTAGTAATGAATCGTCAGCGCCACGTCCACCATCCAGCGCGGCAGCCATTGCGTCACGTCCATCTTGAACCAGATCATCAGCCCGGTGACGCCCATGAGGATCGTGCCCCACACCACCGCCCAATACTCCATCTTCTCCGCGTAACCGAACCGCCCGATCTTCGGCTTCTCCGGGCTCAGGCCCGTGAGATAGCGAATCGCCGCCCAAACGTCTCCGAGGTCTTTCTTCACCGGGAACAAATCCATCACCAGGCGCCGTCCGTCCTTTGAAACGAGGAGGTAGATGATGTGATACGCGCCGACCAGCAGCAGCACGATCCCCGCGCCCCGGTGCGACCAGCGCCGGAACGATTCGCTCGATCCCATCAGCATTCCCACCCAGGAATCCGGGAACTTGAGCGCGAAGCCTGTGATCGCCAGCACAATGAAACTCAATGCCAGCACGGCGTGTTGCCAGCGTTGCGACCGGTTCATGCGCAGCACCGGCCGGCCCGTGGTGCGCAGATGGGCGGCAACCTTCCTGATGAAGAGCAGGAAATTATGAACAAACATCGCGCCGACCACGCCCACGATCAGCAGCAGATAAATCTTCCGCACCCACCAGTTGATCTGGGTGCCCACGTCGGGAGCACTCTTGTTCGTCGTCAGATCCATGTGAACCTTGCTCAACGAAAACTTCTCGTTCGCGCCGGGATGGCATTTGCCGCAGGTCGCGACGAGGTGAGCCGCGTTGATCGTCGAGGCCGGGTCGGACGACGCCAGAATTTTGTGATACCCGTGGCAACTGGCGCAGTTGGCGGCGAGCGTCGAGCCGTAGGAACTCGCCAGGCCGTGGTAGCTGTCGAAGAACGTTTTGACGCGGTCGGCCGGCAGATTGTATTTCGTGTTCATGCGTTCCGAGGCGTGGCAGCGGCTGCACACGTCTTTGGAAATTCTGCGAGTCGAACCCGTGCTGAGCGCCTCGATCTTGTGTTCCGAGTGACAATCGGTGCAGGTCGGCGCGTCGCGCACGCCGGCGGCGGCGGCCTTGCCGTGAACGCTCTGCGCGAGGTCCTTCGCCTCCTGCTCGTGACACGTTCCGCACATCTCGGCCTGATGCGACACGTGCAGCGGGGAGGCCGGCGAGCTGGACGGCAGAACCTCGTGCGCGCCGTGACAATCCTGACATGTGGCCGAATCCGCGCGCCCCTTCTTCATCGCCAGGCCATGAACGCTCGCCCCGTAACTTTCCGTCTGGCGCTCGTGACACGCGCGGCAACTGACGGTCTTGGCCGCGACCTTGTCGGCGGGATGATTGGTGGTGAGGTCGGTGTGACAACTGAAACAGGTGTTGGTCTGGTGGGCGGAGGCGGTGAGCTTGGCCACGTCAACAAACAGCGTAATCTCCTTGCCTGCCGCGTTGGTCTTCGTGAGCGCCTTGTCCGCATGACACTTCAGACAATCGCTGTCCTCCAAACCCGCCAACGCCGGGAGTTGTAATAAGAACCCAAGCGCGGCCCCACCCAGCAGCCTTTTTCCCCAGACACTCATACCACGCTAGGGTCGGGGTAAAGCGAGGGAAAGACTCCACGCGGCTTGCTGAATTCAACTCATTTTTTGCGTCACCCTCTCCGCGCTGCGTCCCTCGCCCATCGGATGGGAGAGGGTGGCCCGAAGGGACGGGTGAGGGCTGCCGCCGCCGGGTGAGGTTTGTATGTGTGGTG
>CAYHFK010000123.1:11066-13341 GCA_964355895.1 uncultured Bifidobacterium sp. | reverse complement strand
GCAATGCCCGCCGCCATCGCCAGCGGATTACCGCTCAACGTGCCGGCTTGATACACCGGGCCGAGCGGCGCGAGATAGTCCATGATGTCCGCCCACCCGCCAAACGCACCCACCGGCAAACCACCACCGATGATTTTGCCGAAACACGACAAATCCGGCGTGATGCCGAAGCGCTCCTGCGCCCCGCCGGGCGCGAGGCGAAAGCCGGTCATCACTTCGTCAAAGATCAGCACCGCACCGTTTTCCTTGGTGACCTGGCTGAGAAATTCCAAATAGCCCGGCTGGGGCAGATACAATCCCGCGTTGCCCGGCACCGGCTCGACAATGATACAGGCGATTTCATTCTTGTTAGCCGCGAATGTGGTTTTGACGGACTCGATGTCGTTGTACGGCAGGACGAGCGTGTGTTTGGCGACATCGGCGGGAACACCGGCGCTGTCCGGGTGACCGAAGGTGAGCGCACCGCTGCCCGCCTTGACGAGCAACGCATCGGCGTGGCCGTGGTAGCAGCCGTCGAACTTGATGATCTTGTCGCGCCGGGTAAATCCACGCGCGAGGCGGATGGCGCTCATGCACGCCTCCGTGCCGGAACTCGTCATGCGCACCTTCTGCACGCTGGGCACAAGCGAGCAGATGAGCTTCGCCATCGTGACCTCGAACGGATTGGGGATGCCGAAGCTCGTGCCGTGGTCGGCGGCGGCCTTGACGGCGGCAATGATTTTCGGATGCGCATGACCGAGGATAGCCGGCCCCCAGGTGCCCACGTAATCAATGTATTCGTTGCCGTCCACGTCCCACACGCGGCAGCCTTTGGCGCGATTGACGAAGAATGGGTTGCCGCCCACGGCGCGGAAAGCGCGCACAGGCGAGTTCACACCGCCGGGGATATATTTCAGCGCTTCGGCGAAAAGCGCGTCCGATTTGGCTCGCGAAATCATGGGTGCAAACATAACAACCTGGGGCAAATCATTAAACCGATAAATCTCCGGGGCGATTGAACACGCCCTCCAACACCGTCCAGCTTTGACTTGTTTCCCCGCCCGCGCCACTCTGCATCCGCAATGAACTGTGTCCGCCTGCTGCCCGAACAGGTCGCCAATCAAATCGCCGCCGGCGAGGTGATTGAGCGGCCCGCGAGCATCGTGAAGGAACTCGTCGAGAACTCACTCGACGCGCAGGCCACGCGCATCACGGTGGAAATTCAAGCGGGCGGGCGCAGTCTGGTGCGGGTGATTGACGACGGCCTCGGCATGAGCCGCGACGACGCCCTGCTCTGCCTCGAACGGCACGCGACGAGCAAAATCCGAAAAGCCGAAGACCTGGCCGCCATCGTGACAATGGGGTTTCGCGGCGAAGCGTTGCCCAGCATCGCCAGCGTCAGCCGCTTCATCCTCACGACGCGCGAGCGCGCGGACGGTTCGCCCGAAGGCACGCAGGTCATCGTCCACGGCGGAAAGATTGTCGAAGTCAAAGCGGCCGGCAGCGCGCCGGGCACGAGCGTGGAAGTCCGCTCGTTGTTTTTCAATCTGCCCGCGCGGCGCAAGTTCATGCGCACGGAGGAAACCGAGGCGGCCCATGTGCAACATTATCTGACACTGGCCGCGCTGGCGTTTCCGGAAGTGGCGTTCACGTTCGTCAAAGACGGGCGCACCGTCTGGCAACTGGCCGCCCACAAAAGCGGGCCGGGCGCGGCCGAAAAGCTCGCCGCCTTGCGCGAACGATTGCGGGCGTTGCTGGGCGAGGCGAAGTTGCTACCGGTGGACTTCACCACCGAGTTCTTCGAGCCACGCGAAGTCCCCGAATCGGAATCCTTCGAGACCGCATTCCCCGCCAGCACGCCGCCCCCGTCGTTAGCCCCGCAGACTTCACCCTTCCGGCTTTGGGGTTTGATCGGCGTGCCGGGGGTTTCCCGCGCGACGCGCGAGGATCAATTCGTGTTTGTCAATCGCCGCCCGGTGGAGAATCGCGGGGTCAACTTTGCCCTGCTCGAAGGTTATCACACGGCGTTGATGAAGGGCCGCTATCCGGTGTGCTGTCTGTTTCTGGAAATTGATCCCGCCGCCGTGGATGTGAACATTCATCCGTCCAAGCGCGAGGTGAAATTCCACCGTGAAGGCGACGTGCGCCGAAGCGTGGCACAGGGCGTACGAGAGGCGTTGCTCAAATTCCATGCGCCGGAAACGTCGAAGGAAAACATCCAGCTTCCAACATCCAACATCCAACGCCCAAGTGAATCCAGGCCGGCTATTTCGCCGGCACCGGAGACGGGTGAATT
>CAYHFK010000123.1:7659-10966 GCA_964355895.1 uncultured Bifidobacterium sp. | reverse complement strand
TTCGAGCAAATGCTGGAGCGACTGGAGCGCGGCGCGCAATCGCCGGCGCAAAGACTTTTGTTGCCGGAAACCCTCGAGCTTTCACCGCGCGACGCGAATTTCCTGCGCGGCCAGCTCGCGACGCTGACGCGGCTGGGCGTGGGGTTGAGTGAATTTGGCGAGCGGACGTTCTTGCTCGATGCGCTGCCGCCGTTCGTGAAGGTGGCGGACGCGCGGAGCTTCGCCCTCAACCTGGTGGACGAATTGAAAGCCGCCGGGCAAGACGTGAATTCCGCGCGCCTGGGCGAACACGTCGTGGCGAAAACGGTCTGTCGCCACGCGGTGAAAGCCAACGATCCGCTCGCAGGCCGCGAACTGGAGAATCTTGTCGAGGATTTGCGCCGATGCGCCATGCCCTACACCTGTCCGCATGGCCGACCGACAATCATCGAAATGAATTACCGCGAGTTGGAACGTAAATTCGGGCGCATCCAATAACAGTCCACCGCGCATCAAGCACTTGATGATTCGGGGAATTCGGATAGATTTCGTGGCAATCAGAGCATCTGTAATGTCGCACCCCGCATGAACATTTTCCCCCGGCGCTCCCTTCGTGTGGTTTTTCTATCGCTCAGTCTCAGCGCCATCCCTTTGGTAGCGAGCCCAACGATCCCGCCAACCGTAATGGAGGAGCACGAAGATCGTCTGGGACCAGCCGAGCCCGAGGTGGCGACGATTCGCTCGCCTGACTGGGCCGAACCGTTGCCGCCCGCCGACGCACGGGCAACTCCGCCGCAACCCATTTCCTTCGGCGTGTTCGCCCCCTCCGCGCAGCCGGTGCCGGGCGCGCTCTCCGGCCGGATCGTTTTCATGAACAGCGGCCACGGGTGGACCTGGAATTCGACGTCGTGGGGATTGCAACGCCCCGTCCTGCAGGAGATGAACGAGGATTACGGCAACCTCGACCAGTTGAATTTCTTTGCCACGTATTGTTTCAACGCCGGGGCCACGGTGGTTTCCATGCGCCCGCTCGGTCATCAAACCAATGAGGTGATTCTCGACAACGACGACGCGACGGTGACGTTCGCCGGTGCGTGGACGGACAGCACTTCGACGATTTTCTGGGGCAGCCCGGGCGATGTGCCTTATCGCTTCGCATCCTTGGCGACCACGGAAACCGCGACGGCCACTTACACCCCGACGATCCCGGTGGCAGGTTACTATCCCGTTTACTGCTGGACGCGGCACGGCTCCGATCGCGGCGACCAGTTGTATCGCATTCGGCACACGGGCGGGGAATCCCAAATTCGCATCCCGCATCAAATGGTCGGCAACGGCTGGATTTATCTCGGCGAATACTACTTCAATGCGGGGGCCAACCCGGCGGCGGGTTCGGTGGTGATCAGCAACCTGCGCGGCACACTCGACGGCACAGTGGTGATTGCGGACGCCATTCGCTTCGGCAACGGCATGGGCACGGTGGATCGTGGCGGCGGCGTGTCGGATTATCCCCGGGAGGAGGAGAGCATGCGTTACTGGGTTCAGGCCAACCTCGCCCAGGGACAGCCCACCACGCTCTATGACGGCACGGGCACGGATGAACAGGACAGTTGGTCTGCGCCGCCCAAGATGTCCGCCGAGATGAACCGCGGCCCGAGTTATTCCGCGACCAACGATCTGGATTACAAACGCATCCACATCAGCTTCCACTCGAATGCGGGCGGCGGGCGCGGCACGGTGGCGTTGATCACGGGGGATGCCACGCCGAACCAAGCCGAGCTGGCCCAACTGGCCGGCAGCGAAGTGAACAACGACCTCGTGGCGCTGGGCGCTCCCCCGCTGGAACTGGCGTGGGATAACAATACCACTGTCACTTACACCGGCGGTTACGGTGAGATTTCCAGCAGCAGTTTCAATGACGAAATGGACGCGACGATCATCGAAGTCGCCTATCACGATGATGCGAGCGATGCCAAGCTGATGCGCGATCCGAAGGCGCGCGCTGCGGTGGGCAAAGCCGCGATGCAGGCGGTCATCAAGTATTTCCATCAGTTCGACACCAACAGCCCCGCGCCGCTGAGCTTCCTGCCCGAACCGCCGACCAATGTCCGGGCCATCGCCGGCACGAGCGGACAAATCGCGATCGCCTGGACCGCGCCGGTGATTCTCGGCGGCAGCCAGAACCCAACCAATTACATTTTCTACCGTTCGACGAATGGCTATGGCTTCGGCAATCCGCTCGCCGTTGGCAACGTCACGAGCTGCACCCTTTCGAATCTTACGGCGGGCGTGGATTATTATTTCCGCGTCTCGGCGGCGAACGCGGGCGGCGAATCCATGCCCTCGGAAGTGGTCGGCTGCCGCGCCCCGCTGACAAATGGCGAGCCGCGGGTTCTGGTGGTCAATGCGTTTGACCGGTTGGATCGCACCACGAATCTCCGCCAGGACGTTGGCGTCGAGAATTACTTCCCGCCCGACGGCAGCGGTGCCATCGAGCGGGTGTTCGGGCGCTGGAACAACGGCTTTGATTACGTCGTGCCGCACGGCCAAGCGATCAGCGCCAATGGCCGGGCGTTCGACTCGTGCCAGAACGAAGCCATCCTCAACAACCAGGTGTTCCTCACGAATTATCCCATTGTCATCTGGGCCTGCGGCAACGAATCCACGAACGACGAAACTTTCAGCAGCACCGAGCAGACAAGAATCACGGCGTTCCTGGCGGCCGGCGGCAACCTGTTCGTGTCCGGCGCGGACGTGGCCTTCGATCTGGATCGCGCGTCCGGCCCGACGGCGGCGGACCGGACCTTCCTGCACCATCAATTGCACGCCGCGTTCACGAACGACAATTCTTTCAGCTACACCGGCACGGCGGCGGCCACGGGACTCTTCGCGGGCCGTGCCAGCGTGACCGTGGACGATGGCGCGAAACGAATTTACTGGGTGCAAACGCCAGACCTGATCGGGCCGTTCGGCGCGGGCGCGACGGTGGCGATGAATTATGCAGGCAGCGGGGCGGCGGCGATTCAATACGACGGCTCGGCGGGCGGCGGGCGCACGGTATTGTTCGGTTTCCCGTTCGAGACGATCACCAGCGCGGCCCGGCGCAACGAATACATGACGGACCTGCTCAACTTCCTCGGCGCCGCCCCCGCGACAACCATGGCCCCGACGATTTCCACCCCGCCGCAAGGCCAGTTCGTGGTGCAAGACGCCAACGCCATCCTCATCGTGATCGCATCGGGCACGGCGCCGCTGAATTACCAATGGCGCTTCAACGGTACGGACCTGCCCGGCGCCACGAACAGTTCGTTCGCGCGCACGAACGCGC
>CAYHFK010000123.1:0-7559 GCA_964355895.1 uncultured Bifidobacterium sp. | reverse complement strand
GGCGCCACGAACAGTTCGTTCGCGCGCACGAACGCGCAGCCCTTTTACTCCGGCAACTACGACGTGGTGGTGGCCAACGCCTTTGGCACGGTCACGAGTCAGGTGGCGCTGATCGAAGTAATGTTGTCGCCGACGTTGTTCGCCGACAACTTCGACGTGAACACGGCTGCGAACTGGGTGCTGAACCGCTCGGCCACGGATACCCGCGTGACGTTCAACTACAATTACGCGCTGGACGGAATCCCCTCCGCGCCCAACTCGTCTGGCGGCACAACGCGTGGGGTGAAGTTCGAGGCGAACATGACGCTTGGCGTGGCAGCGGCGATCAACCTCTCGCCGGTGGGCCAGAGTTTCACCGGCGATTACCGGCTGCACTTCGACCTGTGGATCAATCAGAACGGTCCATTCCCCTCGGGTGGCAATGGCTCGACCCAACATGGCACCGCCGGGGTGGGCACGGCCGGTGATCGCGTGCAATGGACCGGCGCGGGCACGACCGCGGACGGATTCTGGTTCGCCGTGGATGGTGAAGGTCAGGCCTCGGACACCGCGCCGGACTTCCGCGCACACATCGCCACGACGCTGCAAAGCGCCGCCAGTGGCGTCTATGCCGGCGGCACCGATACAACCGTCCGCCGTTCCAGCCATCCCTACTACGCGACAAAGTTCCCCGGTGGGCAAACGGCCCCGCTTTCGCAACAATCCATTTACCCACAGCAGTCGGGCGGGCTGGCGGCGGGCACGATTGGTTTCGCCTGGCGCGACGTCATCCTCCGCAAGACCGGCAGCACGGTGGAGTGGTTTATTGACGGTTTGAAAATCGCCAGCATCAGCGGCGCGAGTTTCACGGCCGGCAACATTTTCATCGGCTACTGGGATTCGTTCAATTCGCTGTCCTACAACCCGAATCTGAGCTTCGGCCTGTTCGACAACGTGCGCGTGGAGCGGCTGAATACAAACGTGCCGCCCTATATCACGGCGCAACCTGCCCGCCAGAGCGTGAAGGTTGGCAGCAACGTGCTGTTTGGCGTCGCCAGCGGTGGGACTTCCCCCCTTGCGTACCAGTGGCGGTCTAACGATGTGGAAATTCCCGGAGCCACGAGCAGCACCTACGCCCGCACGAACGCCCAGCCGAATGACGCCGGCAATTACTCGGTTGTGATCACGAACGCCGCCGGTACCGTGACGAGTTCCAACGCGCTCCTGACGGTCACGCCCGTCCAGCCGCTACAGTTCGATCTCATCACCCATTTGCCCCCTAATCAAATCCAGCTCATGTTAAGCGGGGAACCGGGTTGGACCATTTGGTTGCAAAGCTCCAGCAACCTGACGTCCTGGACTACCCTCACCAACCTTCCGAATCCCAGCGGCTCGTTGATTCATACGGACGCGTTCGGACCGGGCGTGAGCCAACGATTCTATCGCGGCCAACAACAGTGATCGGGTGGCGCCGGGCGGGACGCGTCGCGAGAGACGAAATCGCAAACGGTGCGGATCGTGACCAAGGAAATGGCCGGGCGAGGCCGGGATGCTTTGATGAGCGAAACGACTGATTGCCAGCACCGCTTTCCCGCCAACTTCCGAAATTGCTCCCCTGACCGCCCGGCAACGAAGTGGCGCCGAGATGCGTCCGGTCAGAGGCCTGCCAGTTTCGGGAAGAAATTTTCCGCGGCCCGGCCCGTCGCGGTGCTGAGTTCTTCAAGGGAACAGCCTTTGACTTGGGCGACGGTTTCGGAAATCTCCTTCACGTAGGCCGGCTCACAGCGTTGGCCGCGATACGGCACGGGCGCCAGATACGGGCAATCGGTTTCGAGCATGAACTTCCCCAACGGCGTGGCGGCCACCGTGTCGCGGACATTCTGGCCGTTCTTAAACGTGACAATGCCAGTGAAACTCACGAGGGAACCGAGCGCCAGCACGCGTTGCATCGCGGCGGCATCGTTGGCGAAACAATGAAATACGCCGCGCACGCGGTCGGCGAACGGCTGCAACTGCGTCAGTGTGTCCGCGAAACAATCGCCGCGCTGGTGGATGACGCAGTTCAGCCCGGTTTCGGCGGCGACTTCCAGGTGTTGGCGAAAGAGCTCGGCCTGCCGACGCCGGTAAGTTTCGTCGTCGGCGGGCGTGCCGCCGTTCGAACTGGGGAGGCGATAGTAGTCCAGCCCGGTTTCGCCGAGCGCGACGACCTTGGGATGCTGCGCCAACACGCGCAGGGCCGGGCGGATGTCTTCCGGCGCTTCGAGCACATGGGAAGGATGCCAACCGACGACGGCGTAAATGGCGGCGTGTTCCTCGGCGAGCTTGATCGCGCGGGCGCTGCTCGCGAGGTCGGTGCCGATGGAGATGATTTTGGCGATGCCGACCGCTTGCGCGCGGGCGATGACCTGCTCGATCTCCGGCGCGAAGTCGGGATAATCCAAGTGCGCGTGCGTGTCGAAGAAAACAGCCATCGCGCTCCCCGTTGCGGCCGCCTACGCGCCGCCGTAGAACTGCTCGACGACGCGGCGGAAATTATTTTCCGCGGGCTTGACGATGGCGAGTTCGCGCGTGGCGCTTTCCGGCGAATCGCTGGCGTGCGCGGCGTTGACCATGATGTTTTGGCCGAATTCGCGGCGGATGGAGCCGGGCGGCGCTTTCGACGGATCGGTCGGGCCGAGGACGTCCCGAATTTTTGCGATGGCGCCCACGCCTTCGTAGATCAGCGCGATGCACTTTTCCGAACCGGGTTGGCCTTGTTCGGCGACCGGCGCTTCGGAAGGAGCGCGTCCGGCCATGAAGCGAACAATGTTCTCAAACTGATTGTCGCCGAAAACGGGACCGAGGATTTCGCCCAATTGCTTTTCCGTGGCGGCGGGGATGACGAAGCCGAGCTCCTTCTCCAACGCGACCCGGGCTTTGCCCGCGACCATGTCCTTGAGTTTGGTGCGCAACACTTCGCGCACCGGGCCGTAGAATTCCATCGCATCCGCCACGCTCATCCGCAGCACTTTGATGGCGACGATGTAGAGCCCGGTGCGGGAGAAGAAATCAATCACGTTGCCGGGGCGGCCCGTGGCGAAACGGAAATTGTCCGGCTTGATCAATACCAACGTGCGCTGCGGCGATTCGCCGGATTGGTAGGCGATGGTGTTTTCGACCAGGCCACCGTCCGAATCCGAATACTGCGCCCAGAGTTTGAGCTTGGCATTGGCTTCTTCCGCGGTCGGCGCGGCCAGGACGGCGGGTTCGAAGTACCGCACCGTGCCATTGTCGTCGTAGATCAGATCGCCATACGTGTCGCGGATGGATTCCCCCACGCGGCGATCCGGGCCGAGATTGCCGACGACGGAACGCACCTTGCGCACGGCGTCTTCGCCTTTAAACAACAGCATCATCACGCGGCGGCGGCGTCCGGTTTTCCCGTCGGGCGAAAGGTTCTTCAGAATGTAATCGCGGATCAGCTCCTGGATTTGCCGATCTTGCGGATCGTTGGTGGAGATGATGGCTTCGGAGTATTGCTGCACCAACTCCGGGCCGGGGGCGAACATGCGCGCGGCGACGAGATCCAGACCCGTGCGCGAGATGAGCCGGCTGAGAATCCCGCCCGTGCGCGACTTGTGCAGCGAGTACGGCGTGATGATGACGTAGGCGAGTTGTTGGGGCATAGACGACTTCAACCGGCGGCGGGCGGGGGCGTGGGGGGCGTGACGGCCTTGCCGCCGAGAATCTTGAACATGACGGTGCCGCAGGTGGGGCACTTGCCTTTGATGGCCTTGCGCCCGTTCTTCATGACTTCCTCGACGCCGTCCGTGATTTCCTTCTTGGCTTTACACTTAACGCAGTATCCTTCGGCCATAAGTTTTTTCCCGACCGCAACGCACCATGCGCCGGGCGGTAACGGGCGGAGTGTGTGGGCCGCAGGCGGCGGCGTCAACTTGGAAAGGGCTTGCCTGCAGGGCTGCCGCATACCGACCGGGTAGGGTCGGCGCGCTGCGCCGACCAGCGCCGCGTGCAGCGGCGCAACGGCTTCGTAATTGGACGCGCCCACGCGAAGGAAGGGTTCCGGCCCTGTACGGGCCGGTGGTCATCGCAGCGCGATGACCCTACCTGACCTGCCTGACCCTGCCTGACCCTATTTCAATTTCTTCACCAGCACCTTCGAGTGGCGGCCGCTTTGGTCGTATTTCTCGCGGCGGCTGGGCGGCAAATCATTCGGCGTGCCTTCGGCGAAGCCACCCTTGGATTGGAAATAGGTGAACGCCTGCGTCGAGAGCGTGAGCAGTTCGCCCAGGCCGAGTTCGCGCGCCTTGCTCTCGACGAACTGAATGAGCTTTCGGCCAATCCCCTGATTCTCGTGCGAGGGATTGACGAAGAGCGCCGCGAGTTCGCCCTGTTTCGATTCGGGATAAACATGCAGCGCCACGCACGCGACGGGATTCTTATCAATCTCGAAGATGTAGTATTCGTCGAGGTGCTTCTCAATGCTGGCGCGGGTGCGTTTGACCAGTTCATCCGTTTGCACGCCCTTGTCCGTGAGTAATTGGATCGCCCGCACGTCCTTCTTCTTGGCCGGGCGAATCTGTTGATATTCGTTGGCGTAAATCAACGTGCCGATGCCTTCGTTCGAGAACACTTCGGCGAGCAAACCCTCGTCCACGCGACCGTTGATGACATGGACGCGCTGCACGCCCGCGCGACAGGCGGCGGCGGCATGTTGCGCTTTGGACTGACTGTCCGGCGTGAACTCGCACTTGTTTTTTTCCAGCAACGCGCTGAGTTCACCCACAATCATCTGGCGGATCAATTTGCCCTGACACATCAAACCATCCGTCGTGGTGATGTAGATCAGTTTCACCGCTTTGAGCGCATCGGCCACGGCGAGGGCTACGCCATCAGAGTTCACGCGATAGGTCTTGCCGTCGCCGTCGAAGCCGAGGGGCGGGATGACGGGAACGACGCCCTGGGCGAGGAGCGTCTGCAACAACTCCACGTCCACGCGCTCCACCTTGCCGGTGAACAAATGATCCACGCCCGACAAAATGCCCATCGGGTGCGCAATGATGGCGTTGGTGCTGGCGGCGCGGAGATCGTTGGCGGAAAGGCCTTCCAAAATCTCGTGCGTGAGCCGGTTGGCGGCGGTGAGCGCGAGTTTGAGCGTGGCGGCGTCGGTGATACCCGTGCCGTCGAGATTCGACGCGGTGATCTGTTGTTCCTCGCCCAACCGCTTGATTTGCGCCGCCGCGCCGTGAACCAAGACGACGCGGATGTTCAGCGAGCGCAACACCGCGATGTCGAGCAGGATGTTGGCGAAGTTCTCGTCGGTGACGATGGCGCCATCCACGGCGAGGATGAAGGTCTTCTCGCGGAAGCGCGGGATATATTGCAGGATGCCCCGCAGGTCAGTTGGTTTCACGTTCGGTCGTATGTCAATGCTTCAGACCCCAGATAAGTATTCCGTTTCGCGGGCGATTCAAATAATTATTTCAACCCCAAACCAGGCGGGTCAATTTGCCAGCGCCTGCTTCAGGGCTGCGATACAACGGTGATTCTGCTTCGGGGTGCCGACAGAGATGCGGATCCATTCGCCCAACTGGTAGCCGCCCATCGGCCGCGTGATGACGCCGAGCTTTTGCATCTCCGCACAGACGCGCGCGCCATCGCCCACACGCACGAGGATGAAGTTCGCCGCCGAGGGGACAAACTCCAGTTTCAACCGGCGAAACGTTCGGGCGAACAACCGCAGGCCGCGGGCGTTGTTGCGCCGCGTTTTTTCGACATGCGCCGTGTCGTCCAGGGCGCCGATGGCCCCGGCTTGGGAAAGCGCGTTGATGTTGAAGGGCTGCCGGATTTTTTCGAGCGCCGCAATCAAGTCCGGGGGGCCAATGCCATAACCGAGGCGGAGTCCGGCCAGGCCATAGACTTTGGAAAACGTCCGCATGAGCAGCACATTGGGTCGCAAGCCGGTGGCGATTTCGGACACCAGATTCAGCGGGTTGTCCAAGAACTCGATATAGGCTTCGTCCAGCGCCACTAGAACATGCTGCGGCACGGCGTTCACAAATCGGAGCAGCGCGTCGCGGTCAACGTGCGTGCCGGTGGGATTATTCGGGTTGGCCACGAAGACAACGCGCGTTCGCGGCGTGATCGCGGCGAGCATGGCGTCGAGGTCGTGACCGTAATCTTTGGCCGGCACGGTGACGAGTTTCGCGTTGAACAATGCGGTGACGATGGGATAAACGGCAAAGCAGTATTGCGAGACGACCACTTCCGCGTCCGACGACAGCAGCGCGTGGCCGATGAACTCGATGATTTCGTTCGAGCCATTGCCGAGGATGAGATTTGCGGGCGTGATGCCGAGTTTGTCGGCGAGTTTTTGTTTGAGGTAAAATGCGTTGCCGTCCGGATAAAGATTCGCGTGTGTGAGCGCCTTGCGCATGGCGGCGAGGGCAAGGCGTGATGGGCCGAGCGGATTTTCATTGGACGCGAGCTTGATGATGGCGGCGGCGGGGAGGCCCAACTCCCGCGCGACTTCTTCGATGGGGCGGCCGGGTTGATAGTTGGGAATGGTTTCCAACGCGGGATTGAGCGCGAGCGGGGTGGGCATTTTAGAGCGAGTCGAGGATTTTCTTTAAGTTCACATTCCGGGCGACAATGTCGCGGATGAGGGAGATTTTTTCCGCGTCGTTGGGGCGCGTCTTAACGATCAGGTCGTGGACTTTGGATGCAACGGCGTAGCTGTCGTCCGGCGCCAGCAGCACGGGCAGGCGCAGGGCGCGCAGGGCGCGCACGGTGCCGCTGCCGGGTTTCAATCCGCCGGTCAAGACGATGCCGGCCATGGCGTGCCCGGTGGTGCAGACCGCCGCCAGGATGTCCTCACGGTCGCCGGGCGTGATCAGCAGCACGCCATGCTTGAAAAAGCGCTGCGCGTTTTGCGCGCCCATCGCGCCTACGACGACGTCTTCCACCGCCGTGTGCAACGTGGGCGGGTCATTGAGGATCTCGGCATTGAGTTCTTCGCGGACCAAATCCATCGTCGGCTGGCTCAGAATGGTTTGGTGCGGGATAACCCCGAGCAGTTCGAGCCCTTTGCGCTTCAGGCCGCGGCGGGCGAAGTCGGTGACGTAATCCACCTTGTTTTCGAGCACCTGGTTCAAGATGACGCCGATAATCTCCACGCCTTCCCTATCGAACAACGCCTGGTTCAACGCGACTTCGTCAATCGGTTTGCCGATGCCGCCGCGCGCCACGATGATGACTTTGCACCCGAGATGCTTGGCGACCTGGGCGTTCGACAGGTCAAAAACCGAGCCGACGCCCGCGTGGCCCGAGCCTTCACAAAGGACAAAATCTTTTTCCCACGCCACCCGGTCGAAGGCTTTCTGAATCTTCTTAACGAGGGCTTCGTTGTTCGCCGCCTGCAGATATTTCCGCGTGAAATCCGGTTCGACGGCGATGGGACTCATGTCCACGAGGGGACAGTTGAGGCGGAACACCGAATCCATCAACACAGTGTCTTCATCAATCTTCTGCTCCGCGACCTCGACGAAGCGCTGGCCCACCGGCTTGATGTAGCCGACGCG
>CAYHFK010000122.1:2928-13438 GCA_964355895.1 uncultured Bifidobacterium sp. | reverse complement strand
CCCCAAACACACCCTGAAACCACTCACCCCCCTTTCATGCCATGACACCAATGAGTAATTGGTGGATTTTACGGATTTATAGTAGATGATTGGGATACTCAGAAACAAATGCGTTCCGTTGAGTCGCATTTGCTGTGGTGGCTTTTTGAAGTCTTATTTATCTGGTCGTGCGCCGGAATAGTTCTGCTCGTCAGAGAATTTTTTGTGGACGGAAGACGGCCCGTGGGGCAGTGACACCGTGACGAACACATACAATAACCGAATGCGAACTGGTCTGAGTTTGGCCCAGCCGACCGGAACCTGGACCAACGGGTTCAATTATGATGGGGCCAAACGGTTGAGCAGCTTGACCTCGCCCGCCGGCCCGTAAGGGGTCGCTCCTTACTTTTTACACAATCCGATAAGTTGACATGACGATCACCAACGCCTACGCCGCCCTGGACCGGCTGCGCACCCGGACGTATCCGGATGGCGGTGTGGAAAGCTTCGGTTATTCGACCAACGTTTTGATTGACTATTTCTCTGCTGCCTTTATTCTGCTAAATCACCTGAAACGAGCGCTTGGTGAATGTGCCCGCACGTTTTTTTGGGAAACCGGGAAAGTGGAATGCTCTAACCCACTCCCACAACCGAAGTTCGATTATGACAAAACACTCCAACAGTTGGTTCAAGGCACTGGCAGGCATCGCCCTACTGGCTGCTTGTTCACTCTTATCCCCGGCCCAGGTCGGAGCCCAACCCGTGGCTCTCATTCAGGATGAACCGGGTGGCCCCGTCTATCTGGCGGGCGACCTCTTGGTTCAGTTCAAGCCCAAGGCCACCGATGCCGAATTGCTCGACGTCGTGAAGCGAGGGGCGCTCAGGCTGGTGAAGCACATCCAGACGGACGCCATGAAGGCGGCCAAGCACCCCGGCATCACGCACATGTGGACGGACCTGCCCGTGCGCCAGGCGATTCAAGCGCTGAAGAATCATCCCGCCGTCGAGTTTGCGGAACCAAACTGGGTCTATACCCACCAAAACACCTCAACCGATCCCTATTTTCTGAACGGTAATCTCTGGGGCCTGTATGGGGACCTGTCCAGTCCTGCTAACCAGTTCGGCAGCCAGGCGGCGGAAGCTTGGGCCACTGGTTATACCGGGTCAGGCACCGCCTTTGTGGGCGTGATTGACGAAGGGATTCAGTTCACCCATCCGGACCTCGCCGCGAATATTTGGACCAACCCCTACGATCCGGTTGACGGGGTTGACAATGACGGAAACGGGTATGTGGATGATATTCACGGGTGGAACTGCATCAATAACAACAATGTCATCTACACCGCTGGAGCCGATTCGCATGGAACGCATGTTTCAGGCACGATCGGAGCGGTAGGGGGGAACGGAAGCGGAGTGGCGGGTGTGAACTGGAACGTGACCATCATTTCGGGGAAATTCCTCGGGCCCGCCGGAGGTACGTTAGCCGATGCCATCGAGGCGGTGGCCTATTTCACCAACCTTAAGTTTAAGCACCCTGAGATGAATCTTGTCGCCCTCAACAATTCGTGGGGTGGGGGCGGGTATTCCCAAGGCTTGCATGATGCCATTATTCGCGCCGCCAAGGCCAATATCCTGTTCATCGCTGCGGCCGGGAACGGTGATTGGAGGGGGCTTGCGATCAATAATGACGTCAGCGCCGTCTATCCCGCCAACTACAACACCACCGTGGGCACTTCCACCGAGAGTGCGGCAAGCTACAATTCTGTCATCGCCGTCACCGCCATTGACAGCACGGGGGCCAAGGCGAGTTGGGCTAACTACGGGGCCACCAAAGTGCATCTGGGCGCTCCGGGCGTGAGCATTTACTCCACCCTTCCAGACAGTACCTATGGCGCTTACAGCGGCACGTCGATGGCGACTCCGCATGTGACGGGGGCAGCCGCCTTGTACGCCTCCACGCATCCGGGAGCGACCGCGTTGGAAATCAAGAATGCGCTCCTGGGCTCGACAACCCCCACTGCTTCGCTTACCGGCAAAACGGGGACCGGCGGGCGCTTGAACTTGAGCACGGTGATCGCTCCGCCGGCTCCTCCGACGATTCCGCCGCCGCCGACAGGATTGACGGCCACGGCAGGTAACGGCCAGGTTAGCTTGAGTTGGAGCGCGTCTGCGGGTGCGACGAGTTACAATGTGAAGCGGGGGACAGTAAGTGGTGGTCCTTACGACGTCATCGGTTCAGCTACGACTACAACTTACACGGATAATACCGCGGCTAACGGGACAACCTATTTCTACGTGGTCTCGGCGGTAAACTCGGCCGGTGAGAGCGGCAATTCGACTGAGGTTTCCGCCATCCCGCAGGCACCGCCCAGCCCACCGGCTGCGCCGAGTGGCCTTTCGGCGATGGCGGTATCGAAATCCCAGATCAACCTTTCATGGACAAACCCCGTGGGCAACAACGAAGACGGCTTCAAGATCGAGCGGTCCACCAACGGTAGCAACTTCAGCCAGATCGCGACCGTTGGGAAAAATGTGACCGCCTATCAGAGCACCGGGTTAAGCCGCAACACGACCTATTATTATCGTGTTCGTGCCTACAATGCCGGTGGAAACAGCGGCTACTCGAGCACCGCCAGCGCGAAGACCCGCAAAAACTAAATCAACACTCACGCTGAAACCGGTAGCCCGGATTCCTCATTGAGGAATCCGGGCTTAAAGTAAGGACCCCGGCCGGCATCAGGGGCGCTGACTGAAACAGCTTGCTGCCCGGGATGACCGCGTAATGGCCGAAATTCGGGATGCCGGTCGCCGCCAGCACTGCTTCATCAATAAAAAAGTTCCGGGGCATTTCAAGTTCCTGCAACCTCTCATTAACACCGGGCTTCAGTCCGGTGTTGGCCGAGGAATCAGCCGAAGCCGTTTCAACGGCTTGGCCGATGCGCGCAAAGCTAGCGAAACCAGGAAACGGTTGAAACCGTTCTGTTCCCTCCGTTCGGGAGCCGCCCGGCTGAAAGCCGGGTGCCAATGAGAGGTGAAGATTTAGCCGGCAAGAAACTTAGCTGCATCACACGGGTGCGGTTAAAAGCGGGTGAGGTTAATTCCAGAGCGATAGCCATTGGTCATTGGCTCTGAGGACGCGCAGGTGAGCGATCCGGTCGGCGTGGTCTGGCAGCCAGGCAGCGCCAGCCTTTTTGAGGCGAGCTTGGAGCACATGCCGATGTCCGCTCTCGATCATGCCGGAGCCGATCGGCAAGCCCAAGGCCAGCGCGCGTGGATAGTCCAGACAGTCCCGACGATTGCTCAGGTAGCGATGCCCGTTGCGCACCGGCGCTTCTGCTTCCGGGGTCCCGTCGGCTTCCAGATGTTCGGCCAGGGTGGTTAGCACCTTCTGCACCTCGCCACGCTTGAGTCGCTTCTGTTGGGTGCGGCGCCATTGGTCCGGCTGAACGGGCCGGCAGTTGGGGGCGGCCGCTCCCAGATATTCGCTGACGTGGAAGAAGTCACACAGGAAGTTGGATTGCGCACCAAACACCTCCTGGCTCTGCAACCGAATCCAATCCGCGCCGTCGCCCACCGCGTGAATCTGACTGTTCAACCCCCAGCCGGCCTGTCGCGTACAATGTCCCCACCGCCGTCCGGTTTCGGCGACGCTCCCGAAGGTGGCCCCGTACACCGTGGTGGTGCGGTCCTTGGCTTGCGCGGCGACCAGCCGCATTTCCTTCCACTCGCGCGGTCGCTTCCCTTTCCTTGGGCCGGACGGTACCGTGCAGATCATCGTGCCGTCGGCTTCGGCAATCACATGTTCGGCGCCCAGCGCCGGCAGCACCCGAAACGGTTGTTGGTACTCCGCCTCCAATGTTTCGCGGGCACGTTGGGCATGTTCCAACGTGGCCGTGCGCACCGCACTGACGCCAATCGCAAAGCCGTAATGTTCCACCACACTTCCGGCCGCCCGCACAAAGGAATGTTCGCTGCCAAAATCCGTCAACACTCGGTCCAGCCGCCGTGACCGGCCGCGTGGGCTCACGCCCAATCGCTCAGGCAAGGGACGCAGATAGTTCTGGCTCTGGCTGCGCCAAATCCGATCGCGCACACTGACCAACCCAAAGACACACCACCACGTCAGCGTTTTTTTTTACGACGGCGCACCGTGGCATCCCGGCCCTTGAGTTCATCGCCCACGCGCGCCTCGGCCTGCGTTGCGAAATCGTTCATGCTGGTGTTGCCCAAGGCTCGCAACTCCTGGATGAGTAGTTCCTCCATTTCATCGGCGGTCTTCAACGGACCGTCGGCATTGCGTGTGAGTTCCAGGATGCTTTGGAAGCGCGCCCACAAGTGAGGATGTCGGCGCAGTCCTTCGATGAATCGCTTTTCCGCCGGGTTGAACTCGTGATCGCCTGTCGTCTTATTCTTCATCCCGACGTTAATGCAGCAAGTGGCGATATTTGTACATTTTATTCAGCGGAAATCTCTTCGGCCCTCACCCGCTTTTAACCGCACCCGCATCACACCCCTCCGGCACAAGGGGTTTGACTAACACGGCAACTAAAACATACATTAGCAGTGCATGTTGGCAGTTGAGTCAAAAGTGGCGGCGGTGCCCGCGCCATATCCCGAACCCGCCGGTTACTGGAAACACATCGTCGAACCGGTCGAACCGTTTCTGGAATCCGTCGCGCGCCGCCTTGCCAAGCAGGTCAACGAGTTCGATCCCGCGCTCGCCCAATACGCCGAATATGCCCTCAACGGCAACGGCAAACACCTGCGGCCCACGCTCGTCGCGCTGGCGGCCAATTCGCTCGGCCAGACCAACGACTCCCACGTCACCGTCGCCGTCATCATCGAGATGGTGCATCTCGCCACGCTGGTTCACGACGACGTGATGGACGAGGCGGAGATTCGGCGCGGCCAGTTGACGCTGGCGGCGAACTGGGGGAACGAGATCGCCGTGCTTTTCGGTGACTGCCTCTTCGCCCAATCCCTGAAACTCGCGGCCAGTTTTCCGACGCCGGAGGTCTGTCGCGCGGTGGCGTCGGCGACGAACACGGTTTGCTCCGGGGAAATTTTGCAGACGCGGCATCGCCGGAACTTTGAGTTGTCCCGGCGGGATTATATCCGCGTGCTGGAGATGAAGACGGCGGAGTTGTTCGCGCTGTCGTGCGAGCTGGCGGCGTTTTTGAGCAACGCGACCGCCGCGCAGCGGACCGCCTTGCGTGAGTTTGGGCTCGCCTTCGGCACGGCCTATCAGATTTACGACGACTGCGTGGACTTGTTCGGCACGGAGCAGAAGGCCGGCAAGTCGCTGGGCACGGATCTCGCCAAGGGCAAGTTGACGTATCCGGTGTTGCTCGCCTGGGAACGCACCGATGCCGTTGAACGCGCACAACTTGAAGCCTTGGTGCAGGACTGGCAGCCCGGCGCTTTTGCGATCGTGAATGAATTACTCGCGCGCCATGAGACGCTCGGCCCATCGCGGGAATTGATTGAGCGGTATCTCGGCCAGGCACGCCAAAGCTTGCGGGCGTTGCCGGAGTCGGAGGGCCGCGCCGGATTGTTCGACGTGACTGAGTATCTGGCGCGGCAGACAGCCGCCCTATCGGAATGAGTTCAGATCCTGCAGACCCGGCGGCATCGGCGGATGAATCTGCCCCAGCACCGCCGATTGCTTCCGATCCGGCGAAACCCTCGGCGTCGGTCAACCGGGCGGAGGAAGATGCGATGGTGCGCCGGGCGCAAAAGGGCGATCTGGCGGCCTACGACGAGCTGGTGCGGCGCTATCAGCAGCGTATCTACGCGACGGTTTATCACATGACCTCCAATCATGAGGACGCGAACGATCTCGCGCAGGAGGCTTTTATCAAGGCGTATCAGGCGCTGAAAACATTCAAGGGAGGTTCCAGCTTTTATACCTGGGTTTACCGCATTGCCGTCAATAAAACGCTTAACTTTCTGAAACAGCGCAAGAACCGGACGGCCATGAGCCTGAACGATCTGGACTTCACCGCAGAAAACGACCCGGACCTGGTGGCGTTGATCTCGGAGAAAACCCCCCGGCGGGACGCGGTGTTGAGCGAGCTCCAACAAAAATTGAACGAAGCCATGCAGCAATTGTCAGAACCTCACAGAATGGTTGTGACCTTGCATGATGTGCAGGGCGTGGCCCACGAAGAGATCGCGGAGATCATGGAGTGCAATGTGGGAACGGTGCGGTCGCGGTTGTTTTATGCGCGGCAACAGTTGCAGGGTTACCTGGTAGATTATCTCAAATGAGTATGAACGCTGAACCGGAAAATTTTGATCGGTTGCGCCGGTTGCTTAAATTGAAGCGCCATGAGGCGCCTCCGCCCCGTTACTTTAACGACTTTTCCGGGCAGGTAATTTCTCACATTCGGGCCGGGACGCCGGGCGGGCGATTTGGATCGTTTGAAGACGTCATTTCCCAGTCGCCGTGGGCGCAGCGATTGTGGCGGATGATCGAACAACGGCCGGCGGTATCCGGGCTCCTCACCGCCGCCGTGTGCGGGTTGATGGTCGTTGGGGTCTTTGCTTCCGACAACACGCGGCCGACTCTCAATATCACTCCCGACGGAATGGCGAGATTGGAGTCCCCGGAAACAGCTCAGTCGGAGCCGATCAACTTTGCCGCTGTCAGCCCTGCGCCCACGGGCCTGTTGTTCGCCAATAGTACCAACCCGACCGCCCAATTGAGTGCTGGCCGTTCTTTGTTCGACGAATTTCCCAACCTCGGCGCTCCCCAGCGTGTGAATGGAATGCCCATCGGGCCGAGATAAATAGAGTCGTAAACGGCACCAAGCAAACGGCGCGACCGCAGGTCGCGCCGTTTGCTTGGTGCCGTTCAATTCGCCTTGGAAATCAATCCTCCTTCAGGAACGCCACCGGAGTGCCGTCGCCGGAGATGATCAAGCGGTTGCCGTCGAACTTGGCCATGCGCTTGTCCGTGCCGCCTTCCAGCGTCAGTTCGTAATCGCTGCTGCCCGCCTTCCACTCACCTTTCAGGTTTTTGGCTTCGCCGCTGAACGGCTGACCGGGCTGCAATTTGATGACCGGAAAGCCTTTCAGCACCAGCATGCGATCGGGCGCCGCCACGATGCTGCTCTTGGGGAATTTCTCGTTCATCCACGACTGCAACTTCGCCGCTTCGCTGCCCGGCGCATTGGGTCGGGTCCGGCGATACGCCTGGACGGAGGCGTTCGCGTCGAAGGTCCACCGGCCCAGAATGCGTTCGCCGTCATACTTCGCCGAGACACCATTGCTTAGAAAGTTGCCCAAGTCTTTCAAGTCCGGCTGCAACGTCGTCCAGACGGTGCGCAATAACTCGGGATTGTCGAACACTGCCTTGGCCGTGGGATGGTGCAAGACCTCGCGCAGCGGCGTTTGCTTCAATCGCAACCCTGAGAATTCGGTGTCCTGCCCGAGCGTTTGAAACTCGGGCCGTTCGCCCAGCGAAAGAAACCCCGGATACCGCAACAGCCGCGCCTCTCGAAGCGGGTTTTGATACAAATAACCTGCCACATCCGCTGTGTCATAGAACGCGTCGTTCATCGGGTCAACCGTCTTGGCGACGCGCGCCATCCCGGTACTTTGCAAATCGCGGCCCAGTTGATTCAAGAGCCGCATTCCTCTCGGGTCCGTGTCGCCTGAAGCCATTTGTACCGTCCAATAGCTGAAGCCGTGGATCACCATTGCGATCAAAACCAGGTACACGACGCCGTTCAACAGCCCGACGCACGCGCCGAGCCGGGCGTTGAGCCGCTCCCACAGTTTCAACCGCAGATCCCCCGCCTTGTATTTGTAATAAACGTCCACCTTCTGATGCACGAGCAGCGCCCCGATCTTAATCAGCGCCAGCACAATGACGAAGGCGACGAACGGGGGGAGCGCCCAGAGCAGGATGGGATTGATCACGCCCAGCATCTTGAGCAACGGGGTTACCAGTTTGCCGAGCAATCCGGCGAAGAGCGCGGCGAGAATGATGCCGAAGAAGGAAATGCCCGCGCGGATGGCCCCTTGCCGATAACCCGCGGCAGCCAAACACGCCAGCAACAAAACTGCGAGCAGCCAGATTGTCATGCTGCAAAACTAGAAGCCGCCGCCGCCAAAAGCACGAAGAAAATTCGGCGCGTAGTTTGGCCGACGGAAGTTCGGCGGCTTGATAATGTTAAATCCCCGCGCGTTGCTCCGGAAGGTGGCGTTGCTTCCAGCGCGCGCCGGCAACCATCTCGAGGCCGAGCCTAATCGGGCTCCATATGATTCCGTTCGAGCAGACGGCAGTCCCTTTGGGAACCGGCTACTTTTGCAGCACTTTGGCCCAAGAGTCCTTCAACGTAATCGTGCGGTTTAAGACGAGCTTGCCGGGCGCGCTGTCCTTATCGAGGGCAAAGTAGGCGAGGCGCTCGAATTGGTAGCGGGCCTCCGGCTTGGCGTCTCGCAAACTCGGCTCGCATTTGGCGGTGACGATTTCGAGGCTGTGCGGGTTCAGGTGTGCTTTGAAGTCCCCATCCGTATCGGGCTCCGCCACGGTGAAAAGGCGATCGTAGAGGCGCACTTCGGCATCCACGGCGTGCGCGGCGCTCACCCAATGAATCGTGCCTTTGACTTTGCGGCCCGCCGTCGCGCCGCCGGATTTGCTGTCAAGGTCGGCGGTGCAGCGCAATTCGGTAAGGTTGCCAGCGGCGTCCTTCACCACTTCGTCGCACTTGATGATGTAGGCGTACTTGAGGCGCACCTCGCCGCCGGGTTTGAGGCGGAAGAATTTCGGTGGCGGCACTTCCTGGAAGTCATCACGCTCGATGTAAAGTTCGCGGCTGAACGGAATCCGCCGCTTGCCGGCGCCTTCGTCTTCGGGGTTGTTAACCGCTTCGAGTTCCTCGGTTTTGCCCTCGGGGAAATTCGTGATAACTAATTTAATAGGTTTCAGCACCGCCAGCCGGCGGTGGGCACGGCGGTTCAAGTCCTCGCGGATAGAGTGTTCGAGGACGGCCACGTCGGTGACGCCGTTGTATTTGGTGATGCCGATGTGGTAGGCAAAATTGCGCAAGGCTTTCGCCGTGACGCCCCGGCGCCGCAAGCCGCTGATGGTGGGCAGGCGCGGATCGTCCCAGCCGGTGACGAGATTTTCGTCCACGAGCTGCATGAGCTTGCGCTTGCTCATCACGGTGTAGCCGAGGCTGAGGCGGGCGAATTCGTATTGGTGGGGCAGGGGACGCGGTAAATCCAGGTTCTGCAAAATCCAGTCATAAAGCGGGCGATGCACCTCAAACTCCAGCGTGCAGATGCTGTGCGTGATGCCTTCGATGTAATCACTCAGGCAATGCGCGAAGTCGTACATCGGGTAGATGCACCATTGCGCGCCGGTCTGATGGTGTTCGGCGTGGCGGATGCGATAGAGAATCGGGTCGCGTAGCCAGACGTTGGACGACGCCATGTCAATCTTCGCGCGGAGCGTGCGCGTGCCATCGGGGAATTCGCCGTTCTTCATCCGGCTGAACAAGTCGAGGCTTTCTTCGATGGGGCGGTTGCGGAAGGGTGAATCTTTGCCGGGCCGATCCGGGGCACCGCGATGGGTTTCCATGTCCGCCGCTGAAAGGTCGCACACGAAGGCTTTGCCCTTCTTGATGAGCGCGACGGCGTATTCGTAAATCTGGTCGAAGTAATCGCTCGCGTAGAACGGGGCTTTGGCGGGCGTCAAGCCGAGGCAATGATCCGCCCAGCCGGCGATGAGCCAGTTCACGTCGGTGGTGATGGACTCGACGTATTCGATGTCTTCCTTGGTCGGGTTGGTGTCGTCCATTCGCAGATTGCAAACGCCGCCGAATTCGTGCGCGATGCCGAAGTTGAGGCAGATGGCTTTCGCGTGGCCAATGTGGAGGTAGCCGTTCGGCTCGGGCGGAAAGCGCGTGTGGATTTTCGGATAGCGCTTCTCGGCGACATGCTGGGCGACGAGGTCACGGATGAAATCAGACGGCGCGGCAGTGGCCGGGGTATTGTTTTCCAAACTCATAAATCGCGCGCAGGCTAACAAACGCTCCGCCGATTGTCCAACGGCGTCATGGCGTGTGTCATGCCGTGTGTTCCATCTCATCTTTGCCGCGGGTGCCGTCGGTGTTGTGCCCAACCGCGCCGTCCGATGCGGCGGAGGCCGGGAACTTCGGCCGGCCTACGGCGACGGTTGAAGCAGTTTGTTGGGTTTGGACCAAAACACCCGCGCGATCAAGGTTGCTCCTTCCGCTCCGCGCGCACGCGAGTCTTTCATGAACATGCCTTCCGAGACCGTGATCCAAGACTCGGATTCGCTGATGGCGGCGGCCCCGAAGTTGCCGAGCTCCGCGCCACGCTCTGGCACGACGACCTTCTCCGTGCGGCGGATCACTCGCAGCGTGGCCGGCTCCACCTGCGCCATGAACAGCGGAGCGCGGTGGCGCACGATGTGGTCGTTGTTCGCCCCGCGTCGGGTGTAAATCAAGAAAAGTCCGTCGCTGTGCGCGAGCCAATGTTGTTGCGTGTTGTAGCT
>CAYHFK010000122.1:0-2828 GCA_964355895.1 uncultured Bifidobacterium sp. | reverse complement strand
GGCGAGCAGCTTTCCCGTCGGCGCGTGCCAGCCGGGCGTCACGTCGGCGACGCTGATGGTGACGCCGTTCGATTGCCGTTGCCAATCGAGCTCGGGCGGCAACACCGGCCCGGTCCAGGGCGCGTCGGGTTGCGGGCGCGTCATCACATGGAGACCGGAGTAGTAATCGGAGATCTTCAGGTGCTTCTGAATTGTCATCACAATCGCCGGCCCGGTCTGGCCAGGGCAGGGGATGGCGGCCACGCGCGGATGAAACCAGAGGAACTGGCCATCATCGTGTTTCATCACGGTTTCCAATTTCACAGTGAAATCCGGAGCCTCGGCACCGCCCGCGCCACTGACGGCCATCACGAGCAAGCTGGTGGCGACGGCTCGTGCTCGGCTGCAAAGCAGGTCTTGCCAACGGATGAAAAGTGCCAACGGATTTCCCGGAGACCGATTCCGCATCCGTTGGAACTTTTCATCCGTTGGCGAAAGCACGGGTGCGTTCATTGGTGAATGTGGGTGGTGGTTCCGGCCGGCTATTTGCCTGTGGGCGATGCGGCGAAACGCAACGCGTAGAGGTCGGCGTCCTTCATGACAAAACGCAGACGAACAGTTTTACCCGCCAAACGGGAAACGTCCGCGCCGCTTTTCCAACGGATGACGCGCGCGATCTCGTTGCCGATCACCTCGACACAATCGCCCGCGGCGAAGCCGTTGATGGGTTTGCCCGCCTCATCCTGAATCTCGACGCGAATGGAACCGGCGGCGGAGGTGGCGAAGTTCAGTTCCAACCGATCGCCCGTGAACTTCAGCGGTTTGGTGAGCAGTTCGCCGCCCGCATACGGCGCTCGGACCGAGGCAAAGCCGTCGAGCCGCATCGAGTAACGCCGCAGGTGGGCGGTCGGTTGGGCATTGTCTTGGTTCATGTAGAGGGACATCTCGGTCGGGCTGGTCTGAACGATTCCGAGGGCTGGATAATTATTGCGTGAGACCCAGTGCCGCGCGCCGATGCCGGGCCGGATGAAGGAACTCAGGAACGTGCGGTCATAGACGTTGCCGCCGCGCGTGGTCATCAGCACGGCGTCGGACACGTCCTTCTCGAAGCCTTTGGCGACCTTGAGCGCCTGGGCTTCCTCGTCACTGATGGCTTGCCGGCCGGGAAAGAAACGGGCGGCCACGGCCACGTAGAGGTGTGGCGCCCGGAAATACGGATCGGTCTGATTCGTGTAAAGTTCCTCGACCGGCGAGGGCTGGCCGTCCGTCATTTGACTCATCAAAACGGGATCGGCCCAAGTCACGAAGTCGCTGCTTTCCGTGCGCGCGATGCGGCGGACGCCCTCCCAAACTCGGAAATAGCAGACATATTTTTTCTCCGCCTCCGACCAGAAGGCCACGTTCTGCGAATCGAACATCCACGCGAATTTGAACGGCGCCTTCTCGGGAATGACCGCCGCGTCGCGCAACTTGCGCCAGTGCAGGCCGTCCGCCGAAACGAACGCCACCAGCCCGCTCTTGGAGATTCCGGCCAGCGCCTTGTAGCGCTGATCGGGCGGGCAGCCCGGCCGCGCGTCGAGGAACGGACTGAAGTTGTGCGAGAACGGCGGATCACCCGCGAGCACTACGTTGTTCTCTTTCGTTCCCCGCACTTCAAACAACCCGAGCTTTGGTTTCGTCCAGCGGAGGCCATCGGTGGATTCGGCCAGGCAGGTGACTTCGCCGGCCGTTCCGTCAATCACGTCCGCCGGCATGCCCCGGTAATAAACCCGGAATCGCGCGCCATCGCGGATCACGGTGCAATAGCCGCAATGGATTCCCTCCCACGGCTGATCGAAGCGCAACACTTCCCCCTCGTCGCGCGGCTCATGCAGGCGCAGTTCGACGCCGTGAATCGAGTCAATCAAGAACCGGTCCACGAACAGCTCCCGCCGCGAGCCGAGGTCCACGACTTCACCATTGGCAATGAACAGCGGCAGCCCGGCCGCGCTTAGGAGCACGAGATTCAGAAAGTTGCCGCGGGCGTGTGACAGATTGAGTTGCATTAGTTGGTTAAGTATCAGAAGCGCCTTGGCGTCACCATCAAATCATTCGTGCATCGGGCTGTTTTCGGTGCGCGGGCGAACTTTTCCTTATTGGTCACGCCGCCGCGTCATTGCACCCAAAGACGGAAGAAGCGTTGCGAAGGCGAGGAAACGATATTGGTGACGGTCTTAAGGCTGCCGTCGCCTGGCACGGATTGGGAGGTCTGCCAGATGACATCGTCAAGCGAATCCTTGAATTGCACGAGATAGGTCAGTCCGGGAACAGTGTCGAATGCGAAGGTGAATTCGTTTCCGCCCGCAGTCAGCAGCACGAGCAGAGGCGCGGAAGCAGCCCGGCCAATGACGGCGTAGGCAAGGTTGCCGCCGGTGCTGGTGAACACCACAAGGTTGCTGAATGAGCCGGTGGCCACCGGGTTGAAACTGACGGTCAGATTGGTCGCGCCGGATTCCTCCAGGCTGAACGGAGTGCCGGAAAGAATCGTGAACGGCCCCGTGCCGACCGTGGACGCGCCTGTGAGCGTGGCGATGCCAGCGTTGCTGAACACAAAACTCGCCTGGGCTGTCGCGCCGGTCGCGAGCAAGCCGAAGTCCAGGCCAGCCGGCGTGACCACCAGCCGCGCCGGGTTGATGACGACGATGTAATTAGTACGGGTCAGCGTGTTGGTTCCACCCGCACCGATGGCGGTAAGGGTTATGGAGTAGCTGCCGGCGTTGGTGTAGGTGTTGGCCGGGTTGTCGTTCGTGGTGGAGTTGCCGTCACCGAAGTCCCAGGCATAGCCGGTGGCGTTGGCGCTCAGGTTGGTG
>CAYHFK010000121.1:0-13491 GCA_964355895.1 uncultured Bifidobacterium sp. | reverse complement strand
ATGAAGCTGGCGCAAGTGGCGTTGAGCTACGGCGCGGACGATCTGCACGGGACGATCATCGAGGAACACATCTTCCACATGGCCGGCGCGACCTCGCCGCAATTGCAGACCGAAGCCGAAATGATCAAAGCCATCCGCGAAGCCGGCCGCACCCCCGTGCAACGGAATACTTTTTACGAACCGATCAAAGTTCTTGCGGAGACTTCACCGTCGGCCAATGAAGCTGAACCGCCGTCGGGCAAATCCAAAGTGTTGGAAGATAATTTGGCGACGGCGTGAACCCCTCAACCGCGTGTTTGACAATGGTAACATATAAGCCACTATATGAGTGCGTTGTTTGAAATTCGCGAATACACGGAAGCTGGAAAGTCGCCGTTCGCTGAATGGTTTGACGATCTCGATTCCGTGACGGCGGCGCGGGTGGACCGCTACATCCGGCGGCTAGAATCGGGAAATTTCGGCGCTGCCAAAGTTCTGGGTGAAGGCGTGTCCGAACTGCGGCTGGATTTCGGACCCGGCTATCGCGTGTATTTCGGACGCGACGGGAAAACGCTCATCATCCTGCTCGGTGGCGGCAGCAAACGGCGCCAGGATGCGGACATCGCCGCCGCAATGACACGCTGGCAGCGATACCACCAAGCGAAGAAAGAAAAATGATATGGCTCTGACTCGTGTATATAAAGAAACCGTGGTGGCTCGCATCCAGCGGGACAAGAAATTCGCCCGCGCACTTTATGCCGAGGCGCTCAACGCCCTGCTCGAAGGCGAGACGGAAGAAGGACTCTCCATGCTCCGCGACCTCGTTCATGCTGGCTTGTCGTTCAAGGAACTGGCGGAGCAAACCGGCTTGGGCGAGAAAGCCCTGCACCGGATGTTGAGCCCGCGCGGCAATCCGACCACGCGCAATCTCTTTGCCGTGACCAAGGCCATTTGCGAACACCTGTCCTTCAAGCCTCGCGTGGCGTGATGACCGAAGCGGACATGATCAAAGCCATCCGCGAAGCCGGTCGCACGCCGGTGCAACGGAATGCGTTTTACGAACCGATCAAAGTCCTCGCGGACGGCGCATCATCAGCGAATGAAGTCGAACCGCCGCCGGGAAAATCCAAAATGTTGGAAGACAACCTGGCGACGGCGTGAAATATGACTCAACCATTCTACAAGAAAGCAAGTGTTCAAGTCGCGATTGTTGTGTTAATCGGAACGGTGATTACCATTTTGCATCAGAGGTCTAAACTTGTGAGTGAGAATGAAAGGCTCACGGGTGAAAATGCCAGCCAGGAAAAGAAAATCCGCCAGTTGGACACAGACCTTATTCCTTTTCGAACAGTCGCAGTTCAGTGGTTGGGTGGAGATGGGCCGACGAACTTGTTAAAGCTTGCTGAAAGAATTACTCAAATCCACTCGGAGTTGGAGCAAAAGACGGCTGAAATCAACAATCTCAAGTCTTCGGTCAATGAATTGAAGCCTGCTTTCCGTCTTCTCGAATCAACACAGGTGAAAGAAGAAGACATTTGGATCACTCGACTCGCATTTGGCAGCAAAGTTGGCCATCCTTTCCGGGAGTTTGCTGTTACAGTCGCATTCGACAAACAATATGAGTCAGCCAAACCGTTTGTCACCGGCGATGGAATGGTTTCCACAGGAAAACTCCAAACACTTGAAGGCGCATCGCAGGCGCGAATCTTCCGTTTTTACGGCACACAGTTGATTGCAAACAATTATCTCGTTGTCGAATTCAGAAGTCAGGAGCAACTCCAGGTTGTTGCGTTGAATCTTGAACCCAAGCCTGAATAACTTTTCGCGACCGGTGAATTGATTCTCATCAGCCCCCGGCTTCAGCCGGGCGTCCGGCGGCGAGAGAAAATCCCAACCCCGAAAGCTTTTTTGGGGTTTCCCGCGCGCGTTGAAGCCGTTGAAACGGCTGGCGTCCGCCTCATTCGTCAACACCCAGCTAAAGCAGGGTGCTAATGAGAGGACCGACCAACACGGGATATATTTCATCGCGCCACCAAGACGGTTCGCATTGAGATGATTTGCCAAAGCTTTAATCATTTTCCCCAAAAGCACGCCACCGGCTTCGTGCCCCTGCCGTATCAGCCGGAGAACAACGACATCCCGGTGCAGACGCCGCCCACGGGCTTCGACGCGTTGCGCACCCTCGCCGTGAGGCAAAGGCGGACCAGAGCGCAATCTTTGTCGCCCCGCGCTTTTCCAAAACATCCGGTTCCGTCGCGGCGACAGCCTGAAACACTTGTTCGTGGTCTGCCAACTGCTCACGCCTGATTGACCTCGAGGCCATTCGGCGGAAAGGTGACAACACATAATGGCAACTCAATCCTCCACCGGGCGGATCCGGCGTTTCGTGTCCGTTGTGCTGCTGGCGGTGTCCAGTTTCGTTACCCAAACCAGTCTGGCGGCATCCCCGGCGGCGACCTGGACCACCGGCCACAAGAAGGTTCTGATCATTCCGATAAAATTCACCGACGTCGCCGGGCCTTCTGATGCGCCGGGGCCCGGGGGGTATTTGTCCGGTTGGGGAAACGTGACGAATGGAACAACCCCGGCCGCGTTGAACGACTTTTTCCAGCGGCAGTCCTACCGCCAGACCTCCATGGAGTTTACCGTGCTCCCGGAAATCAACATGGGCGTCAGCTACACCAATTACAACGCGCCCTACGGAAGCAGCGGCACGCCGAAAATCGCGCTGTGGAGCGAACCCGGTTCGCTGGCGGACCACGTCCGCGCCCAGGCCCGGCTGGCGGGGCAGGCCGCGGGCAATCCGGCCTTGTATGACACGGACAATTACGACCTGGACATCATCATCGCCGGGTTCATCCCCGGGCAGGGCACGCTCTCGTCGGGGCGTTCGTTTGGCAAAGGCGTCTTTGGCAACACGACCCTCGCGCTGGCGCACGAGTTGTGTCACAACTTTGGCTGTCAGCACGCCAATGGCATTTCGCGCGCGTCCGGCTATTCCCCGGTCACGAACGGGACTTTTTTCACGGACACTTACGGCTATGTTTACGATCTCATGGGTTGGAAAAACACCGCGCCCATTCCACTGCCGCCCGACCGCGACGCCAATCCGTTTTGGAAAAACCTCATGGGCTGGCTGCCCGACAGTAACATCACCAATCCCGTCACCTCGGGCACCTGCCGCATTTACGCGTTTGACCAGCCGGCGCTGGAGGCCGGGAAAAACTACGCGCTGCGCATCGTCCGTGATCCGGGTCGCACCTACTGGTTCAGCTACCGCCAATCCATCACGAACCTTGAGGCGATCTGGTCGCAGAACGGTCTCGAAGTCCGCATCGGTGGCGAATCCATCCCCGCCACCGGTGGGCATACCACGTTGCTCGACATGACGCCCGGCAGCCGTGGCCTCGGCACCAATGCTTACGCAACGATGTATGACGCCCCGCTCGCCATCGGGCGCACTTACACGGACGCCGAGGCGAACCTGCACATCACACCGATCCAAAAAGGCGGCACAACGCCGGAATCGCTCGATGTGGTGGTCCACTACGGCCCGTTCCCCGGCAATGTTGCCCCTACCGTATTCATCTCACCCACCAATCTCACCTTGAGCGCGGGCGGGGCGCAGACCTTCACCGCCACCGCTTCGGACCCGGACGGCGACACGCTCGCCTACTATTGGGAGTTCGACGACCCCGACGCACCGGGTGGCAATGCGGCCGGCAACACCAATCCCGACTCACGACTTCCCACCCAAGGCAGCCACGCTTGGACGCGCAGCGGTGAGCATCTCGTCCGCTGCACCGTCACCGACATGAAAGGCCACGCCATCACGGCCTCGACCGTCGTGACCATTACCGGCGGAACCACTGCCCACCTCACGATCAGCGGCGTGGTGAAGGACGAGAACGGCAATCCGCTCGCCGGTGCCGTCGTGCACAACTACAAGACCAGCAACCCCAACCAGGTGAAGTATGGCGCCACCAATTTCGCCGGCTCCAGTGCGACTGCCTCCGACGGCAAATACGTGATTTACGCTCCGCCAATCGGGGCGCAAACAAATTATCTTTCGGTAATGTATCAGGGCTACGCCTTCACCTGCTCGGTGGCCAGTGCTGCCATCCCCGTGACCAATGCGAGCGTGACCAACGTCAACTTCACCCGCGTCCGAACCAGCCACGCCATCTCCGGTTCAATTTATGTGGCGGGTCGCTCCTACAACCCGGCCACCGATGGCAGCCTGACCCTCCACGTCAACGGACAAAACTTGAATGTGACCTCCGGGTTTTGGTCCACCAACGTCCTCGACGGCACGCTCCTCAGCGTCACCGCCACACCCGGCAATCCAGCTTCCACCGTGTCCTACTTTGCCCCCAACCCCTATCTGGTGGTGCAAAATTTCAACCTGATGCACCTCTTCTTGAAAATCCCCGGCCTGCTGCCTGAAATGGGCTTCACGTCCAGCGGCATGACCAGCGACGACACCGTCGGCACAGTCAACCTCCCGGTGACGATGACACTTCCCGCCGGCTACAATTCCTGGCCCGCCCCCCAAGACCTGTACTACTCGATCCACCCAAGCAGCACGGCGGAATACGGCGTGGATTACAAGATGGCCGGCGGCCCGATGTCCTTCTATGCCGGGCAAGTCCCCACACCGCGCTTGATTCCGCTCAAGATCATCCCCAACGGCGTTCCCAAGAGCAAAACCGTCGTCATCAAGCTCAGCCCAGGAAGTTCCATCGCCAACTTGGGTCCAATTACCACCTTCACCTACACGATCTCGAATCCCTTCCCGGTCGTGGCCATCAGCCAAACGAACAACACGCTCAATCTGACCTGGAACAGCACCGCCTCCGCCCACTACACAATTGAGTCCACGCCGAGTCTGAACCCGGCTGCATGGACGAGTCTGCCGCCGCACCTCAACCTGCCCGGGGCCGCCGGCACCATGACGCGCGGCATCAACCTCGGAGATGCCACCAACCAATTCTACCGCATCAAGGTTGAATAGGCGGTGGGCCTTGGCTCGGCTGTAGCTCCGTCCCGCCTTCAATCCCGCACGACTCCCGTTTTCACTTTGTTTGAGCGCGGCAGGCCGTTTCGGCGCGGTCGCGCCGACCCGTAGCGGCGGGCGTCCACGCCTGCCGGAGAGCCGGGCGTCCAGCCGGGCGGACAAAACGCACGTTGGTCGCAAGGCTGTGGAAAGTTTCTGCGTCGTTGATGATTCGGGCGCTCTTTCCGGGCGGCAGGATGTTACTCCGCCGCGAGTTTCAAGTGCGTCAGGCGGAAGATGGCACCCCGCGGCTCATGGGCGAGACATTCGATTTCCCAGCCGTGGGCCAGAACAATTTGCTGCACGACGGCCAGGCCGAGGCCCGTGCCCTTTTGCGTGGTGGTGAAGTAAGGTTTGAAAATCTCGGCGCGATTTTCGGGGGGAACGCCTGGGCCGTTGTCCCGCACTTCCAATTGGGCCTCCAGCCCGCCAACCGGGCTGATGCGAATTTCGATTTCCCCGTTCGCGGTCACGGCCTGAATGGCGTTCAGCAACAGATTGAACAACACCTGCCGGAGCAATTGCTCGTCGGCCTCGATGGCGAGCGGTTCCCCGGTGACTTGGAGGCGGATTTGTTTTTCCTCGAGATCATGGGTCAGGGCGCGCACGACTTCGGCAGTCACGGCGTTAAGTTGCAGGGTGGCGCGGCGGACTTCGCGGGGCCGCGAATAATTGATGAACTCGTTCAACTGCGCCGCCACGCGGTCGGCTTCGTTCACAATCTCGAGCGCCTGCTGGCGCGTCGCGGCGGGCGCGTCGGCCTGTTTGGAAATCATCTGCGCCCGGCCGCGAATGAGGTTGAGCGGATTGCGCGTCTCGTGGGCGAGACCGGCGGCGGCCAGGTTCATTTGCTTGAGGTGCGAGTTGAGTTCGCTGGCCCGCACGAGGCGGATCTGGAGGTCCGCCGTCTGCGCCAGGTTGCGCCACGCGAAACCCAGGCCCAGCACGGAGAGGCTCGCCAGCCCGGCGATCATCGCGCGCAACCAGACATCCCGCTGCGTCGCGGCGCGCACCGACTGCGTGGACAGGACGATGAGAAAACTATGAACGCCCTTTTTTTCCAGCATGGCTTTGTATTCCGCCTCGCTCATCCACGGCGGCCGGCCAAACCGCGGACGCCCGTCGCTCCCGCGCGAACGGAAGCGGTTCGTCGAAGGGAACGGAGGCGAATTCGTGTCGCCGGGGCGGAACTCCGGCGGGAACGGTGGTGGTCGGTTTTCGGATGACGGTTCCGCTTCCGGGGAATTTGGCGGGCCCGGCGGGGGCCGGTTCGTGAAACTTTCCATCGAGAGAATGATCGGAGGATTGGTGCGCTCTGGCTCGTGGGCGATGTTCGTGCCCAAGTCCACCAGATTCATCAGCGTGACGGAATCGTTTTCCCAGAGTTCGGCCGGGCGGATCGCCCCCCGGGGTTGCAGATCAACGGGCGCGCCGGCGGAAGCGACCACCTCGCCCCCGGCGTTGAGCAGCGCCACCGCGCTCAACTGGGCGGGCCGGACGAGTTCCGTGAGCGCGGATTCGAGGCGTTCCTTGGAGATCACCCCAAAGCGGCGTTGGGAGCGCAGGACGATGCCGACGGTGGTGGAAATATCCTTGGCGCGGTTGATCAACTCGGCGCGCGCGGCCCGTTCCACGCGGAAATGCTCCGCCACCTGCCAGCCCAGCACCAGCACCCACGCGGCGAAGAGCAGCGCGTAAATCAAAAAGCGGCGGCGCGGCGTTTCCATGGAATCGAGAGGCGATCAGGGCGAAACGTCCTTGAACAATTGCTTGGAGGTTTTCGGTGCCGGCTTCGTCGGCAGTTGGTTGAGGAACTTGCTCAGTTCCTCCTCACTCATTGACTTGGTCACGCCCGACTGCTCTTGCTCCTTCGTGGACAGCGCGGCCAGTTGGGAAGGCGCTTGCACAATGTGCGGCGTCAGGAAGATGAGCAGTTCGGTTTTGACATCTTTCTTCGACTTGGACCGGAAGGCGAAACCCACCCACGGGAGGTCGCCCAACAAGGGAATCTTGCTGACCGATTCCGTTTTGGCGTCCGCGATCAACCCGCCGATGACAACCGTCTGGCCGTCCGGCGTCACCACCACGGTGTCCGCCGAGCGCTTGTCAATGACCGGAGCCTGGACCCCGGCGGAAATGGTGACCGATTCGGTCTTGGAAACGGAGGAAATCTCCGGGGTCACAATCATCTCCACCAGACCGTCCGACGTGATGAACGGCGTCACGCGCAAAATAATTCCCACGTCGGTGTAGGAGACGGAGTTGATGGCGTTGCCGAAAGTATCAAAGCGCACATTGGTGACCAGCGGTACCGATTGGCCGACGAGAATGGTCGCGGGCTGATTGTTGCGGGCCAGAATGGACGGGCGCGATAAAATCTTGGCCTTCCCGGACTGCGCAATGGCCCGCAGGGTGACCTGATAATCCTGCCCGAGGATTTGATAAAGCCCGGCGCCCGGCGGCGTGGGAATGAAACTTTGCACCGGTTGCCCCAGGGCGTTGCGCTGCACATTGGTGCCGATCTGGTTAAGCCCGGACAAGCCAAACACGTTGGCGCCGTTGCCCGTCACCCCTTTGTCCGTGCCCGTGAATCCGCCTTCCACCCCGATGTCCGAACCGTCGCTGTGGGTGACTTCGACAAACACCACCTTGATGAGCACCTGCGGCTTCGGGCGGTCGAGGTTGGTGACGACCTGGCTGATTTGGATGCTGGTTTCCTCGTCGGTGATGACGATGAGCTGGCGGGTTTCCGGGTCCACGGAAATCGTTGCGGTGCCCACGGTGCCGGCGCTGTTGTACTGGCGGGTGGTCGTGCTGGGGCTGCGGTTCTGATTCTGGCCACCGCCGCCGCCGAACCCGCCGCCGGGGAATTGCGCCCGGGCGGACAGCGTGGCGAACAGGCCGAGCCCACACGCCACCAGCAGTTGTTTCCGCAGGTTGAATATTTGGTTGCTCATAATTTCCTCGTATTGATCAGGCGGTTAGAATCCGCCGCCGCCCTGCGTGCCGGTGCGCGTCCCCGTTCGGCCGCTCGTCCCGGTCGTGGTGGTGCCCGATTGACTCTGGTTGGCCCGGTTTTGCAGCACGTTGTTTTGGTTTTGGGAATTGCGGCTGTTATTCCGCGTGGTGGTGCTCTGGAACATCTCCTGCAAGACCGATTCCACCTGCTGCGCGTCCGCATTCTCCAGTGAATACACATACACTTTCTGCTTCTTCGCCGGATTTGAATCGAGCTGCGTGATCATGCCCCGGACCTGCTCCATCAGTCCGCCCGCCGCGCTGACGATCACCGACTGGGTGCGCGGGTCCGCCACGGCGATGACCCGGGCGCGTTTCTTATTCCGGGAGTTTTGGTCGGTGCCCCCGCTGCTAGTGTTGCCGCCGCCGCCCCGGCCGCCACCCCCTAGAAAACGGGCTAGACCGCCACCGGGACCGCCAAATTGCACCGGCGATTGCGTGCCGCTGGTCTTGGTTTCGTCCGGGAACACGCTGGTCAGCAAGGTTGCCATTTCCGTGGGATCGGCATATTCCAACCGGAACACCTCCACCTCCGTCATGTCCTGCGCCCCCTGGTCAATGGCCTGGATGATTTTTGCCACGCGATGGATGTTCGCCTGCGTGTCCGTAATCACAATGGAGTTGCCGGCCTCGTTGGCGGTCATCGTCGTCGCCGTTGAAACCAAGGGCTGGAGATCCTTGATCAACTGCACCACCTCGACGAACCGCACCGGAATGATCTGCGTCACGATTTCGTCGTTGGTGGGAATTCCAGCGGGGTCGCTGCCCTGCTTCACCGGGATGTTCTTGGTCTTGGCCTCGTCCTTGTTCACCACCGTCAGCGTACGTCCGTTGCGGATGGCGGCGTATCCGTTCTTGTTCAGCACCGAGTTCAGCAGGTTCACCGCCTCGTCCCGGGTCAGCGGCGTGTTGCTCCACACGTCAATCTTCCCGCTCACCTTCGTGTCGAGCACGATGATGAACCCGGCCGCCTCGCTGAGATAATTCAAGACCTGGTCCAGGGACGCGCCGCGAAAATTCAGCCGCAGCCCCGCCTCGCCATTCGTCACGACGGCAACGACGTTGGTGGCCGCCGCCACGTCCGCGCCGGGCGCGGGGGGGGCCGCCACCACGGCCGGTACGGGGGTTGATTCAGTTTGCGCCGGGGCCGGCGCCACCGGCTCATCCGCGGCGAAAAGTTGTCCGGCGGCCAGCCCGGCCAGCAGGATCAGTGTAGGGATCGTTTTCATTGGTTCATTTCCTGTCGTCGTTGCATCAATCTCAAAAGCACCGGATCGGTGGTGGTGCCGGCGGCGGCCGCGCCGTTGCCAGGCCGCGCTTCCCCCTCCGCCGGATTCGCGGACATTTCGCCCTCGACCACGATGACTTCCGGCTCGCTTTCGCTGCCGGCGACTTCCGTTCCGTTCGTCGTGGTTAGGCTCCCCGGCTCCCCGTTCGTCAGCGGCCGCGAAAAGACGGCGCGCCGCCGCGACGAGCCTTCGCCCCCGGCGCTTAAAAACCATTCGCCTTCATCCTCGCGCCGCATCTGCATACCAACCTTCATCTCAAAGTCATTCGTGCCAAACGATAATTTCACCACGTCCGGCATGACGCTCGCCACTTTGTATTGCCCGATCACGGAATCGGCTTGGAGGACCTGCTTGAAATTAGCGCTCGTGCCCTCGAAGAACGCAAACAACCCCTTCTCGTAACCCATGATGCCGACGAGCGAGAACGACTCGACGTGCGCGGCCGGCGCCGTGGCGCTGCGGGCCGTGCGCGGCGTTCCCCGCGCCACGCGGTTGGGATTGAAAATATTCCGGTCGCTGATCATGCGAAACGAATCGTAACTCGCCCGCGCCGGCGCGTTGGTCGTTTGGGCAAAAGCCGACTGGGAACACGCCACAACCACGGCCCCCCCGATCAGCGTCCGCAGCAGCAGGACGTTAGGCTTTAGACTTTGGACTATAGACGCCCAGTTCCTTTTCATCGCTTCTCCTCCGGCAGGTTCAACACCAATCCGCTGATCTGCAGCCCCAGCGAGAGTTGCGCCCCTTCCTTGTCCCGCGCCGTAATTTCCACCGACTCGATCTTCAGCGCCATCGGGTCCTGCTCAATGTTGAAGAGAAAACGGCTCAACGTCCCGACCGTGCCCGAGGCATCCACGCGACATTGGAGCGTGGTGAAATCGTCGCTGTCACGCTTCCACTGCGGCGTGATCGAGTTCACGCTGATGCGGCTGTCCTGCGACCACTTGTCAAACGCCTGCAGCACCTGCTGCTCCGCCAGCGAGGGGTTGTGCGGCAGCGTGTTCGTCTGCATCTGCGCCCAGTTCGTGCGATAACTTTCCTCGTGCTTCAACAACCGCTCGCCCTTTTCAACCTGCTGGCGCAACTCGGCGATCTTTTCCGAACGCGCCTTCCACGCCTTCCCCAGCGGCGAGAAAATCAGGGAATCGCCCACGAGCAGGGCCAGTCCCGCGAGGGCCGCCAAGATCAACATCTGTTGCCGGTTCTTAATTTGCATGGTTGCCTCCCTCGACCCATCGGAAGTCGAACGTGAATTGGATGGGGGACTTGCCTTGAATCCGGTCCACTTTCAAATCGGACACGTTGCCGGCGTCGCGCAGCTTGGCCAGGGTGCGCAACAACGAAGCATTGTCGCGGGCCGTGCCGGTGCAGGTGACCAGGTTTGCGTCGCGTATTTCCACCGTCTTGGCGGTCACCACCCCGTCTTCCGGGAACGATGTGGTGAGCTGCCGCAGAATGCTCAAGCTCCGCAACGACTCGTCGAACCACGGGCGATACTGTCGAATCTTTTGCTGCATGGCTTTCAGTTCGCCCACCCGCGCTTGCATGTCCGCCCAGCGCACGCGCAGCCGCCAGAGTTGAAACTGCTGAACGCCGAACGCCGCAATGACGAGCAGGAGCACCGCCCCGGCAACCGCCCCGGCCTGGCGCAACTTGCCCGTGGCATAGCGGGAAGTGAGCTGTTGCCACGGCGAAATCTTCGGGGGCAGAAAGTTGAACGCCGTCCGGCGCCCGACCAGTTGGGCCGCCGCCAGACTGAACGCGGCGGACACCGGCGCGTGGGGCGGAAGCGGGACGCCAAATTCCTTCGGGTCGTAGGCGGAAACGGCAGCCACCTGTAAATTCATCACCGCGAGCCGGCGATGGATTTCATCCGCCAATTGTTGAGCGAGTTCGGGGGGACCGAACACGCGCACCTGCCGCACCGTGGCGCGTAGTTCCTCCGACAACTGACCCAGCGTAATGCGCGCTTCCCGCGCCACCAGGTCGCCGCGCAAAATCCGCCGACCGCCTTCGCTCTCCATGGCGCCTTCGAGCGCGCGCAACGCCACCACGCCGCCGCCACACGTCACCTGCAATCCGACGTGGCTTTCGCCAATTGTCAGGGCAAGGGCGCCCTCCCGGTCCGCCGGCTGCAAGGCCGTGATGCCGAGCGAAAAACTTTCCGGCTGCAGCTTTGCCGCGCGCAACACCGCCTCGAGGGTCGCGACTTGATTTCGGGGCACGCCAAGGATCGCCGCGTGACGCTGACCGGACTCGACTTGGCAGAACGACGTGGTGGTGACGAGCGTCGCAACGTCGCACGGGAAACTGCGCTCCGCCTCGATTTGCAGGAAGCTCGCAACATCCGCCTCCGGAAGTTGGGGCAGCGGGGTATGCGCGGCCATTGCCCACTTGAGCGGCAGGGCCACGACGCAACGGCGTTCGCGAATTTCGGCCGCGTCGAGGTGATTGCGAATCTCGCGCCCCACAAGTTCCGGCGCCGCCGTGAGAGGATCCAGCGAAAGCGCCACCGAGAACGACGCCTGAACTTGCAGGGCGCCGTTCACGCGCTTCAACCAGACGGCTTCCAATCGGCTGCCGTCCAGCGCAAGGCCGAGCAGCGACGTGGCGTTCTGCCGGCGCAACGAAGTTATTTTCTTCAAATCAATCATGGCGTTGCCGTGGCCAGCCAGGTCTGGCGCGTTTCCCGGCCGAGGGCCCAGCCGAGATGACCGAGGTTCTGGCGATAAATAATTTTCGGCGCCCCCTCGCTCAGGTCGAAAACAAACCGCGTGCGCCGATAACCGCGTCCAAACGGACCTAGTGCCGCCACGTCCGCAGTGAATTGATAGCTCTGGCCGGTCAGGAACGGCCCGGCCTCAATCGCTTCGGCGCGGCTCAAAACCTTCGCCACCCATGCAACCGAATCCATGCTGTCCGAGTTGGAGAGCCGGTAGTTCACAAGTTCCAGCGCCTTGTCGTCGCCGATGCCGGGCAGGCAAGCCAATACTGCCGCGCTCGCGGTGTTGACATTCACGCGGCCTTCGATGATCGGACCGCCGGCGGTGGTGATTTCGGTTTCGATCTGGGCAAACTCCTCGGCGCTCATGCCGCTGCGCAGATAAAACTCGAGCGGACTCCTCGAAATCGGGCCAGTGAGGCGGTTGCTGATCTGATTTGCCCGCGCCTCGTTGAAAGCCTGGGTGAGGAGCAATTGCAACTGGGCCCGGTCACTGATGCGGATGCGCGCCGAACCGTCGCTCCGGGTATTCGGTTCGCGGCTGCACACGGTGACGTATTCGAGGAGGCCCGGATCGGCCACTCCGTCACGATCCTCGTCGGTTTCGTTCGGGTCCAGAATGCCGTTCCGGTTCGCATCTTCACCGAGGAGAATGTCCATCGTGGCGCCGGCCACGAGGCGCAGTTCGTCCACCGAATCAAACGGCGCATTCTTGCACAGATACGGAGGTCGCAGGCGGCCGTACGTTTCCGCCTCCGCGCCGCCAGCGGTAACGTCACTGTCCGCATCGCGCCAGTCCACGATAGCGGCGGCGAGCTCCGGCGTCATGCGCGGCAGCAGTTCCAGCATACCCACGGTGGCGGTGTTGAGATTTAGCTTCGATGCCTCATCCACCAGACCGAACGCGATCTGATTCGGCGAGCCCTGGCCGTCGTCCCGGCCAATGAGCCAGAAATGGGCGTTACCCACTAGCACGGCTTCGTTGGCATAGTCGGTGACGTAGGGCACGATGCCGTTGGTGGCTTGCTCCGTCAGCACGCGGGTGACGTAACGCGCGGCGCCTTCGAGGGCCTGGTCCGCCACCAGCGCGGAAATGCGATTGTCCGCCGCCCGTAATTCCGAACTCATGGCGTTCGCGAAATACAGCGTGATCGCCACCAGTCCGAACGCGATCCAGAGCACGATGATGAGCACGGAGCCGCTTTGGAGCGCTGAGCACCGCCTCGGCGAGTTGGTGACTTCGCTTTGGGACACGCCGAGACGGTGCTCGGCGCTCCGATTGTTTGGCACGCGCAGTTTCATCCGCCCGCCCCTCCCGTCGTCGCTTGGTTCGTTCGCGCTTGCGTGGTGAGTGGCACCAGCAGTTCCAGCGGCTCGCGCTTGAAAGCATTCCCCGGGTTATTCGCCGCCAGTTGGATCCGCACCCG
>CAYHFK010000120.1:0-13507 GCA_964355895.1 uncultured Bifidobacterium sp. | reverse complement strand
TTGCAGGAGCTGGCGGGGATTATTTGAGGTAGCGGCAGCCATCCGTGGCTGCCGTGGAGGGCGTGCATCCTGCCGCCCGGAACAGCGCTCGACGTGGCGGGGCGCTCGGAATTTCAATCGTCGCGGTGGTTGCGTGAGCTTCTTCCGCCGGGCTGGAAGCCACGGCTCTACGGCAGGCAGGATGCCCGCCGCTACGAACCGACCCGAGCGAGACGTTGCTCAAAGCCAAACAAGAACGCCTCGACAACTGGCGCACGTTGCAGGAACTGGCGGGGATTATTTGAAGCCGAATGGACACTTGGCGAACCGGCAATGGCCGGCTACAGTTCAGCCATGACTGCTGCGTTGAAGAACATCGCCGAAACCGTGGAGCAATTGCCTGCCAAAGAGCGCGTTTATCTGGCAGAACGCCTGCTTGCCAGTCTCGAAGACGCCGAATTGGAAAGGGAATGGGCCGATGAGGCCCTTCGCCGCCGCGATGAGGTGCGTTCCGGCAAAGTCAAACCAGTTCCCGCCGCTGAAGTCTATCGCCGGATCGAACGCTTGCTGGCGAAATGAGGCCCGCGTTCCATCCCGAAGCGGGTTTGGAATTTGAAGAGGCCGTCCAGTTCTACGAACCGCGCGGACGCCAGCTCGGTCAGCGCTTCGCCCCGCCCCGGCAATCCACCCATACAAACTGAACCAACCAACCAATATGAAAAAACCACTGTTAACCAGCGCGCCCAAGGGAGTTGTCTGCATGCTGGCGGCGTTTGTCGCTGTGGTCTGCCTCCCCGCGCCAACTAACTGCGCGCCGGCGGGTTCGCGCACGCTCGCGCGCGACGGGCTGCGCGACAAGATTCGCGGTGCGTGGGCAGGGCAGATGATCGGCGTGGCGTACGGCGCGCCGACGGAATTCAAATCCCTGGGCAAAATCATCGAAGGCGACATCAAAGGCGAACCGCTCAAAAACGCCATTGGGCAGGACGATCTCTACGTCGAGATGACGTTTGCGCGCGTGATGGACACCGTCGGCCTCGACGCCACCACCGCCGACTACGGCGAAGCGTTCAAGCATTCCAAATACGAACTCTGGCACGCCAACGCCGGCGCGCGCCGCAACCTCAACCGCAGCCTCGCCGCGCCGCTGTCCGGACATCCGCGTTACAACATTCACGCGGACGATATTGATTTTCAGATCGAGGCCGACTTCATCGGCATCATGTGTCCCGGCCTGCCGCAGGTTTCGAATCAATACTGCGACCGCGTTGGCCGCGTGATGAATTACGGCGACGGCCTCTACGGCGGCATGTTCGTTTGCGGCATGTACACGGCGGCCTACTTCGAGACGGACCCGCGCAAAGTTGTGGCCGCGGGCCTGGCCTGCATCCCTGCCGACAGCTCCTACGCGAAGCTCGTGAGCGATCTCCTCGCGTGGTCGGCGCAAGAGCCCAAGGACTGGCGCAAGGTCTGGCAGCGCGTGGAGGCGAAGTGGGACAAGGACGACGCCTGTCCCGACGGCGTGTTTCGCGACTTCAACATTGACGCCAAACTCAACGGTGCCTACATCGCGTTCGGCCTGCTCTATGGCAAAGGCGATTGGCAACAGACGATGGAAATTGCCACACGCTGCGGTCAGGACTCCGATTGCAATCCCTCCAGCGCGCTCGGCGTGCTCGGGGCGATGATCGGCTACGCGAAGATTCCTGAATCCTACAAGCCCGAGATCGCCAAGCTCGCCGACACGAAGTTCAGTTTCACCGAGTACTCGTTTAACGACATTGTGAAGTCCACCGAAGCGCGCACCTTGGCAGTGATCAAGCAAGCGGGCGGTCAGGTGAGCGAAACTGAAGTCGTGATCCCCGAGCAATCGCCCCAGGCGCCACCGTTGGAGCAGGCGAACTTCGGCGTGCCGACGCAGGTGGTGGGGTGTAAAGACGCCGCTTGGGACTGGCAGGACAAATGGATGGAAGCGGTTGGCTATCTTTGGGGCGATAAGATTGACACCCGGGTCGCCGAGGGTGCAGGCAGCGCCGCGACGCTCAGATTCAACGGCACCGGCGTTGCCCTGGCCGGCGATCTCTCCAAGTATGGCGGACGGGCCGACGTTTACCTGGACGGAGCAAAACAAGAGCTGGTTGCCGATGCCTACATCGTACCGAACACCCATGACAACGATTTGTGGCGCATCCACGGGCTGAAGCCGGGCGAACACACCTTGCGCCTGGTCATGCGCGACGATGCTGACCCGCGCAGCAAAGGCAAGAAACTCATCATCAGCCGCGCGATTGTTTACGATGCGAAGCCGGTCGCGCCAGCAAAGGCAGTAATCCGCATCAGTGCCGGCGCTGAGGCCGACTTTACCGATTCAAGCGGCAACATCTGGCTCGCGGATCGCGGCTTTGCGGGTGGCGATGTCGTTACCCGGGCGGAGGACATGGAGATTGCCAATACGAAGGATGCCGGCCTGTATCGCACCGAGCATTGGGGCATGAATTCATTTTCCCAGCCGCTGCCCAATGGCAAGTATGTGGTGAAACTCCATTTCGCCGAAACGTATGACGGCATCACCGCTCCGGGCGAGCGCGTCTTTTCCATCAACGTCGAAGGCCGGCAGTTCAACGATTTTGATGTCTGGGTGAAGGCCGGCGGTCCGCGGCGCGCTCATGTTGAGACGGTCAACGTGGAAATCGCCGATGGCAAACTCGACATCACTTTCACCAGCGGCGTGGATAATCCTGAAATCAATGGCGTCGAGATTATTCCTACCCCCTAAATGGGGAAACCGCTTTTGGGGTGGGCGCGCACCGTCCAAAGCGGCGGGGCGCGCCGCTTCCCGCCGCAAAAAGTCTTCTCGACTCGCGCGCTCCTTGACAAGGGCAGGGGGGAATCTCTTAATTGCTGTGTCAGCCGCAAAACGTGAACACTGAAAAACATAGCCCGCCAAAATATTTCCAGATCAGCCGCGAAGTCATCGGCATGATCCAGATGGGCACCCTGCTGCCCGGTTCGCCGGTGCCTTCGGAAAACGAGATCATCGAGAAATTTCAGGTCAGCAACACGACGGCGCGCAAGGCCCTGCACGAATTGGAAAAGGAAGGCTGGGTCACGCGGATGAAAGGGAAGGGGACCTTCGTCAAAGACCAAACCGTGGTGCGGGCCATCAACCGGATTTTTGGTTTCACGAAAAACATGATCGAGGCCGGACGCAAGCCGGCCACCAAGTTGACGGGATTTCATCTGCATAACTCGGATCACAAGCAGACCGTCAATGGCCGCGAGTTCACGCTGAAAGGTCCGTATTGCGAAATCGAGCGCATCCGCTATGCCGACGGCGTACCGTTGATGAAGGAGACGCGCTACATCTCGTTGGGCCTTTGCCCGGACATCCATCGCAAGAATCTTGAGCAGTCGCTCTACGCCATTTTTGCCAAGGACTACGGCATTCATCTGACGGAGATCAACCAGATGGTCAGTGCCGTGTTGTTGGATGGCGCGCAATTGAAGCATTTCAACCTGGACAAGCCGGTGCCCGCGTTCCGGGTCGCAGGGGTTTCATTTTGCGGCAAGGATTTGATCATCGAGATGGAAGATTCCATCTATCGCGGCGACATGTACCGCTTCGCGGCGAAAGCAGTCCGGTAAGGGGCTACTTAAAATGCTTTAGAAATCTATTGACCGATTTTGGCATTTGTGGATACTTAGTGCGTCAACGCACAAACAATCTAATCGATACCGATCCGAATGCTTAGAGCGTCAAGTTTGTGTGATAATCGATGGGCAACCGAGAACCAAATTGCTGAGAGGCATAATCGACACATATCACGTCATCCATCAGGGCCACGACTCCAATGCAGTTCAAACCAAAATACCTATGAAAACCCACATATCTGAACAAACCAGAGAGAAACCCGACCGCCGAAGCGCACTTGGAAACTGGCGTTGGACGCCGCTCATCGTTGTGCTTGCCTGCCTGAGTGCGGCAAATCTAACCGCCGCAACGGTCGTTCTGTTCACCAACAACTTTGACGCCTACCCCGGAGCGGCGACGTCATTGGTGGACACGTCGGACGCGGACCCGGCAGTGCCGGAGTTCAACGGCACAATGGCAGACGATAATCCGGTAGCTCCCGGTTTGGCGGGCAGCGGCGTGCAATTGATCAATTGGGATTCTCACTCCAGTCCGCATTCGTTGCTCCTGCGGGCGGGCACCGAAGCCCGATTTAATCTGGATGGGCCCAGGACGGGCACGAATTACCAGTGGGATTTCTGGGTGAAAATTACGAGGACAGAGACGACCGACCGCGGCTTCAGGGTTAGCATGCGCGCGGAAGGCGGCGACCTAAACGGCGACGACTACATCGCCTACCGGCAGGCGAATGTTACCAACTCCACCGGGTTGGAAAATTACGACGGTATCAGTTTGGGTGGCATTCAACCCGCGGCCGCCAGCGCTTGGGTGTCGATGGGCACTAATTATACCCCAGACACCTGGCAGCATCACCGGATTGTGATCAATCCGCTGAACCGGTCGTTCGCGTTTTATCTTGATGACATGGTGAATGCCTGGACGAATGGCGATCTCGCCCGCACTGACGCCCCGCTGCCGGTTAACATCCGCATTCAACACGAAGGCAATACGGACGATGACGGATATTTTGCGCTGGATGACATGACTTTGACGGTGGACGGTTCGCTAGACATCACAAACACCTTCACGGAAGGATTTGAGGGTTATCCGGCGCGAACAGGTTCGGAGGACGATGCCGACCCGCAAGGGACCTGGATTACGGTAGAATCAGACGGTACGGGTGCGGGGAAGAACTTGGCGGACGGCAAGGTGCAGGTTGTCACGGACAGTCCCCGGTCCGGGTCCAAGTGTCTGAAGCTCGAAGCCGGTCAGCGGGCCGCCGTCGCCATCGCTTGGGGCCAAACGCCGCAAAGCGACGTCCAAATCACCTGGTGGGCGAAGGTGCCGGAGGCAGTGGCCTTCAATCCATCACCGGACGCGGTTTACCTGCGCATGTCCATCTACGGCAAAGAGGGCGGGGTTAGCGAGGCAGGCGATTGCGCGCTTTACGGTTGGGGCATTCGCGCCACGGCCCCGGTCGTCGGTGATGCAACTTCGTTGATCTTGTACACCACTGGCTGGGTGGATTCCGGCGCGGATTATACCCCGAATGTATGGGAAGAATTCCGATTGACGACCTCCGTCAGTCAGGGCAATTACACGATTATCAAGAATCCCAGCAGCGTAAACCCGACCTTGGTGGTGGACCGCGCGGTGTTTATTGGTTCGGCGGTGGGACCAGTTTTCAGCGCGGGCTGGGCTTCATCCAACGGCACGAATCATCCGCCGGTTTACATTGATGACATCGAGATCAAATCTTTGGTGAATAATTCGGCGCCCATGCCGGAATCCTACACCCCCACCATCACGGGAAGCCGGTTCACAAACCTGACCGTCCTTAAAATCCCCGGGAAGGTTATCACCGGAGTGACCGTTGACCCGCGCGACAACACTTCCATTATCTTCGCCGATGATTCCGCCGGCAGCGGCAGCATCCGCCGCGCGCACAAGGTGGCCAGTGGCAACTGGGCGCTCGACGCAACTCCCATCGTCAGCGGATTGGATCACCCGTCCGGGCTGGCCGTCGGCCCCAACGGCACCCTGTGGTGGACCGAAGACTTCACGGCCGCCCTCAAGCGCTTGAGCGATCCGTGGGCCACCAGTGTGGTGGAAGACGTTATCTCGGGTTTTGGGGAAAACCTCAATTCGGATACTGACGACGACCCGATTGCGCTGAGTTTCGCTCCCGCTTCCTTCAACGGGACGCTGGGCACGGGCAACATGCTGGTCATCGCCGATCGCGGCAGCGATGGGAACGCCTACAACGCGCTCTACCTGGTGGATCCCGCAATCACCAATGGCCACACCAGTTACACGAACTTCCTCGCCGGGCCAGACACCTTCACCTTGGGCACCGGCGAACTGAACGCGATCGCCCCGCTGGCGACATCGGGCGAAATCGTGTGTTTGAATCAGGACGCAACCCTTTACGCGGTGGATGGCAGCGGCGCAGTGCGCTCGCTCATCCCAACCACCTTGTATAGCGATCCGCTCCTTTCCTACCTCCCGACGGGGATCGCAGTGGACCCGACCACGGGTCGGATCTGGGTTGCCGACGACGGGTTGGACGAGGTTTGGTCAGTGGATTCAACCACGGGCACGCCCACACCGGACACGAAGGAGTTGACGTTCCCCCTCACCCGCCCGGACCGGTTGGATTTGCAGATTGACTTCAATGAGCCAAACATGACCTTCGCGACCAACGGCGCATTTCTGGTCGTCAGTGACTCCAGCGTTGCAAACGGCGGGGGCCGGTTGCTCATCTTCCACAACGAAGCCTTTGTGGTCGCCCCCTTCAGCATTACGAACACCGTGCGCACAGGCTTGCAAGTGCAGTTGGGTTGGGAAGATGGCGGCGCGGTGAAATATCAGGTGCAACGAGGCGCGTCCTTGACCACCCTGACAAACTATTCGGGCGATCTGACCGCCCGGCAATACACCGATACGAATGCGGTCGCCGGACAGTTGTTCTACCGCGTGCAAGCGACAAAACTGCCATAGTTGCCGCGGCCATCGCCCTGAACCGCCGATCAGAAATATGCGGCGCCGCCGGGTGCAACCGGCGGCGCCTGACAGCGGAAGCAATCATGAGAATCCAATTGAAGCGAAAACGACGGAGCGCCTGGCTCGAGGCTTTCACGTTGATCGAGTTGCTGGTGGTCATCGCGATCATTGCCATTCTCGCCGCCATGTTGCTGCCCGCGCTAACCCGGGCCAAAGCCAAGGCGCAGGGCATCCAGTGCATGAACAACCATCGCCAGTTGATGCTGGCCTGGCAAATGTACGTGGGCGACAATCAGGAAGTCCTGCCCTACGTCAAGCACGGTCCGTCTGAGTGGGTGGGCGGCTGGTTGGATTACAGCAGCAGCCAGGAAAACTGGAATGTGGATGTCAATATCAAGACCAGCCTGCTTTGGTCTTATTGCGGAAAAAATGCCGCCATTTTCAAGTGCCCTTCCGACCGGAGCACGATTAGTTACACCGGCAAGCTCTTTCCGCGCGTCCGCACCATGTCCATGCTTAATTGGGTGGGCGGACGTGGGGAAAACCGGCCCATGAACTGGTCGAATACTGGTTACGGGAATTCGAGCGGCGAGTACCGCATCTACCGCCGGTCCTCGGATTTCAAAGCCCCGGGGCCGTCCATGACCTTCGTGTTTCTCGACGAACGCGAGGACAGCATCAATGACGGCATGTTCGTCGTGGACATGTTGACCTACCCGACAAAGACCGCATCCATTGTGGATTATCCCGCGAGTTATCACGGGGGCGCCGGCGGTTTTTCCTTCGCCGACGGCCATTCTGAGCTTAAGAAGTGGTCCAGTCCGAGAATTTTGAAGGCCCCGCTGAAAGGCGTGGTCCAGCCGTATCCCACTCCGCTCGGCAGCGAGTTCAACAAAGACGTCCTTTGGATGCAGGAGCGCGCGACCCGCCGGGTGGATTGATGAGTCAGTCAACGAATCCAAGAATGTTGATCTGGGGCCGGGTAAAAGGGTGAAAGAAAATCTGAAACCAGAAAATGCGCGTTGGCCGCAAGCGTGTGGTAGCGCTCTGGATCATTGTCGAATCTCGGGCGGTGTCAGTAAAAGACCGGTCGCGATCCCCCTCCGCCCCATTACCGCCAAACCCCCAGTTGCTCTATGTCGCCACTATTTGATAACCTGACCGCACCCAAGGCGTTCACCCGCCCGGTTGGCACCATGCAGAATCGGTTACGCCAAATTCGCCATGTCGCGCTCGACATGGATGGCACGATTTACCGTGGGGGCACGCTGTTCGATTTCACCCGGCCGTTTCTCACGCAACTCACCGGGCTGGGCATCGGCTACACATTTCTGACGAACAACTCCTCCAAGAGCGTCAAGGATTACGTCACCCACTTACACGCCATGGGCATCGCGGCCACCGCGGACCAAATCTACACCTCGACGAATGCGACGATTGAGTTTCTGCGCGAAGCCATGCCTTCGGTCCGTCGCCTTTTTGTGCTCGGCACCATCAGCATGCGCACGGAGATTTCCTCCGCCGGATTTTCGCTCACCGCAGACAACGCGGGCGACGAGCCGGATGCCGTCCTTGTGGGGTTCGACACGGAACTGAGTTTCGCGCGCCTCTGCCGCGCGGCTTACTGGATCAAGCAGGGAAAACCCTTTCTCGCTTCGCATCCCGACCGCGTATGCCCCACCGATGAGCCGACGGTCTGGGTGGATTGCGGCGCCATCTGCTCGGCCCTCAAGGAAGCCACCGGTCGTGGCCCGGATGCGGTGCTGGGCAAGCCGTCGCCGCAGATGTTGCGCGGGCTTCTGCAAAAACTGGAGTTGCGCCCGGAGCATTTGGTGATGGTGGGCGACCGGCTCTACACCGACATCGTCATGGCCCGGCACGCCGGCACCCTGGGCGTGCTGGTGCTCACCGGCGAAGCCACCACCGAAGAGGCCGCGCGCCAATCGCCGCCGCCGGATTTGGTGGTCGCCGACCTGGCCGCGCTCGGCGAGAAACTCAGGGTCGCGCGCAGCGACAAACCGGAATGAAACTCAGCCCGTCCAGAGGGAACACGCTCCAAGCACTCCAGCAGGCGACTCTCGACGTGTTGATCATCGGCGGCGGCATCGTTGGTTCCGGCATCGCGCGCGATGCCGCGATGCGCGGATTGAAAACCGGCCTGGTCGAACAGCACGACTTCGCCTTCGGCACCAGCAGTCGCTCCAGTCGTTTGCTCCACGGCGGCCTGCGCTATCTGGCGCAGGGGCGGGTGGGCCTGGTGCATGAAGCGAGCGTCGAGAAGAAGATCATTCACCACATCGCGCCGCACCTCGCCGAGCCGTTGCCGTTTATTTTTCCGACCTATCGCGGCAACCAAGACTGGCGGCTTTGGCAGTTGCAGATCGGGGTAAAGATTTACGACCTGCTCTGCGGCGGGCGCAATCTCGGCAAGTCAACGTGGCTGAACCCGGAGGAGGTGATGTGCAAAGTTCCCACCTTGAGCGCTGACGGCCTCAACGGTGCCGTGCGTTATTACGATGGATTTACCAACGACGCCCGCCTCACGCTGGACACGCTCCGCTCGGCGGCCAAGGCGGGGGCAACGCTCGTGAACTACTGTCGCTTCAAGAATGCAACGCGGATTGATGCAGGTAGGGCGCGTCACTCCGTGCGCGCCGGGCACGTGTCTGGCGACGACGGCGCGCACGGAGTGACGCGCCCTGCCACCGACACGACCGATGGCAATTCTTGGGACTGCGAAGTCGAAGACGCCTTGACCGGAAAACCGCTGCCCATTCAAGCTCGCCACATCGTGAATGCCACCGGGCCGTGGGCCGACGGCTTGCCGCACAGCGCGGTGAAGCTCCGCGTGACCAAGGGAATCCACATCGTGGTGGAGCGGAGCCGGGTGGCGGTGTCAGAGACCGTCGTCATGACCGAGGGCAAGCGCATCCTGTTCGCGATTCCGTGGGGCGAGCGCACCATCCTCGGCACCACCGACACCGACTACGAAGGCCCAGTGGATGAAGTCAGCGCCGACGCGGTGGATATTGATTACGTTCTGAAAATCGCGAATCAGTTTTTCCCCAGAACGAAACTCACCGCCGCGGATGTCATCAGTTCCTGGGCCGGACTGCGCCCGCTACTGGCGGACCCGAACGGCAAACCGTCGGATATTTCCCGCTCGCACGAGATCAAGAATCCCGAACCCGGCTGGTGGGATGTGACGGGCGGCAAACTCACCACCTACCGGCTCATGGCGGAGCAGGCCGTGGATCGCATTGTTAAATCGTTGAAGCAATCAAATGCGTTGCCGCCATTTGCCGCGCCGTGTCGCACGGCGGAGGAACTGCTGCTCCCCGCGAGTGAAACCCAGAACATCAGCGGCATTCTCCCGCCGGAATTCTGTCGGCGCGTGGTCGAGCATTACTGCGCCAACGAGTGGGCTGTGCATCTCGACGACGTGATGGTGCGGCGGACGAGCTGGCACTATTACCATCGCGACGCCGCGCTGAAGGCGGAACACGGGGCGCATTGGATGGGTGAGTTTCTGGGCTGGACCAACGAACAGCGCGCCGCCGAACTGCTGCGCTATCGCACGGTTGCAGGTTGCCCGCCGGCGGAAAGTTCCTCATCCTCTGTCGAGTTCCCGCAGCAAAATGATCAGCCGCGTCTTCCAGTGGTTTAAGCCCGCGCCGCCCACGGCTCGCCTGCCGCCTGCCGAGGTGGACCGGCTTTATCCCCAATACCGCTGGCGCGTCTTTGAAGCGGCGTTCATGGCCTACGCCATGTTTTACGTCGTGCGCAACAATTTCGCGCCCGTCTCCAAGGAAATCGGCGCGGCCCTGCATTACGACAAGGCGATGATCGGCGACATTCTCGCCGGCACGGCCATCGCCTACGGCATCGGCAAATTCGTGATGGGTTACTTTGCCGACCGCAGCGATGCGCGCAAGTACGTGGCCGTCGGCATGCTCCTGACCGCCGGGCTCAATTTCCTTTTCGGCGCGACGTCGAACTACCCCGCCCACGTTCTGCTCTGGACGCTCAACGGCTTCGTGCAAGGCATGGGTTACGGCCCCTGCACGCGCGGACTCTCGCACTGGTACAGCGCGCGCGAACGCGGCACGATCTTTGGCGTCTGGAACGTCTCGCACAACATCGGCGGCGGCATCGCCGGTTATCTCGCCGCGAAATGCGCGGAAATGTGGGGCTGGCAGTCGGCGTTCTACGTGCCCGGCATCATCGCCACGCTGGGCGCCATTTATCTGTTCTGGCGCATGCGGGACACGCCCCAAGCCGAAGGCTTGCCGCCCGTGGAGGAATACAAAAACGACTGGCCGCCAGACGAAACGGAAAGGCACGAACGCGAACTGAGTTTTAAGGAAATGTTCCTGAAATACATCCTGCCCAACCGGATGCTCTGGGTGCTCGCCCTCGCCAACATGTTCGTTTACATCGCGCGTTACAGCATGGTGGATTGGGGGCCGACGTACCTCAAAGAAGTCAAAGGCGCGTCCCTGACCGAAGGCGGCTTCAGCACCACCGTGATTGAATTTGCCGGCGCCGCCGGGATGCTTTCCATGGGCTGGCTCTCCGACAAACTCGGCGGGCGACGTGGCCGCGTGAGCGCGATCGCGATGCTTCCCCTCCTGCTCGCGTTTTGCGGCATCCTGATCGTGCCGGCGGAAATGCTCTGGCTCGACATGGTGCTCTTCGCGGTGATCGGTTTTTTTGTTTATGTCCCGGTGATGTTCTCCGGCGTGATGTCGCTGGACCTGACCTCGAAGAAAGCGGTGGGCACGGCGGCGGGTTTCGTGGGCTTCTTCGGCTATGTCGGGCGCGTGATCCAAGGGAAGGGGCTGGGGTGGATTTCACAACACCACGGTTGGAACGCGGCGTTGGTTTCCATTGTGGTTTGCACCGTCATTGCGACGGGGCTGCTGGCGTTCCTGTGGAATGTCCGGCCCCGTGGATGATGGAAAACGTCGTGACCGGGAGGCAATCCGTTCGCGCCGCTCTTAATCGTAATCTTCAGAGGCCGTTTCAAAACCCCGTAGCCGCCGACGTGAGTCGGCTCAAAGGGTTCGGAAATTCGAGCGGACTCACGTCCGCGGCTACCGTTTTGAACGAAGCTCTTCAGCTTACTCTTAACACCGAAACCACGCCGCCTCCCCTACCTGATGCGCCCATGGGATTGACACCCAAGCGTCCCCTCGGCTTCCGATGCACATCCTTGAGTCTGAAATTGACGCGCCCATGGGCCCGGCCTAGGGTAGCCCCATGAACCAAGCGAAACCCAGCCCAACAACGCTCCATCTGACTTTGACTGATTGATACTGTTAGCCCATGACCGCACAATCCCCAAAGGAACGCCGTCCACTGCTGCCGCTCCTCCTTTTGCACATTGCGGCGGCTGGTGTTTGCTTTGCTTTCTTTATTGTCGCGCCAATCACGGCGTGCCTCATCTTTATGGCGATTGGCAATGATCCCGGAGGCCCGATGTTTTTTTCGATCTTTGTCCTCGGCGTCATCCTGTTCGCAGCAGTCATCACGGCCATCTTGGGAGGTGCAGCCATCCTGAGCGACCTGCTTCGTCGGCATTATCATGTTCCGCTGTGGTTGCCTCCGCTCGTTGTGTTTGTGCTGGCGACAGCGTCGTGTTGGCTTTTTTTCCGCAGCGTTCATCCGGCAGTTCCGCTGATTGCCGGTGGCATTGTGGCGCTGGCCTTCATCATCCACTGGGCGGCTATTTCGGCCGTTTGGTTTTTACCAAGGCTTTTGTTCCGTCTTTTTCGTGTTCAGTATGCACCACCAAAGTGCTAACAAAATCGATGGCGTAATCCAGGGCGAGCCAAGTCAGTTACCAATACCGACGTGCCGGGTCACCCGCACCACTCAGTTCTTTAAGCCTTTCGACCGTATGAAACGAACTTCAAAAAGGAGTGCGACGAAAACCACGGCCCTACTTCTTAGCGCCGTCCTGTGGCTTTCGGTCGCCGCACCGGCTCCGGCCGGTGATTCGGCCCGACTCTTCGTCAAAGTTATCAGCCTGGTGGGGGATGCGCGCTATACTACCAACCGGGCGAGCTGGAGGACGTTGCGCGTGGGCGACGAGTTGAGTGAAGGTTCGGTCATACAGACTGCACCCGACAAAGCCTCGACCGTGGACATGCAACTAATTGGATCAATGGCAGGCGGTCAGGGCATGGTGCAGATTTCCTCGAATTCTATCCTAAGTGTAATCAGGCTCGATTCGCGGCAAGTCGGCGCCGTTGAGGTGAGGGGGATCAATTTGCGTTTGGCGCTCGGGCGGATGCTTATGACTCTTGACCGGACTTCCGATTACAACATCGAGCTCCTCGGCGACAAGATTCCGATGCGCTTGACCCCGCTTCGAAAGGAGGCCGAGGGCCAGGAAACCGAGTTCGCCTATAGTCTTCCGGGAACCGTGAGGGTCCTGAAAGGAGCGCTCAACATCCGCACGACAACCGAACCGGCAAAACGGGTCAGCGCTGGCGAGCAATTTCGTGCCGACACCGGCGCGGTGACCAAAACACCACCGGACGCGCGGAATTGAAACTCGAACGGTGACTACGCTTACCCCAGCATGACACGGACACCTAGTACTGTGACAAAAAAGTTTCGCTGCATGTTTGGTAGGGGGCGTCACTCCGTGCGCGCCGTTCGGGGGGAGGCCTTGCCCATCTGCGGCGCGCACGGAGTGACGCGCCCGACCTGCCGACAGCTCGATCCGGAGCCTCGGGACGTTACGAAACGGCGGTGTCGCCATACTAGCAGGCGGGTCCGCCACCGACATTCAACCTGCGTCGCATAAACTTAAAAACGGCGGGTCAATAGCCGCAAAAGAACCAAAGAGCGTAAAGAAATGAATTTGGGAAAATCTCCATTCCT
>CAYHFK010000119.1:0-13538 GCA_964355895.1 uncultured Bifidobacterium sp. | reverse complement strand
GCTGGCGCACCTCCTCCAACTGCCGCGCATGAAGCTCTACCTGAACTTCGAGCGCACCCTTTCCGATGCGGAGCTGGACGCGGTGCGCGAGTTGGTGAAGCGGCGCGGCCAGCGCGAGCCGCTGCAACACATCGTCGGCTCGACTTCATTTTGCGGACTGGAAATGGCCGTGAACCGCAACGTCCTCGTGCCGCGCCCGGAAACGGAACTGCTCGCCGAAGCCGGGTGGGAATTTCTCTCAACGCTCAACTCTCAACCATCAACCGCCCTCGATTTCGGCACGGGCAGCGGGTGCATTGCCATTGCGCTGGCGGTGAAATGTCCGAGAGCGCGCATCGTGGCGCTGGATGCTTCGGCGGACGCGCTCGTGGTTGCCAAGCAAAACGCCGAACGCAATGGCGTGAGCGAGCGCATCGAGTTTCTGCACGGCGATGGTTTTGCGGCGTTGGCCGCGGATTTCCGTTTCGATCTCATCGTCAGCAACCCGCCGTACATTCCCAGCGCCGAGATTGCGACGTTGCAAACCGAGGTGCGCGATTTCGATCCGCGCGCGGCCTTGGACGGTGGCGCGGACGGGCTGGATTTCTATCGCCTGCTCGCGGCGCAGGCGGGGGAATGCCTGCGACCGGGCGGAAAGATCATGCTCGAATTCGGCGACGGTCAGGCGCCGGCGATCCAAGAGCTGTTCGCGGCGCCGGAGTGGTCCGTGGAAGCGGTGCGGGCCGATTACACGCAGCGCGACCGCATTCTGATTGCCCGGCGAGACTGATTAAGGTTCTGCGCTATTTCAAAGGAAATGGTTCCGGATAGGTTTGGTCGAACGCTCGTTCTCACCCCAGCCCTTTCCCACGGGGAGCGCCCGTCGAGCCATCGCGATCATTCCAAGATTGCCTGTTCCACCGAATTTGAGTTTCATCTGGCCCGACGATATGAGTTCAAACGCGCCGACGCCCAAATCCATTTCTCCACCGCCGCACCAGCGCAAATTGCTGGTCGCCAACCGCAGCGAAATCGCCATCCGCGTTTTTCGCGCGGCCACCGAGCTGGGTTTCCGCACGGTAGCCATCTACGCCCAGGAGGACCGGCTCGCGATCCATCGTTTCAAGGCGGACGAGGCGTACCTGGTCGGCGTCGGCAAAGGCCCGGTCGGCGCGTATCTCGACATCCCCGGCATCATCACCCTCGCGCAGGAGAAGGGCGTGGACATGATTCATCCGGGCTACGGTTTTTTGGCCGAGAACGCGGAGTTCGCGCAGGCTTGTGCCGACGCGGGCATCACGTTCGTCGGACCGCGCGTTGAGCTGTTGCGCAAGATGGGCGACAAAACGGCCGCCCGCGCGCTGGCGCACAAAGTCGGCGTGCCGACGTTGCCCGGAACGGAGCACGCCATTGAAGATCGCGGTGAAGCGCTCAAAGTCGCGAAGGAAATTGGTTTCCCGCTCATTATCAAAGCCGCGTTCGGCGGCGGTGGCCGCGGGATGCGCATCGTCACCAAGCCCGGCGATCTCGCGGATTTGCTTGATGAAGCGCAGGGCGAAGCGGGGCGCGCCTTCGGCAACCCGGCGGTGTTTCTCGAACGCTACATTCCCCACGCGAAGCACATCGAGGTGCAAATCCTCGGCGACCGTCACGGCAGCGTGGTGCATTTGCACGAGCGCGATTGCTCGGTGCAGCGGCGGCATCAGAAGGTCATCGAGATCGCGCCGAGCGTGGGGCTGGACCAGCGGGTGCGCGAGGAGTTGTGTGAAGCGGCGGTGAAGTTGTGCCGCGAGATCAAGTACGACAACGCCGGGACGGTGGAATTTCTCTACGACCAGGATTCCAAGGAATGGTTCTTCATCGAGATGAACCCGCGCATCCAGGTCGAGCACACCGTGACGGAAGTCATCACCGGTATTGATCTCGTGCGCTCGCAGATTTTGATCGCCAGCGGCAAGCCGATGCACGACACCGAAGTGGGCATCCCGCCGCAAAAGGAAATCGCGCGCAACGGTTACGCCGTGCAATGCCGGATCACCACGGAAGACCCGGAAAACAAATTCAATCCCGACTACGGGCGCATCCTGACGTATCGCTCGTCCGGAGGCTTCGGTCTGCGGCTCGACGGGGGCATGGGCTACGCCGGCGCGGTGATCACGCCGTTTTACGATTCGCTGCTGGTCAAACTCACGGCGTTTGCGCCGACGTTCGCGAATGCGCTCCAGCGCATGGACCGCGCGCTGCGCGAATTTCGTATCCGCGGAGTGAAGACGAACATTCCATTCCTCGAAAACGTCATTCACAACGAAAAGTTCAGCTCGGGTCGGGCCACGACGACGTTGATTGATACGACGCCGGAACTGGTCAAGTTCAAGCCGCGCCGCGACCGCGCCACCAAACTGCTCACGTTCCTCGGCGACGTGACGGTGAACGGCAATCCGCAGGCGAAGGGTTACGTCGTCAAAGAGACGATGCTGCCCGCGCGCATCCCGGCGTTCGACCACCGGCAAGCTCCGGCGCCCGGCACGCGGCAGTTGTTGTTGGAACTGGGCCCGAAGAAGTTTGCGGAATGGACGCTCAAGCAAAAGCCCTTGCTCGTCACGGACACCACGTTTCGCGATGCGCACCAGTCGCTCTTCGCCACGCGCCTGCGCACCTACGACATGCTCGCGGTGGCGGACGCGGTCGCGCGCCGCACGCCGAATTTGTTCAGCCTGGAGATGTGGGGCGGGGCGACCTTCGACACGGCGCTGCGATTTTTGCACGAAGACCCGTGGCTGCGGCTGCGCATTTTGCGTGAGCGCATGCCGAACATTTGTTTTCAGATGCTGTTCCGCGGCTCGAATGCGGTCGGTTATTCCAATTACCCGGACAATGCCGTCTCCGGTTTCGTCAAGCACGCGGCGGAGGCGGGCATTGATATTTTCCGCATCTTCGACTCGCTCAATTATCTGCCGAACCTCAAGGTCGCGATGGATGCGGTGCAGGAGACGCACGCTATTTGTGAAGGAGCGATCTGCTACACGGGGAACATTCTCGACAAGTCGCGCAGCAAATACTCGCTCCGTTACTACGTGAAGCTGGCGAAGGAACTGGAGCGGATGGGCGCACATATTCTGGCGATCAAGGACATGGCGGGCCTGTGCCGTCCGGCGGCGGCGCATGTGCTGGTGAAGGCGCTGAAGGAGGAGATCAGCATCCCGATCCATTTCCACACGCACGATTCGAGTGGCGCCGCGGCCGCGTCGGTGTTGGCGGCGACGGAAGCGGGCGTGGACATCGCGGACCTCGCGGTCGCTTCCATGTCGGGTTCGACCAGCCAGCCCAACTTGAATTCCATTGTTGCGGCGCTGCAATTCGGAAAGCGCGACACCGGGCTTGATCTGGAGGCGTTGAACGAAATTGCCGACTACTGGGAATACGTCCGCGCCTACTACGCGCCGTTCGACACGTCGCCCCGCGCCGGCAGTGCGGAAGTTTATCTGCACGAAATGCCCGGGGGCCAGTTCACGAATCTCAAGGAACAGGCGGCGGGGATGAACCTCGGGCATCGCTGGCCGGAAATCGCCCGGACCTATGCCGAGGTGAATCAGTTGTTCGGCGACATTGTGAAGGTCACCCCCAGCAGCAAGGTCGTGGGCGACATGACGATGTTTCTCGTCACGCGCGGCATCAAATGCGCCGACGTCCTCAATCTCGAACCCGGCAGCACGCCGTTCCCGGAGTCGGTCATTGACATGCTCGCGGGCGGATTGGGCAAACCGATGGGGGGCTGGCCGAAGAAGCTCCAGCACATCGTCCTCGGCAAGCGCAAGCCGTTGCGGGGCCGGCCCGGCGCTTCGTTGAAGCCGCTGAATTTCAAGAAGGTGGAGCACGAACTCGCCGCGAAGCTCAAACATGAGCCAACGACGGACGATGTGTTCAGCCACATCATGTATCCCGAGGTGTTCGCGGACTTTGCAAAGTTTACGCGCGAGTTCGGGGATTTGTCCGTGCTGCCGACGCCGGCGTTTTTCTACGGGATGAAGGTGGGCGAGGAAGTTTCCGTGGAGATCGAGGAAGGCAAGACGCTGTTCATCCGGCTCGTGAATCTGGGCCCGGTGAACCCGGATGGGAAACGCGCCGTGGGCTTCGAACTGAACGGCATGTCGCGCCAGCTTTTGATCACCGACCGCTCCGTGCAGCCGAAGGTCAAGGCGCGCATGAAGGCCGACCCCGCCGTGCCCGCGCAAATCGGCGCGCCGATTCCCGGCCTGGTCACGGCGCTGTCGGTCAGCGTCGGCACCAAGGTCGCGAAAGGCGACAAGCTGCTTACGCTCGAAGCGATGAAGATGCAGACGACACTGTACGCGCCGTGCGACGGGTTGGTGGATCAGATTTTGGTCCTAGTAGGCGAAACCGTGGAGAGCAAGGATTTGTTGATGAAGCTTCGGGGCGGGTAACAGGCGAGCGCCGCAGGCTCGTACTCCTCCTCCTCGACTTTTGTCGGGGATTCCGGGGACGAGGACGAGAACGAGGAGGATGGGAGACATGGCTTTTCAAACAGGCTGTTAGCCCGTCAACCCGGGTAACCGTTAGTTCATGAACGAAGAAAAACTTAACACCGACCAGAAGGCGCTTCAGATCAACCTGGACCAGGCCAAGTACGGCACCTTTGCCGAAATTGGCGCCGGGCAGGAAGTCGCGCGTTGGTTTTTTCGCGTCGGCGGCGCGGCGGGCACGGTGGCCAAAACCATTTCCGCCTACGACATGACGGTGAGCGACGCGATTTATGGCCCGGCGGATCGCTACGTCAGCCGGCAGCGGCTGCAGGCGATGATCAATTACGAGTATGACCTTTTGATCCAGCGGCTGGACCAACCGCGCGGCGACAAGACGGCATTCTTTTCGTTTGCCAACACCGTGGCTACGCGCAGCTTTACCCGGAACGAGGAAGGGCACGGCTGGTTGGGAATCCGCTTTCAAGCGCATCCGTGTCAGCGTCCGTGCGAAATCATCATCCACGTTCGGATGCTCGATGCGGAAACCGTTCGCGAGCAGGAAGCGATTGGCATCGTGGGCGTGAACCTCATTCACGCCGCGTATTATCGCCACACCAGTCCGGTGAACCTTATCGGCTCACTCATGGATGGGCTGACGCGCCAGCGCATCGAGGTGGATATGATCCGCTTTTCCGGGCCGGCGTTTGCCGCGGTGGACAACCGCCTGATGGCGCTGCAACTCGTGGAGCAGGGTTTGACCGACGCCGCCCTGTTCACCGCCGAGGGCGAAAGCGTCATCCCCAGCGAAATGCTGTACAAGAAACCCGTGCTGGTCGAGCGCGGCAGCTTTCGCCCGCTCACCAATCCGATGCTCGACATGCTCGATCGCGCGCACGAACAATTCATGCAGGAAAAAGCCCTGGCGGGTGAAACGCCGGTGACGCTCATGGAAATGACGCTGCGCCAGTTGCAGGTCGGCGATGTGATTGACCACGGCGATTTCCTAGACCGCGTGGACATGCTGGGGGCGCTGAAGAAGCCAGTGTTGATCTCAAATTTCCGCCGCTACCATCGCCTGGTGCAATATCTCTCCCGGCACACGCAGAAAATGATCGGCCTGCCGCTGGGCCTCGCGCGGTTGCGCGATATTCTGGATGAAAAGTTTTACACCGACCTCGAAGGCGGTTTGCTGGAGTCGCTCGGACAACTGTTGCGCAGTGGCGTAAAATTGTACGTATATCCCTGGCTCGACCGCGAGACTGGGAAAATCATCACGCTTGATACGCTGGAAGTCGCCCCCAACCTGCGCCACCTTTACGCGCACCTCGTTGAGAATCACTTCGTCGAAGACATCCGTCACTTCAACCCGGACTATCTGACCATCAGCACCACCGGGGTCATTGAGAAACTGCAGGCCGGCGATGCGGCGTGGGAGGGCGAGGTCCCCTCACCGGTGGCGGAAGTGATCAAGGCCAAAAAACTATTCGGCGGCAAGTGAACGGCGCGCGGGTTTTAATGCCCCGTCTTCAACTCCACCACGTCATGGGGCGCGGCTTCCTTCAGGCCGGCGGCGCTGACGCCATGATTTTGGCTGACGTGAGGAGACGACCAAGCTAAGAATAGCTCATGCGAACCGCATGGTTCATGCCCGTGCTTTTCTCTCTGCTTTTCAATTCAGCAGAGAGAGGGTTTGCCGATGGCAAAGTGTTTGCCCGACCGGAAGTTCAAACAAAGGTGGAGATTCCGAACCAGCAGGCCTTGATTTACCACAGCGGCGGCATCGAGTGCCTGGTGATCGAGACAACCTTTCTCGGAGCGGGAACCAATTTCGCCTGGGTGGTCCCACTGCCGGGCGAGCCTAAGGTGCAACCGGTCTCCGAAGGCTTTTTTCCTGCTTTGCAACAGGCGTTCCAACCGCGTTTGCTTCACTACGTCCATCACTACTATATCGGCATTTTGTTTGTTTGTGGGCTGGCGTTTCTCGCTTGGCGGTCGTTCAAAGATGAAGTGGTATGGATGGCCGATCTGCCGCTTTGTCTGCTGCTGGCCGTGGGAGTCGGGCTTCTGGGGAAGAGTGTCCTCTTCGGAGTCCTGACGCTGGCATTCACCGTTGGAACGCGGCTCTTCATCCGATCAACTACCAACTTAACCGTCGTGGTGCTGGTGGGGATGCTGCTGGCTGTTTGGATGACAGCCGCTCTCAATTTGGAACAATTTGGTTTGGTCCAAACCATGGGATCCGACGGCGACTCGACGAGCGAACCACGCGCCGAGGTGACGGTTCTCTCCGTTCAGCGCGCCGGAGTATTTGATGCCACCACCATTCGCGGTACCAACCCGCACGCAATTCTGGAGTGGCTGGAAAGCAACGGTTTCGCCGCACCGAAGTCCATCGAACCCGTGGTGCGCGACTACGTCGAGCGTGGCTGGGTGTTTGTCGCCAGCAAGGTGCAGCGCGAGGGAGCGGCCAGCGCGGTTACGGCTTTGCATCCGCTGGCCTTTACGTTCGCCACTGCCACGCCGGTCTATCCCCTGAAATTAACCGGCGTGGATAACGGCGATTGCACCGTTGACCTTTATGTTTTCGGTGACCGGCGCGCAACGGCCTCCCACTTCCAAGCCACCCGTTGCGATCGCGTGGCGAACCACATGCCAGACGACCCTGCGAAGCGTTGGCGATCCTGGCTGCACATTCAAAGCCCCGAGGTGCTGAATTGCATCAGCAATGCCACCGTCGGCACGAAGTTGTCCGTCTCCCTGACTCCCCAGCAGATGAAAGCGGACGCTGAAATCACCTGGCGAAGTTTTTCCAGCCGGGGCGCCATGGTTTATAGCCATGCGGGCGCGGCCATATTTGCGCTGAACGTCGGGGTACCGTTGGCGGTTCTCGGTTGGTTGCTCGTCGGCGCGAGTCGTGGTGGTTGGGGGGTGGATGAAAAATTCGTCTCGCGTTGGCGATGGCGAATGATCCTTGCGGCGCTAATCGTCGGGCTTGCGATTTTTTGGCTGCTGCCAAAAGTTGAGATTGTCACCAGCTGACCAACGACTGGATTCAGACCGTCAAACTCAATGCCCCGTCTTCAACTCCACCACGTCATGGGGCGCGGCTTCCTTCAGGCCGGCGGCGCTGACGCCGATGTAGCGGGCTTTCGAGCGAAGCTGTTCGAGATTCGCCGCGCCGAGGTAGCCCATGCCGGATTGAATCCCGCCGATGAGTTGCCCCAACACGCGGTCCACCGAGCCGACCACTTCCTTCAACGCTTCGATACCTTCGGCGGCGACCTTTTGCGTTGGGTTCGGGGCGTGACCATAACGGGCGGCGGAGCCGGACTTCATCGCCGCGAGACTGCCCATGCCGCGGTATTGTTTGTAGATTTTTCCGGCAATTTCCATCACGTCACCCGGGGCTTCGTGGCACCCGGCAAAGATGCCGCCGCAAATGACCGCATGGGCCAGCGTCAAAGCCTTCACGATGTCGCCGGACTTGGTGATGCCGCCGTCGGCGAGGATGGTCACGCCCTTTTTTGCCGCCATGCGACCGCAAACGTAAAGCGCCGTCATTTGCGGAATGCCCACGCCCGCCACGATGCGGGTGGTGCAAATCGAGCCCGGTCCCTGCCCAATCTTGATCGCGTTCGCGCCGCAGTCCGCCAGATATTCCACGCCCGTCGCGCTGGTGACATTGCCGGCGATGATGGGCAGTTTGGGAAACGCATCGCGCAGCATTTTCACGGTGTCGCCCACGCCTTTGCTGTGGCCGTGCGCGGTGGAAACGGCGACCGCGTCCACGCCGCGCTCCACGAGAGCGCCGACATGTGCGAGGATGCGGTCGCGATCCAGTTCGCCGAAGGCGTTGCGCGTGGCGCTCACCGCCGCGCCGCAGACAAGGCGGAATTGCGCATCGCGCGCGGGTTTGAACTGCGCCTTGCGCTCCTGCTGGATGCGCTCCACGTCATTCATGGTGAACAGTCCGCGCAGATGGTCGTCGTCATCCACCACGAGCAGTTTGTGGATGCCGGGGCGCTCGGTGAAAAACTTATCGGCGCGGGCGATGGGGTCCTTGCCGAGTTCCTTTTTGTGGATGGTGTGAACCTGTGCGCGCGGCGTCATGGCCTCGGCGATCTTGCGCTTGGCGTAACGCGGTTTGACGATGTGGCCGGAGAGCAACCCGACCAGTTTTCCTTGTTCATCCACCACCGGAAAGGTGCTGAAACCGAACTTCCGTTCTTCCACGAGCTTCACCACATCCCCGACGAGTTGATCGGGCGCGACCTTGATCGGGTCCGGCAACATGCCAGGCACGTGATATTTCACCCGGCTCACTTCGGAAAGTTGCTGGCGCTCGGGCATGTTGTAATGGATAAGCCCGAGGCCGCCATTGAGCGCCATTGCGGTGGCCATGCGGGATTCGGTCACGGTGTCCATGTCCGCCGAGATGACGGGGATATTGAGTTGCAGCCCGTCGGCGAGCACGGTATCCAGTTGGGTGTCGCGGGGGAGGACTTCGGAATACAACGTGGCGAGCGTGAGGTCGTCGAAGGTCAGGCCGACGCTGGCCTGCGCGGGGAAAAAGGTTTCCGCAGCGTGGTAGAAGTGCGAATCGAGGTTCTTGGTTGAAGCTGCCATGACGGAGCATGAAAAATCGGGCAGGGTCATGGCAAGCCGAAAGGTGACGGCAAAATAACTTGAATTGACGGTGAAGCTGATTTCAGATGTAATCTGCTTATGCAAATTGAGAGTTTGAAAGTTTTCTGTGACCTGGCGGAAACCGAAAGTTTCACCAAGGCGGCTCAAATCAATGGCGTCACCCAATCCGCCGTGAGTCAGCAGATCAGCTCGCTGGAGCGCCAGTTCAAGTCGTTGCTCATCGAGCGCAGCAAGAAGAAGTTTCGCCTGACGCGGGAAGGGCAGGTGCTTTATGACTTCAGCAAGCAGATCATCCAGACCTACGACGGCCTGCACCACAAGCTGCAGGAGATCAAAGACATCATCTCCGGCACGATTCGGGTGGCGACAATTTACAGTATTGGGCTGCATGATCTGCCGCCGTACATCAAACGGTTTCTCAAGGACTATCCGACGGTTCACGTTCATGTGGAATATCGCCGCTCGAACCAGGTTTATGAGGATGTGTTCAGCAACATCGTGGACCTCGGTTTCGTTGCGTACCCGAACAAGGATCCCAAGCTGGAAGTCGTGCCGTTACGCAAAGATCCGTTGGTGTTAATCTGTCATCCGCAACATCCCCTCGCGAAGCAGAAGGGCGTGAAGCTCAAGGTCGTCGCCGGGCAGAAATTCATCGGGTTCGAGCCGGACATCCCGACGCGCAAGGCGCTCGATAAAATCCTCAAGGACTACGGCGTCGAGGTGAAGACCGTGATGGAGTTCGACAACATTGAGACGGTGAAACGCGCGGTGGAAATTGACGCGGGCATCTCCATTGTGCCGCTCGGCACCGTCACGCAAGAGGTCGCCAAACAGACGCTGGTCGCTCTTGCGATCGAAGATGCGGATTGTTTTCGGACGCTGGCCGCCATCTATAAGAAGGGCAAAGTGCTGTCGCCCGCGATGAAGCAGTTCATCAATATCGTCAAAGATGGCGGCGGCAAAACCGCGACGGCCTGAACCGGCCTGCGCCCGACACCATGAGTTTGAAAACGGTGGCGCAGTTTCCGGGGTTTCGGCCGCGCCGTTTGCGGCAATCTGCGGCGCTGCGGCGGCTGGTCTGTGAAACGCATTTGCACGCGTCGCAACTGGTGCTGCCCTTGTTCGTCCGCCGCGGACGCAAGTTGCGCCAGCCCATCGGCGCGATGCCGGGCGTCTTTCAGCTTTCGCCCGATGAACTGGTGCGCGAGGCGACCCAAGCCGTGGCCGCCGGTGTTCCGGCGGTTTTACTGTTTGGGATTCCCGATCGAAAGGACGCCAGGGCCAGTGAGGCGTACGCGAAGAACGGGATTGTGCAACAGGCGGTGCGGCTTTTGAAAAAGGAATTGCCCGAGTTGCTGGTGGTTACGGACGTCTGCCTGTGCGAATACATGGCGCACGGGCATTGTGGCATCGTTCACCAGGATCAGGCGGGCGCGAAGATTCTCAACGATCCGACCCTTAAACTGCTCGCCCGCGCCGCCGCGAGCCATGCCGAAGCGGGGGCGGATATCGTTGCGCCCAGCGACATGATGGATGGCCGGGTGCGGGCGATTCGCGCCGAACTGGACCGCTCCGGTTTTACCGATACGCCGATCATGGCCTACGCGGCGAAGTTTGCGTCGGCGTTTTACGGGCCGTTCCGCGAAGCCGCCGAGTCCACGCCCAAGTTCGGGGACCGGCGCAGTTACCAGATGGACGCGGCGAATGCGAACGAGGCGCTGCGCGAAGTTGCGCTCGATATTGCCGAAGGTGCGGACATTGTCATGGTGAAACCCGCGCTGGCGTATCTCGACATCCTCCATCGCGTGAAAATGGAGTTTGGCTATCCGACGGCGGCGTACGCGGTGAGCGGCGAGTATTCGATGGTGAAGGCGGCGGCGGCGAAGGGCTGGATTGATGAGCGCGCCGTGACGCTGGAAAGCCTGCTCGCCATGCGCCGCGCCGGCGCGGATATTCTGATCACCTACGCGGCGACTGACGTGGCGAAGTGGTTGGCCGAAAAATAAGCCGTCACCTAGCACGCGAAGGTCGGGGCCCCTTCACTTCATCGTGGCGAACGCAAAAATCAGCAGGCTGACAATCACGACGACGACCACGATGGCCACGAGGAAGAAAATTTTATTACCCTTGTTGTCCTTCTTCGAAAATCCCTTGCCGGCCGTGTCGAAGCCCCGTTGCGCTCCGGCTTCCAAATCGGTGAGGCTCACCCCGCGTTGCATGATTACGGTGTTGTCCGGGGCTTTCTTGCTGGCGGCGGGCGCCGGCGCGGCCACGGCTTCCGTCTCCAGCCGCATTTCAATCTGGCCCAGGCGCAGGATTTGCCCGGGCTTCAAAACGGACTCGGTGATTTTTTCCCCATTGATGAACGTGCCATTGGTGGAATTCAAATCGTGAACGACCACGTCCATACCCTTGAGCAGAATTTCACAGTGATGGCTTGAAACCGAAGCTTCCGCAATCGGCAACGTGTTGTCGTCCACACGTCCGATGGTGGTCTTGTCCACCTTCAATTCATGTGTCTGACCGGTCAGCCCCTGACTGAGAAGTACGAGTTTGGCCATATTGGTTTACGCAGGAGAAAGTATCTTCTCTGACAAATTCAAGTCAAACGCAAATGCGGAATTGTTTTCGCCTGGCTAAAGCTGCCGGCGAATCAATTCCCGAAACTCGGCAAACAACGGCGTCGAATCATGCGGGCCGGGCGAGGCCTCCGGATGATACTGCACGCAGAACATCGGCTTCGTCTTGTGGCGCAAGCCTTCCACCGTCTGGTCGTTGAGGTTGATGCGATTCACCGCCACGTCCGCGGGCAGCGACGCGGCGTCCACGGCAAACCCGTGATTCTGCGAGGTAATCTCCACCTTGCCGCTCTCCAAATCTTTCACCGGCTGGTTGCCGCCGCGATGACCAAACTTGAGTTTGAAGGTTTTTCCGCCGAGCGCCTGGCCGAGAATCTGGTGGCCGAGGCAGATGCCGAAAATCGGGAGGCCGGTTTTCATCAACTCGCTCACCGCCCGCACGGCGTAACCGAGCGCGGCGGGATCGCCGGGGCCGTTCGAGAGAAAAATTCCGGCGGGCTGGTGCTTGAGCACGTCGGCGGCGGAGGTGGTCGCGGGCACCACCTGGGTTTTGAAACCATGCTGCCGCAGCCGGCGCAGGATGTTGTATTTCATCCCGAAGTCGTACGCGACAATCGGAATGTCCGCCGGCGGCAGCGGCTTGTGATGTTTGCGAGCGTCCACCGAAACGGTGCCGCGCACGAGATCGAAGTCGCCGCTTTGCTCGTCCTTTTCATCCCAGCGGAATGCCGTCGGGTGCGTGACTTCCTTCACATAATCCACGCCCGCGAGGCCGGGCCATTCCTGGGCGCGCTTGACCGCTTCGTTGGCCGAAATATCTTCGGTGGTAATGAAACCGTTCAACGCGCCGCGCACGCGGAGCTTTTTGGTGAGCGCCCGCGTGTCAATGCCCTGAATGCCGGGGATGCCGTGGCGCTCGAGGTATTCCGCCAGGGAGCCATCCGCCCGCCAGTTGCTCACCACCGGCGAGACCTCGCGCACCACAAACCCCGCGACATGCGGCCGCCACGATTCCACGTCCATGGCGTTGACGCCGTAATTGCCGATGAGCGGATACGTCATCGTGACGATCTGGGCTTTGTAGGAGGGGTCGGTCAGAATTTCCTGATAACCCGTCATCGAGGTGTTAAAACACACCTCGCCACAAGCCGACGCTTGCGCGCCAAAACCAGTGCCGTGGAAAATCGAACCGTCTTCGAGTGCGAGAATCGCTTTCATGCGTGAACCACTGCGCGGGATGCTAGGTTGGATAGGCGCCGGGTCAAGTTGGAAGCACAAAAAAGGCGCGGCAAGAGTTGCCGCGCCGTGAAATCCGGGGACCTGCCCCGCGGGAACTACTTCTTCAACTTCTCCAGTGCGGCGATGAACGCTTTCGGACCACCGGGTTTGTATTCGAGTTGGCCGATTTTCTGGCCGTCGCTATCCAACACGATGATGGTCGGATAGCCTTGGATCCCGAATTTCTTGGCGAGCGCGTCGTTGGCCTGCTTCTGCGCGGCGCTTAGTTTTTTCTTGTGGGGGAAATCCACCTCCACCGCCACCAGGTTCTTCTTCGCGTATTCGGCGAACGCCGGCTGCGAGAACACTTCCTTGTTTAACTTGATGCACCAGCCGCACCAGTCCGAGCCGGTGAAGTCGAGCATCACAAGTTTCTTCTCCGTTTTGGCCTGGGTTTGGGCCTTGGGCAAATCCGTCTGCCATTCGAGTTCCGCCGCGTTTACCCCCACAAGGGTGAGCACGGCGCATAGTGTAATCAGAATTGTTTTCATGTTTGTTTGCTGTGTTTTGGTTTGTTGCCGAATCTTGGACGGCCACGGCCTCTTTTTGTTCAACTACAAAATAGACGGCACTT
>CAYHFK010000118.1:7773-13659 GCA_964355895.1 uncultured Bifidobacterium sp. | reverse complement strand
GCAGGCGTGATTTTGCAGGCGCGTCAGCTCGGCGGTGATGACGCGGATGTATTCCGCGCGCTCCGGCACCTGCAACCCGGCGAGTTTCTCGACGGCGAGGGCGTAGGCCCAATTGTTCGTGAGCGAGCAAAAATAATCGAGTCGGTCGGTGTATGGCATCGAGGCGAGATACGTCGTGCCCTCGGCGATCTTCTCGTGATTACGATGCAGGTAGCCGAACACGGGCTTCAACTTCACCACGCGCTCGCCGTCGAGCGCCACGTCCATCCGAAACACGCCGTGGGTGGACGGATGATGCGGTCCCATGGCGACTTCGAGCAACTCGCCGTCGCCGTTCTTGGACAGCAACTCGTAATTCTTCGGAGGGATTTCGGCAATGGCGCTCATGTATCAAAGCTCCGGAACAGAACGCCGGATTTCCTGCAATTTGGCAAGCGTGCCGTGCTGACGACACCAGTTCTCAATGTAACTCCAGTCCAGTTTTTCGCGCTGAACGAACATCACGTCTTTCACATCGTCTTGGTCCTTGGCTCGCGACCAACGAAGTTTCATGACGATTACATCTTCCGCTGTAGGAAACCAAACTTCACGCCCAGCCACCATCACGCGGCGGCGGCGTTGGAATCGCTGCTGGTCAAACGGATCATCGGACAGGCGAAACAATTCCAGCTTGAATTCGGTACCTTTGACTTTGAACTCCTGCTTCTGTGTGCCAGTGTTGGTTTCAAACGATAATTGCGATTCAGGTTCAAAATGTTCGCCGAGAATGCGGGCAAAATCAGTCGGGAGGTTGGATTCAATTTGAACGACAAAATCCACATCTTCAGTTGAACGGGGAATCCCATAGTAGTTGCTGGAAAACGAACCCACCAGCATCGTTGGAATCTTTTCCCGATTCAGCGCGTCCACGACCAGCAGCATGACATCATTTGTCGTCATTCCGCTCTTTCGCGCCGCCGCCGCCACGCCAATCGTTCGCGGAGAATCTGCCGGCACTGTTCTTCGGTGATGCCGGGATGCTGGTCGCGAATTCCCGCCAAGGTAATGGCACAGGCGGATTCAAACAGCCTTTGTCCGGCGAGAATTTTATCTTCGGGCGAAGCCTGCCGTGCGCGGATCACCCGCTCCTGGTAAATCGCATCCGCCAGCGCCGTGTAGGGCGATTGATAATCGCCGGTACGGCAGGCGACCGCGTTTTCCTTGAGCGCATCGTCGCTCACGCTTTGACCTCCGCAGCTTGGTGCTGTTTTGATTTTTCCAGAACTTGGTCGTGCGGCGTGGGTTCGTATTCGTAATCGTCCGGCCCGACGTAATCCTTGCGCATCGGAAAATCCTTGAAGCCGTCCCACATCAAAATGCGGCGCAAATCGGGATGGCCGTCGAACACGATGCCGTAAAGATCGAAAATCTCGCGCTCCTGCAATTCGCAACTGCGCCAGACGGGCGTGAGTGACGGCAAATGATTCTCGTCCGCCCGATTCTCCGTGCGCAGGCGGAGGATGACCGGCCCGTGTTTCTTCGCCATCGAGTAGAGATGATAGACGGCTTCGAGGTGGGCCGGCCGCAACGTCTTCTTCACCTCCTCGACTTCCTTCTCCACGCCGTCCACGACCTTCTTGACCTTGATCTTCTCGGTCAACTCGGCCTGCAGCCAGTCAACCCCCGTCGCGTTTGAGCAAAAATCCAATCGTAACTCCGCATCGTCGCGCAGAAATTTGGCGACGGCCAAACCGTATTCACGGTTCACCAGCAACGAGCGTTGGCCCGAGGGCGAATCGTTGGGAATGATTTCCAACTTCGCGCCCGGCACGGCGGTTTCGATTCGCGATTTGATTTGTTCGAGCGTTTCCATTGTTATGCGCGAGCCGATTTGGGCGCTTGCCAGATGCCCGGGTTGTTTGGCGGCTCGAGATCGTGGGCGCCGAATTTCGGCACGGGAAATTCGCTCGGCGCATCGGCGTTGAGATGGCGTGGGCGATTCGCGCCAGTCAGTTGTTGGTCCTCAATCTTTTTCTGCAACGTCATGAAGGCGTGCAGCAACGCCTCCGGTCGCGGCGGGCAGCCGGGGATGTGGACATCCACGGGAATGTAGCGGTCAATGCCCTTGAGCACGTTGTAGCCCTGTTTGAACGGCCCGCCGGAAATCGCGCACGCACCCATCGCGATGACGTATTTCGGTTCGGGCATCTGGTTGTAGAGCCGCACGACTTGCGGAGCCATTTTCTTCGTGACCGTGCCGGCCACGATCATCAAATCCGCCTGGCGCGGCGAGGGTCGAAACACCTCCGCGCCGAAGCGCGCGAGGTCGTAGCGCGCCATGCTCGCCGCGATCATTTCGATGGCGCAGCAGGCGAGGCCGAATTGCAACGGCCACACGGAGTTCTTGCGCCCCCAATTGTAGATGTCCTCCAGGGTCGTCGTGAAGACGCCCTGCTTCTGCAATTCGTTTTTAAGTCCTTCGTCCATACGGGAATGGAGTGTTGGAGTATTGGAGCGTTGGGTATGGCAATCACAACCCATTACTCCATCACCCCGTTGATCCTATCACTTCCACGTCAGCACGCCTTTCATCCAGGCCCAAGCCAGGCCTTCGACCAGCAATAAAATAAAAATCACCATCGCCAGAAACGCCCCTACGCCCAGTCCGGTGAACGCCACCGCGAACGGCAGCAAGAAAATCGTCTCCACGTCGAAGATGAGGAAGATGATGCCGTAGAGATAGTATTCCGACTTGAACTGAATCCACGCATCGCCCTTCGATTCCAGACCGCACTCATACGTGGCGTTCTTGTCCGGCCCTGGTTTGTTGGGTGAGAATTTCTTCGCCCACAACCACGCGAGCAACAACGGCGTGGCGGCAAAAGCAACCGCCGCGAGCACCATTACGACAATGAAAAGATAGGGGCTGTATTCGCCGGGCATAAATCAATTCTGTTTCGTGTCTCCGCGTTGCAATCCGACTTCGTGGGCGATGTCGTCGAATTCGGCGTGGCTGACTTCGTGGAGTTGTTTGCCCTTGGCCTTGAGCTTCTCATTGATCTTGACAGCCTTCTCGGTCATCTGCTCGTGCGTGTCCTTCGTGCCGCCGACGAGCGCGAAGTTAGGGCCGGTGGTGATCCGTTTGTGACCGTCGGAGTCGAGTCCGACGCCGAGGAGCATTGCGCTGCGCTTTTTCTTTGAACCGGCTTTCGCCATGCGGGCAGGCTAGAGCGTAGCTCCGAAAGGGTCAAAGGATTTCAGTCATTCGCGCCACGAATCGGAACGGTAAGTTGTTTGCCGTTGTCGCCGGGCCCGAGCTGTAAGAAAAACGGCACGGCGACCCTGGCCCATGCCTGGGCGGAGGGATAATTCGTCGCCGACCCGCCGAAACAACTGCGCAGCATGTCCGTGTTGATGATGCCCGGGTTCAGGGCCATCGCCGCCATGCTTGACGGCAATTCCTGCGCGAGCGATTGCGTCAAACCTTCGACCGCCCATTTCGTCGCACAATACGGCGCGACTTCCGCATCCGTCGCCCGGCCCCAGCCGGAACTGAAATTCACGATCACGCCCTGCTTGCGCTTCACCATCTCCGGAGCGAAATGCCGAATCACGTTGGCCACGCCTTTGAGGTTGATGTCCACCACTTCGGAGAATTCCCGGGCGCTGATTTCCCAGAGCCGCGCATTGGCGTTGATCACGCCGGCGTTGTTCAACACCAGGTCCGGCACGCCCTGCGAGTTCATGACCACGCTGGCCCAGGTTTTAACCGCGTCGTCGTCCGCTACGTTGACGGCATAGAACTCGTGCGGGGCCCCGATGACCGAGCGGAGTTTCTCAATCTCCCGCGTCGAGCGACCGCATCCCGCAACCGTATGCCCGAGACGCGCAAATTCGTCCACCATGGCACGCCCCAGACCGCGCGTGACGCCGGTGATCAAAATGAGTTTTCCGCTGGGCACGCCCGGATTCTGTTGCACCCGCTCGGCGATTCAAAGCAATTTTTCCGCCCGGTTACTCGCGGGGCTTGAACTTCGATTCGTGCGCCAGCTTTTCCCAGAGCGCCCGTTCGCCGTCGGTGACCTGGGCCGGCACCTCCACGCGCGCGACGACGATCAGGTCGCCGTTGCCGGTGGCGCGTTGCGGCAGGCCGCGACCACGCACACGCAACTTCTGGCCGTTCTGCGTGCCGGGCGGAATCTTGATGTTTACGCGCCCGTCGAGCGTCGGCACGGAAATGTGCGCCCCCAACACCGCTTCCCACGGCGCGAGGGCGGCTTCGTAAATCAAATTGTGCTCCTCGACCTCGAAGTCGGGATGCCGGGCCAGCCGCACGCGCAAGATCAAATCGCCGGCCGAGCCCCCGCGCGCGCCCGCTTCACCGCGCCCAGCCACCCGCAGCCGCTGCCCCTCCGCGACGCCCGGGGGGATTTTCACCTGATACGTTTCCGATTTGGCGACGCGCCCTTCACCGGCGCACGTCTGGCAAACGCGCTGCCCGCGTCGGCCGGTGCCGGCACAACCATCGCACGCGACGGCGTGCCGCACATTCACTGCGCGTTGCGAACCCCGCATCGCTTCTTCGAGCGTGACCATCAGGTCGCCCTCAACGTCGCGCCCCCTTTCACTCAAGTCTTCTTCCGCTACCCGCCCGGTCCGCCCCATCCCGCTCGCGTGGCGCGCGCCGAACATTTGCTCAAAGAAATCGCTAAAGCCCGTGCCGCCGAATTGAAATTCAAAATCCGCCTTGCCCGGCCCGCTTTGGGTGCGGGTCCGGCCACCAGTGAATCCGTCCCAACCCGGCGGCGGACGAAACTCCGAGCCGGATTTCCAATTCGCGCCCAGTTCGTCGTAGCGTTTGCGCTTCGTCGCGTCGCCGAGGACTTCGTAGGCTTCGTTGATCTCCTTGAACTTCTCCTCGGCCCTTTTCTTATCTTTCGCAACATCGGGATGATATTCGCGTGCGAGTTTGCGAAACGCCTTCTTGATATCGGCATCGCTCGCGGTGCGCGGCACGTTGAGCATCGCGTAGTAATCTTTGTATTGAAGCGACATGTTGGTTTCATGGCCGCGCGTGGGCGGCTCACGGAAAAATCATGCCCGGTGTGGGCGGTTTGTCAAAGCCGCGTTGACCGGGCGCATTCGCACACGCTCCCCGAATGGTAGCGTCGGGCGTCCCGCCGCCCGGACTGAACCTTCGCCATTCACTCGACTCAGACATGATTCAACGCGCGCTAACGCACTGGAGACCTTTCCGCCGGGCGGGACGCCCGGCTCTATGGCAGGCCAGAGGCCCGCCGCTACGGGGCCGGGGCGCTGGCGCTCCAGGGATAAAAAGAAAATCCGATCGAGCCTTGGCTTCCTCGACCGGATTGTGTGAGGGGTTATTGCAGATTATTTCTTTTTCTTGGTCGTCTCCACGGAAAGATAGCGCGAACCGCCGCCCGCCGGACTGTAAACGCGAAGCCATACGCGGTCGTCCTTCACATTGCGGGTCAGTTCCACGGCGTCGTCCGCGCTGCGCACCGGACGGCGATTGATCTCCACGATCACGTCGCCCGCCCGCAACCGCGATTCGGCGGCATTGGAATCGGCGTCCACCTTGGTCACCAGCGCGCCGCGGATGCGCTGGGGAATTTCGAATTGCTGACGGGCGCGATCGTCGAGGTCGGCGACTTCAACGCCCTCGAGCGCGTCCGTTTCGGGGTCTGCTTTATCCGGGTTTATTTCCGGTCTTCCTGCGCGTCCGAAGTTTTCTGGCTGCGCAGCCAGACTCACGTTCAGACTCTTCTCCTTGCCATCCCGGAGGATTTTAATCGTTGCTTTCGCGTCGGGCGAAACTTGCGAAACCATTAACCGGAGATGCGGACGATCCGCAACTTTCTTTCCGTTAAACTCGATGATGAC
>CAYHFK010000118.1:5806-7673 GCA_964355895.1 uncultured Bifidobacterium sp. | reverse complement strand
GCCATTTTGCCAAAGGGCATCTCGACCCGGCCCACCGCGCTTACGATGCCCATCGAGACACTTTGACCGAGCCCAAAGGGATTGCCGATGGCCAGCACCACGTCGCCCACTTCGAGCTTGTCACTGTCGGCCAACGTGACGGCGGGAAGTTTTTTGGCCTCGATTTTCAACACCGCCAGATCCGTGCGCGGATCGGTGCCGACGATCTTCGCATCGTATTTCGTTTTGCCGTCGGCCAGCGCGATCTTCAAGCTGTCGGCGTCCGCGCCTTCGATGACGTGATTATTCGTGAGGATGTAGCCATCCTCCGAGACGATCACACCCGAACCCTGGCTTTCCTCCCGACGACCACGCGACCCGTGTGGGCTGGACTCGAAGTCTTCGCCGAAGAACCGCCGGAAAGCCGGATCCTCCATAAACGAATAACGAGATTGCCGCGTGCGGGCGGAATAGATTGTGACGACGCTGGGAGTCACGCGTTTGATAACGGGCGCGTAACTGACGCCGCGGGCGGAGCGATCCACGGCGCGGTCGGACACCGTCGTCTTTAGCGGTTCGCGCGCCGCCAGCGTTAGAGCGGTCAGACAACTTATGCCGAGCGCCCCGAGCAACGCGGCCCGGCGCGGGACGGATACAAAAGTATTTTTCATGTTAAAAACCAAGGTGTCCGGCTCGTGATTCTTAATAACACCAGTTTCCGAAACTGGTTGCGAGCCGTTCACGAGGATTGACATCGGAAGGCGGGAATTTGTTCAACGCATCCGCAATTTGAGTGCAAGTCAGAGCGCCGGGCCGGTGGTGCTTTACTCCATTCCATAGGCAGAGTCGGCAGAGTTGGCGATTTTCAAACCCGCAAGGTTGACACGTCACCGCGATTTCGTTCAGATAAACCTCACATGGCAAAACGCAAACTGTTCCGACTGATTCTGACCGCAATGGGCTGCGCTGCTTTGAACCTTGGCCTGGCGGCCCGTGCAGCGCAGGTGCCAGTGGTGCCCAAGTGGGAACGCTTTGAACTCACGCTTAAGAGCCGCCACGCCTACACGAATGCGCTGCAAGAAGCCGAGGTGCGCGTGCTGTTCGTCTCGCCGTTGGGCGAGACGAATCGCACATACGGTTTTTGGGATGGCGGCAAGACGTGGCGCGTGCGCTTCGCGCCGAATTTCCCGGGACGTTGGCGGTATTACACCATGTGCTCGGATACGGCGAACGCGGGTTTGCACGAGCAGACGGGCGAGTTTTTGTGCAGTGCGGCGACGGGTAATTCGCGTTTCGGCGAACACGGTCCGATCCAGGTAGCGCGCGATCGCGAACACCTTGAACACGCCGACCGCACGCCGTTCCTTTGGCTGGGGGACGCCGCGTGGGACGCGGCGACACGGGCGGCGGTTTCGGACTGGGAGCATTACGTGAAGACGCGCGCGGCGCAAAAGTTCAACGCCGTGCAATGGCGACTTGCGCCCGCCGAAGCGGGCCAGGCCCCGGGCGCGTTCACGGGTCGGGAATGTATCACGCTCAACCTCGGTTTCTTCAAACAACTCGACGCCAAAGTGGATGCCCTCACGCGCGCGGGATTGCTCAATGCCATTGCGCCGCTGTGGGAAATTGGCCCGGGTGCGGAGCCAACTTTGCCGGAGGATCAGGCCATCGCCCTGCTGCGTTACGCGGTCGCGCGCTGGGGGGGCAATCCGGTGGCTTGGATTTTGGCGTTCGAGAGCGACAGCACCGGCGCGCAGGCGGCGCGCTGGCAACGCATTGGGCGGGCGGTGTTCAACCCCGTCATGCACGGGCCGGTGATCGTGTTGCCGGGCGAGGCGACTTGGGTCCTTCAAGAGTTTCGGTCGGAATCCTGGGTGGATGCGTTGGG
>CAYHFK010000118.1:0-5706 GCA_964355895.1 uncultured Bifidobacterium sp. | reverse complement strand
CCGCCGACTTCGCCCGCCGGGTCCTGTGGTGGAGTCTGTTGATCAACACGCCCGCCGGCGTGAGTTACTCGGCCAAGGACATCGCGGAGTGGACGACCAGGAAAGCCCCCGATACCGAGCAACCATGGCGCGCGGCGCTGTCTTTGCCGGGCGCGGGCGCGATTGCGCCGCTGGCGGACTGTTTTGCCCCGATAGAATTCTGGCGCTTAAAGCCGTTCACCCGCGCGGTGATCGTTCCATCGGGAGCCAGTTCGCTCCGCAATCATATTGCGGCCGGCCTCACTGGGGCGGGCAACGTGGTTTTGCTGTACGTGCCGGAAGAACGCGCGGTGAAAGTGTTGCCGGGCACATGGCCGGCCGCCGCCCAAGCAACGTGGTTTGACCCGCGCACTGGGGAAAGCCGCCCCGCCGGTGCCGCCATTGTCCGCCCGACAGCTTGGGAATTCGCCACGCCCAGCGCAGGGGACTGGGTGTTGGTGGTCAATCCAAAGAAGTGATCCGGGGAGACCGTGTCCACCGCAAAAACTTTGATGCCGTTATTGACAAGCAGAGACGGGGTTGGGATGTTGTGCGGCCTTTGCTGGTTGCCTCGGTAGCTCAGTTGGTAGAGCAGTTGACTCTTAATCAATTGGTCGTGGGTTCGAATCCCCCCCGGGGCACCAACTTATCCACTATCACAGTTTGGGTCACAACCGCAGGCATCGGAATAAAAGTTTAACAAAATCTGGCGTCGTAATCGTCTTTGTGTGAATGTCCGTATTGCTTTCGCAAGAACGCGAAGGAATGGCAATGGATTATGAGCAAGTCTGAAATTGTGTCGCGTAAAATTCTCGTGGTGGACGACGAGCCTTACGTCTGCGATGCCGTCCGAATGATGCTGGCGTTCGACGGGCATCAGGTTGAAACCGCCGCCTGCGGCAAAGACGCCCTGGCCATGTTTAGCCCGGGCAAGTACGACCTCGTCATCACCGACTACGCCATGCCCGCGATGAAGGGGGATGAACTCGCCGTTGCCATCAAATCCCGCGCGCCCGGCCAACCCATCGTTCTGATCACTGCCTACGCCGAGATGCTCAAGGCGTCGGACAATCCACTCGTCGGCGTGGATTTTATCGTCAGCAAACCGTTCCTGCTTGAAAATCTTCGCGAGGCGGTGGAGAAGACGACCGCTGCCGCTCAAGACGGCGCAAAAAGTTGACCGGAAGTAATCCGGCGCTTCGAGCGGGTGGTGCGGTTCACGATCCTGGACATCTCCCAATGGGATCAAACTTTTTCCGCGGCTTCATCGGGCCACCGCCCGCAGGACAACGTCTTTGTCTGGGGCAGGAAGTCGCGCGCCGCCTGCCCTGCGGCAACAGTTCCAACGTGATGCGCTTGCGGCGGCGGTTCTGGTATTGGGGTGTTGAATTTCGGTGGCGCGTTTCAAGTGAAATGTCTCTATTCTCTGCGGCATGAAAGCCCGTTGCCTCTTCGCGCTCATGCTGACGCTCACGGTGTCAGGGCAGCAGGAGGTGGAGCTGGATGTTGGTCAGATGCTCGAGTCGGCGCAGGATTGGGCGGAGGAAAATCTGGATGAGGGTCTGCTGCGTGCGTTGCCGGAAGTGGATCGGGACAAGGTGGAAACATTCCTGCGGCAGTTTCAGGATCAACTCCAGAACGATTACGTCCTCGATCTGGCCGCGTTGAACGAGACGGCGAAGCTCGTCCTGCCGCTGCTTGATGCCCACCCCGAAACCCAGCCATACGCAGCGTGGCTGCGCTCGCGGCGCGATTACTTTGAGGTGGCGGAAGAACTCCGCAAGCAAGCGCCGGCGCCGAAACCGGTGCCGGGTCAGCCGCCGAAGCCGGGGCTTAATCCCTCGTCGTCGGCCGAGCGCAAGGTGTGGGAACAAAAGCTGAGTCAGCGCGACCGGCCTCCAGCGGCGAATCCCCTCGTGCTCAAACTAAAATCCATCTTCGCGGCGGAGCGGGTGCCGGAGCAACTGGTGTGGGTGGCGGAGGTGGAGTCGGGGTTCAATCCGCGCGCGCGCAGTCCCGCGGGGGCGGGCGGCCTGTTTCAGTTGATGCCGGGCACGGCGAAGGAACTCGGTCTGCGCCGCTGGCCATTTGACCAGCGTTATCAAGTTGAGCCGAGCGCGCAGGGGGCGGCACGTCACTTGAAACGCTTGCACACGCAGTTCGGCGACTGGCGGCTCGCGCTCGCGGCCTACAACGCGGGCGCGGGCAAAGTTCAGGGGCTGCTCGAACGCAGGCAGACGCGGAGTTTCGATGGTATTGCCACGGCGCTGCCGGCGGAGACGCAGATGTTCGTTCCGAAAGTGGAGGCGACGATCCTGCGGCGGGAAGGGGTTTCGCTCGCGAAATTGCGGCCGCCGAAAAAGTAAACCTTGGAACGGCAGTAAACGCGAAGACGCCAAGAAGCAAAGGCGCAAGGTGGAGGGAGACAGATTGGGTTGCGTGATTTACCCAAGCGGGTCAGAGTGTCCGGAAGCCAAAATCCTTGCGTCTCTGCACCTTTGCGCCTTCGCGTTGAAAATCTTCTGCCTGGCTCCCGCTTACACTTCCGCCAGCGGTTCGGTCGCATCGCCGAATTGGGGGAGGCGCACGTCCATCTTGTCCATCATCGAGAGGTAGAGGCGGCACATCTGGCGCTCGGGCTTCTCCTTGTAGTCGAGCACCCGGCCCCCCTTGATCCGCCCGCCCGCGCCGCCGAGCAGCACCACGGGGAGTTGGTTGGCGTCGTGGTTTCCATTCAACATGCTGGAGCAGTAGAGCAGCATCGAATTGTCGAGCAGCGTGCGGTCACTCTCCTGAATGCCGTCGAGTTTGCGCGCGATGTAGGCGAGTTGGGCGAGGAAGAATTGGTTCACCTTGAGCCAGTCCGCTGTGTCGCTGTGTGAGAGCAGGTGATGAATCATGTAGTCCACGCCGAGATTGGGGAATCGCAACGAACTGTGGTCATTGTTGAGCTTGAGCGTGCAGAGCCGCGTGGTGTCGGTTTGAAACGCGAGTACCAGGATGTCGCTCATCAGCCGCATGTGCTCGGCGATGTCCTGCGGGATGCCGTCGGCGGGGCGGGGGATGTTCGGCGCGGAGAGCGTGGGTCGCCAGCCCTGCAATTCACCCTTCTGGCCGGCGTTCTCGATGCGCTGCTCCACTTCGCGAACGGAGTCGAGGTACTCATCGAGCTTGCGCTGGTCCGTGGCGCTGATGTGGCGGCGAAAATCCTTCGCGTCGGACTGGACGGCGTCGAGCACGCTCTTGTCCCCGCGATTCACCTCGTCCTTGAACAACCGGTCGAAGGCGAGAGCGGGATAAAGTTCGAGCGGCGTGGGCGTGGTCGGGGAGCTCCACGAGATGTGTGAACTGTAGAGCATCGAGTAGTTCTTGTGGACGGACGGATTCGACTTCTCGCAACCGAGCACGAGGCTCGGCACCTTGGTCGAGCGGCCGTAACGCTGGGCGAGCAACTGGTCAATGCTCGTGCCGGAACGGATGTCGCCTCCGGACGCGAGCGGGGCGCCGGAGAGGAGGTTGCCGGTTTGCGAGCTGTGAATATTCCCCTTGAGGGCCTCGGCGTTGTAGAGGCCGCGAATGAACAGCATCTTCTCGCGGAAGTCCGTCAGCGGCGCGAGCACGTTGCCCAGCTCCATGGCCTTGCCTTCGCCCTTGGCCCACCATTCCTTGCTGTGAAAACCGTTGCCGGAAAAGAGCACCGCCATCCGGACAGGCGCTTCGCTGGCGGGCCGGAGGGCGCGACCGGGTTCATCGCCCCAAACATTGAATGATTCCATCCACGGCAGCGCCATCGTGACGCCGACTCCGCGGAGGAAGGTGCGCCGGGAGAATTGGTGAGTGGTCATAGGAACTGATCGATTATTTTTAATCACCTAAACGCATCTGCATTCTTCAGCACATATCGTTTCGAGAGCACGTCGATGACTTCTTTGCTCTTGTAGTAGCGGTCATCCAAAGTATCGAACAAAGCATCGTTCTTTCGCGCCAACTTCGCCAGTTGTTCTTGGCGTCGCTCTCGGTCTTGAGATGGGCCATCCTTGCCGAACTTCGCAACAGCTTCACGCAATACGACAAGGCGTTCGCTAAAGCCCATTACCTCAAGCCCCGCCAGCGCATCCTGCCAGTGGTCTCCGCTGGAGTTGAAGAAGTATTGGGACAAGCCGCCGTTATTCACTTCCCCATCATACATGAGTACAGCGAGGTAGTGCTTCTGCGCTGTCTTCAACTTAGAGAATCCTTCTTTACTCTCCACGGCCCAAGTCCGCTGTTCAAACCCCTCCAGGTCGAATGAGGCAATCAGCCCCGCCACTGAACCTTCTGCGACTCTTGGTTCAGATGAACTCGTTCGCGCCTCCAGGAATGCCCGGTCGCTCGCGAGCTTGTGCTGCCCCAGCAAACGCAGCGATTCACCGAGAGAATTGCTCTCCGGAAACTTCATTTCACCTTTTTCAAGATCGGCGATAAGCGTCAGTAATCGGTCGTGCGGGACGCTTATGCGTTTGTCGGCCAATGCTTCCAGTGCTTCATGGAGGGACGGCGCGCTTGGGGTGAAAACTCTCTCCGATAGGAACAGTTCCGTGGCACGTGTCTGGTCAATATGAAGCAACAAAGCAGTGGATTTGTTGCCGTTCTTCCCGGTGATAACCAACTGCGCAATGTCATCATAGAGTTCGCTTGCGCATTGTTCGCTAAGCCGGTGGTTCTTTATAGCTCGCTGCAAACCCATCAAGCCGTACGACCGGACATACTCGTCGGAATCCGCGAAGGCCTTCCGGAGCGGAGACACTACTACAGGAGTTCCAATCGCGCCGAGTATCAAAGCAGCATCTTTGCGTATCTCATTGGCTCGTTCATCAAGGAACGGCGCAATCAACGTCGCTGCGTCGGCTGGAGGTGTATCGCCGAGCAGATCACAAACCCGGTTAAAAGGTGCTTCCGGCAAAAGATTCGTTCCGGTTGGAACGACCAACTTGGCACGCCGAGATGCGTCACCCAAGATCTTCAATATGGTCGGATGAACACGCGATCCCATCGACTTCAGGACTCTGGCGTCTCCTGACGCTTCTTGGCTGCTTTTGATATCGAAGACGAAGCGATTCACTGCCGCCGATATTTGGAAATCGTTCCATTGTTTAGCTTCTTCCGCTTCGCGGTCAACTGCTTCACCAGCGGCCGCCATCTCGCTCCACATTTTTGGGTTCTTCACTACATCTTTGAATCCCCACTCATGCCGGGTGCGCGATCTGAGGACGAAGATGACTGCGGTAGTTGCGACAATCGCCACGATGATCCAAAGAGCAGGTGAATTCAGCATTTTCACGATGAATCAGCGGGATGGGATTGACCGCTTTTCGAGCGTCTTCCTCGCCCTTTCCAGTTCCTTCGCCAGCCGCTTCTCATCCGGCAATGCCAGCCGGTACTCGCGCGCGAGAATTTTGTTGGGCAAGTCTTCGAGGGTGTAGCGGACGAGACTCTGGCCGGCGCTGGAACAAAGGATAAGGCCGACGGGCGGGTTTTCATCGGCGTGCGCCCAGTGGGCACGGGCGTAGTTGAGATAAAGGTGCATCTGGCCGGCATCGGCGTGGGTGAACTTGTCGAGCTTGAGGTCGATGATGACGAGGCAGCGCAGTCGACGGTGAAAGAACAGCAGATCCACGCGATACCATTCGTCGTCGATGCGCAGGCGGC
>CAYHFK010000117.1:0-13680 GCA_964355895.1 uncultured Bifidobacterium sp. | reverse complement strand
CGCAAACAGGCGAAGTCCGCAGCGACGGGCCCGAAGGTATCGCCTGCTGGTTCATTGATACCGATTACAACGAAGAAAGCTTCTTCGTCCGCCACGCCTATTTCCTCGGCGCGAACGATCCGTATTCCGCGCTGAAGACCACGCTCAAAGCCGAAATCAACGCCGAAGCCTGGGCCACGCTGAACAGCGACACGTCACGTCCGTTCGAGAAACCGAAGCAGGGACGAATTGCCGTCAAAGTCATCAATCATCTTGGCGACGAGGTGATGAAGGTTTTCAAAGTCCAGTGACAACCTGCTACACTCTCGCCAGCGATGAACGAATCTGAGTTCAAATTGCCGAACGCACCCATCTCGCGGTTGAGGGCATTCGCGAACGATTGCGCTGAACAGGGCTGGGATGGTCACGAGGCGTGCGCGATTGATCCCCAGGCCCTTCAGAAAGCGGAGGATTTTATGCGCGCATTGCCCGAAGGCTTTCCGACGCCTGAATGTGCGCCCGAGCCTGATGGCTCAATCTCGTTCGATTGGATTCAATCCCGGCATCGCCTTTTCTCTTTGAGCGTCGGCAGCAGCAATCGGCTGGCGTATGCGTGGCTGGACGGTACAGACAAAGGGCATGGCGTCGCTCGCTTTGACGGATTTTCTGTCCCACCGCGAGTGCTCTCTGAAATCCAAGCCATCCTGGCCAATGGGAATACTCCTTTCCGGATTGCGTGAAGCATGGACTTCCTCATCGCCGACACCTTCACCGACAGCCTCGCGCGCCTGACGGGCGAAGACCAGAAGGCCGTCAAGACGACGGCATTCGACTTGCAGATGAATCCGGCGAGTCCGGGCATGAGCTTCCACAAACTCGAAAAGGCAAGGGACAAGAATTTCTGGTCGGTGCGGGTGAGCAGCGACATTCGGCTGATCGTTCACAAGACGGAGGGCAGTCTGCTGCTCTGCTATGTGAATCACCACGACAAGGCCTACGATTGGGCCGAGCGACGGAAGCTGGAGACGCATCCCAAAACCGGGGCCGCGCAGTTGGTTGAAATCCGCGAGACGGTAAAAGAGGTCGTCGTCCCGGTCTATGTGCAGACGGAAATGCCCGCGCCTCCCAAACCGCGCCTGTTTGCTGACAAGTCCGACGAGGAACTCTTGAGCTACGGCGTGCCCGTCGAATGGCTGAACGACGTTCGCCAGGCCACCGAAGATAGCTTGCTGTTGCTGGCGGATCGTCTGCCCGGTGAAGCGGCCGAGGCTTTGCTGGAACTCGCCACGGGTGGCAAACCGCGGGTGATGCAACCAGCGACGCCGGTCGCGAATCCTTTCGACCACCCCGACGCCCAGCGCCGCTTCCGCGTGATGACCAACGTCGAGGAACTCCAACGCGCCCTCGATTTCCCGTGGGAGAAATGGACAGTCTTCTTGCATCCCGAACAGCGCCAGTGGGTGGAGCGCGATTACACCGGGCCAGCGCGAGTCTCCGGCTCCGCCGGCACCGGCAAGACCATCGTGGCCCTGCACCGCGCCGCGCATCTGGCCCGCACCCACCCCGAAGCGCGGGTCTTGCTTACCACTTTCTCCGACACGCTGGCGAACGCGCTTCATACGAAACTGAAACGCCTCGTTGGCAGCGAGCCGCGTCTTGCCGAGCGCATTGACGTTTACTCCCTGAACGCCCTGGGCCTCCGCCTCTACAAATCGCACTGTGGGCCGGTGAAACTTGCCAGCCGCGAAGTTGTGCGGGAACTGCTCGGTGAAGCATCGAAGGCGGTGGGCGGTCACAAGTTCAACCTGCATTTTCTCGTCACCGAATGGGAGCAGGTGGTGGATGCCTGGCAGTTGGAAACATGGGAGTCTTATCGAGATGTCGCCCGGCTTGGTCGGAAGACCCGGCTGCCCGAGGCGCAGCGAGCGGTGCTGTGGTCCATCTTCGAGCAGGTTCGCGGCGGATTGAAGGAGCGGAAGCTCACCACGCACGCCGGTCTGTTCACCGCCCTGGCGTCCGCGCTGGCCAAAGCCAAGCATCCGCCGTTCGACTTCGCAATCGTGGACGAGGCGCAGGACATCAGCGTTTCGGGCTTGCGATTCCTCGCTGCCCTCGGCGGCGGTCGTCCCAACGCCCTATTCTTTGCCGGCGACCTCGGCCAGCGCATTTTCCAGCAGCCCTTCTCCTGGAAATCCCTCGGCGTGGATATTCGTGGGCGCTCCCGCACGTTGCGCATCAACTACCGCACGTCTCACCAGATTCGGATGCAAGCCGAGCGGCTGCTCGGCCCGGAGGTGACCGATGTAGATGGCAACAGCGAGGACCGCAGTGACACGGTTTCGGTCTTCAACGGCCCGCCACCCGTCATCCGCGTGCTCCCGACTGAGAATGAAGAAATCAAATCCGTCGGGGCGTGGCTGGCTGAGCAGTCGAAAGCCGGTGTCCTGCCGCACGAGTTCGGCGTCTTCGTGCGCTCGGCCGGGCAATTGGACCGCGCCCAAGCTGCGGTCAAAGCGTCAGGCTTGCCCTTCAAGATTCTCGATGAGCACGTCGAGACGACCAGCGGTCTTGTCTCGATCAGCACCATGCACCTGGCCAAGGGACTGGAGTTCCGCGCCGTGGCGGTGATGGCCTGCGACGACGAGATCATCCCCTTGCAGGAACGCATCGAAACGGTCGGCGACGACGCCGACTTGCAAGAGGTCTATGATACCGAGCGCCACCTGCTCTACGTCGCCTGCACGCGTGCGCGGGATCATCTGTTAGTCACGAGCGTCGAACCAGCGTCGGAGTTTCTTGATGATCTGCGGAAATCAGCCGCCAGGGTAGAAGCCCGCGCCGGCGATGGACCCATCGCAGCTTGATTCCAAGGCGCTGCGCAGTCGGTTCAAGAAGTCGAAACACCGGAACACCGGAAAGGGTTCTTGGGATTGTCCGCTTCTCGGCCGCCGCCAAATGAATCCGTGTTGAGCTTCGAGTGGAAGCGCATCGTCATGAGATCGCCGGCCCGGTGGACATCCTTGGCGCTGGCCTGCTGCTTCCGGGTGTTGTGATCTTATCCTTTTGATAAAGACAAAATCAAATAAACTCGTCTCCAATGGAAAGAGAACTCAATCAGGTCATCCGCCAGAAGATCACCGATGCGCTCGCCGAAGCCATGCAAACCGGCCAGCCCTACCAAACCCGCCTCGACCCGCCCCCGGCAGACCCGCGCGGTTGCCACCCACCAAAATCAATTTAGGAACAGATGACAGGACGAAAGCGGCGCTATCAGGAATTCCTCATGACCTTGCAGGCGGTCACCAAGACAAACGTCATTCAACGCGCCGCGCGCTTGGGCCAGAAGCAATCGAACGTGAGCAAATAGTCGTCATGGGCATCGACGTTGTTTTCTATCAATTCAGCCGGTCGAAGGTGGAGCGTGGCGACTTCAGCCATTTCCTCAGTCTGTATGCGCCGGACCAACTGCCCTCCGGCGGGCGGCTGCGGGAGATGATGAACACGATGATGTTTGCCATCGAGGGCTACGACGATGATTCCCGTGAGATTCACTCAGTACCGGAGATTCGCCGATTCTATTCAGCACTCCATGAGGCGTGGCCGTATTGGCTTTATTTCTGCAATCTCGACACGGAGGTGTTTCGCGTGATGGTGCTGTGTTGCCTGCCGGCGATTGCGGCGATGAAGGTGGACGGTCGCCCGAATGTCGCCGTCGAATACGACCGACTCGAACTGCTCCAGTTTCTCAGCCAAGACTTCGGCCCGATGAACGTCATGTGCGAGCCGGCCGGGATGTTCGAGCGGCTGATTTACGACCGATCGAAGGCGGTGTTCGAGTATTTCGATCTGCCGTTCGATGCCGAGCCGCCGCCTGATTGACCGCTGCAATGTTGGCGTCGGACTTGTGAAGCATCTCAAATTGGGCCGCTACGGGTGGTTCAATGTCGGCATGACGAGCCTGCCCCCGGAGGAACGGTTTGAGAATCATGCCAGCGGCCTTGGCGCACCTGGCGCAACATTTGGCATCGTGCCTTGCGTCCGGCCGGGACCTCTGCTATTTCACCGCCACGAACGAAACCCCAACCCATCAGATTATGAGCCACATCAATCTTCACCCAACGCAAACCGCTGCGAGGGGGTTTACCGCGCACCACCAAAATCAGCAAATCCGATGAGCAAACAAAAGCTGCTCAAACAATTCTGCGTCAAACCCGGTTCGAAGGTTGACCTGAAGAAATTTTCGACCGACTGGGCGGACACCAAGTTGGCAAAGAAACTGGGCAAGGACACCATCAAGAAACGGGCGCTGAAGATTCTGGACAAGAACCGCGAGGAACTTAATGCCGTGCAGGAACTGCTCTATGCCAGCGACACGCACTCGGTGCTGCTGGTTTTTCAGGCGCTGGACGCCGCCGGCAAGGACGGCACCATCCGGCACGTCATGTCCGGCGTGAATCCGCAGGGCTGCCAGGTCTTCAGCTTCAAGAAGCCGTCGGTCGAGGAACTCGACCACAACTTCCTCTGGCGTTACACGAAGAGCCTGCCGGAGCGCGGACGTATCGGCATCTTCAATCGCAGCTACTACGAAGACGTGTTGGTGGTGAAGGTGCATCCGGAGTGGCTGGACCAGAAGCTGCCGGGCAAACCGGACAAGAAATTTTGGGCCGCCCGCTATGAGGACATCAACAATTTCGAAAAGCATCTCGTGCGCAACGGAACGCTCGTGCTCAAGTTTTTCCTGCACCTCTCCAAGAAAGAGCAGAAGAACCGGTTCCTGGAGCGCCTGACCAACCCGGAGAAACATTGGAAGTTCTCCGGGGCGGACATGGCCGAGCGCGCCCACTGGAAAGATTACCAGCAGGCCTTCGAAGATGCTTTCACGGCCACCAGCACCAAATGGTCGCCGTGGCATATCATCCCCGCCGATCGCAAGTATGTCGCCCGCGCCCTGGTGGCTGACATCGTGGTCGATGCCATCACCGGCCTGAATCTGAAATATCCCAAGTTGCCGCCCGAGCAGATGAAGGCGCTGATTGCGGCGCGGAAGGAACTCGAAGGTGAAGGTAAGAAGAAGGCCGTCAAAAAGACGAAGCCACCGACGAGACCCAATCCACCGTCGAATCCCCAGCACACTTAATCCCAGCATGAAAATAATCCTCTATGGCGCCGCCGGCGGCGAAGTCACCGGCTCGGCCTATCACATTCAAACGGACCGCGCGAGCGTGCTGCTGGACTTCGGCATGTTTCAAGGCCACCGGAAAGCCGAGGACAAAAATCGCGTGCTGCCCAAGTGCAATCTCGCGAAGCTGGACGCGGTGCTGGTTACGCACGGTCACCTTGACCACACCGGACGGCTTCCGTTGCTCGTCCAGGCCGGTTACACCGGGCCGATCCTTTGCACACCCGCCACCATCGAAATGGCCGGCCTCATCCTGCGCGATTCGGCCAAGATCCAAGCCGGCGACAATGAGCGCGTCAACCGTAAGCGCGCCCGCGCTGGCGAAGAACCGGTTGAGCCCCTGTACACGCCGGAACAGGTCGAGACGTTGATGGGCCAGTTCATCGCCGTGCCTTACAACAACCCCGTGGCCGTTGCCCCGGGTATCACCGCGCGGTTTGTCGAAGCCGGTCACATGCTCGGTTCGACCAGCATCCAGCTCACGGTCGAGGCGAAGGGCCGCCCGAAGACCGTGGTCTTCTCCGGCGACCTTGGCCCCTTGGGTGCGCCCATCCTCAAAGACTTCGAGCCGTTTCACAAAGCCGACGTGGTATTCCTCGAATCCACCTACGGCGACCGCGATCACAAGCCGTTCAACGACACCGTCAAGGAATTCATCGCGATCGTGAAGGAAGTCGTCGCGCGCAAAGGCAAAATCCTCGTGCCCACCTTTGCCGTGGGCCGCGCCCAACTGCTGCTCACGCTCCTGGCCGGGGCGTTTCGCAACAAGAAACTGCCGCCCTTCCCGATCTATCTGGACAGTCCGATGGCCGTCGCCGCGACCCAGATTTACCGGCAGCACCCGGAGTTATTCGACGAAGAGATGACGGCTTTCATCAAACAGCATAGCGTGGCCGAGGACCTGGAAAGGGTGAAGTCGAAGGTCTCCGTCACCGCGCAGGACTCGATGGCCCTCAACGACGCGCCCGGTCCGTGCATGATCCTGGCCGGCGCCGGCATGTGCAACGCCGGCCGCATTGTGCATCACCTCCGCAACAACCTGTACAAGCCGGAAACCGCCGTGCTCATCGTCGGCTACCAGGCCGAAGGCTCGCTCGGCCGCCAGTTGGTGGACGGCAACAAGCTCGTTTCCATCTTCGGCGAGAAAGTGGCGGTCAAGGCCAGCATCCACACGCTGGGCGGCTTCAGCGCACACGCGGGCCAGACGGATTTGTTGCGGTGGTTGGGCGCGATGACCGGCTCGCGTCCGCGCGTGGTGCTGGTGCATGGTGAAGACCGCGCCCGCGAACCGTTCGCTGAAAAAATCCGGGAGCGTTTCCGGATCAAGGCCGAACTGCCCGGCTTGGGCACGGGCATTCAACTCTGACACTTTGAACGGTCTGCCAGCTCCCGGGTCGCCAAAGTCTCGCTAGTCTGTATGCCTTTCGGAAATGCCGCGCGAAGGAAAAGTCGAGCGGAACGGGAGCAGACTCGAGGTTCTGCAATCCCAAAGGGATTCTGGCGTTCAGCCCCGGGTTGCTCTCTCCTCACGCGAAAGCCGGGGTTCCGATGTCGGTCATCAACAACAGACCGGGTGGGGCTTTCAAAATGCGCGGCGCGGCGTTCACCAGCGCGGCGACCGTGGCGCCGTCCCCGGCCACGCCGCCATTGATCACCAGGTTGAGCGGCGGTTCGCCTTCGATCTGACAGGCGTCATGCGGGTTGGGCGCGTCGAGATACATTTTGATGTCGAGCGTGAGGCGGATTGCGCCGTTTACTTTGCCCACGGCGGTCTGGTGCAGGCCGCAGCATTGACCTTTCTTCACCTCGACAAAGCGCGTGCGGAGGTCGTGGCTCGCCACCATCGCCCTGCCGGTTTCGGTGAGTTCGCTGAGTTTCCAGCCAAGGCAATGGGCGATGAGCGCGGCGGATTCCTGGAGCCCCGCGTGGCCGGCGCGGCCTTCGTTGAACAACCGCTCGAATTCGGCGGGCGCGAGGCCGCTGCCGATTTTCTTCTGCAATGGGCCGCGGCGCGTGGCGGCGTTGACGACGCGTTGCACATGGACGGCGGTGACGTGGCGGCACATTCCGGTCAGGCAGACGGGCAGCACATCCATGACGAAGCCGGGATTCACCCCCGTGCCGAGCAAGCGCGCGCCCCCGTCCTTGCAGGCTTTGTCGAGCTTCACGGCGAGTTCCGGCTCGCGCAGTTGCGGAAACAGCAGTTCCTCGCACGACGAGACGACGTTGATGCCGCGCCGAACCATGGGCGCAACCTGCGAAAACGCGGCGCTGACCCTGGAGACGGCCGTGTGGAAGATGACGTCGGGCTTAACTTTCGCGAGGAGATCGTCCAGCGAGCGATGGACGCGGGCGTCGCGGATCGAAGGGTCGCCGGTAATTTCGGACAGGCGCTTGCCGATCTTGTCGGGGTCAATGTCAATGCCGCCGACGATTTCCACCCACGGTTTGGTGGCGGCGAGCTTCAGGGTTTCGATGCCGATGGGGCCGAGGCCGAACTGTGCAATTTTGATTTTGTTCATGGCAATCCAAACAATGTGTTTGGTTGGTGAATGGCGGACCCAACCGCGAGGATTTTCTGCGGGAAGGACGGGTTGTGCAAGGCGGATGTCTCGGTGGCCGCGAGCCCCGCCGGGCGGGATGGCGATCGCCGCAAAACGTAGGCGCTGATGATGCCCTCATGAAAGGGGGATAATGGGCCAGGGCTGGTTGCGATTGCTTCAACGCCGCAGTGTTACTAGCCTCCTCCGCAGCGTGCCATCCCGTTGTGAAGAACCGGACATTGTTTTTGAATTCAGCACTGTGACCCAATGATCGCCCTGTTGCGCCGCATCAGCCTGACCCGATGGATCATCATTGCGATGGTCCTGGGCGTCATCATCGGCGTGTTGTTTCCCGCCGAATCGCAACACCTCAAGGTTGTTTCCAACGTTTTCCTGAAGCTGATCAAGTGCATCATCGTGCCGATCATCTTCGGCACGCTCGTCGTTGGCATTGCCGGGCACAAGGGTGATTTGAAGGCGGTGGGCCGGCTGGCGCTCAAGTCCTTCATTTACTTCGAGGTCGTCACGACGCTGGCGCTCGGGGTCGGCTTGGTGGCCGTGAACGTCGTCAAACCGGGGGTGGGCGTTGCGCTACCGGTGGCCGCGAGCCAGGGAAAGGAAATCCCCGCGCAAAAAGTGACGCTGAAAGACATGATCGAACACGCCGTGCCGAAAAGCTTCTTCGAGAGCGCGGCCGCGAACGACGTGTTGCCGGTGGTCGTCTTTGCCGTGCTTTTCGCGGTGGCGCTGGCGCAGGTTTCCGGCAAGCCGAAGGAAACGATGATCAACTTCTTCGAAGGGCTGTCGGAGGTGATGTTCAAATTCACCGGGCTGGTGATGCTGTTTGCTCCGTTTGGCATTGGCGCGGCGATGGCAGTCACGGTCGGCCACGCCGGGGTCGGGGTGCTGGTAAACCTCGGCAAGCTTGTGCTGACGCTCTACGGCGCCCTGCTGGTTTTTATTCTGGGGGTTCTGTTGCCGGTGGCGTTGTGGGCGCGCATCCCGATCCGGAAATTTTTACGAGCGGTCAAGGAGCCGGCGCTGATCGCCTTCTCCACGACGTCCTCGGACGCCGCGCTGCCCGATGCGTTCAAGCAAATGGTCGCCTTTGGCGTGCCCAAGCACATTGTTTCCTTCGTGCTGCCCACTGGCTACTCGTTCAACCTGGACGGCAGCACGCTTTACCTGGCCGTGGCGTCCGTTTTCGTGGCGCAGGCGGCGGGGGTGGAATTGACGCTCGCGCAGCAGTTGCTGATGATGTTCACCTTGATGCTCACGACCAAAGGGGTGGCCGCGGTGCCGCGCGCGTCGCTCGTCATTCTCTCCGGGACGCTCGTTACCTTTGGCTTACCGCTGGAAGGCGTGGCGTTGATTCTTGGCGTGGACGAATTGATGGACATGGCCCGCACGACCGTCAATCTGGTGGGCAACTGTCTCGCCTCGGCGGTCATGGCCCGCTCGGAAGGGGAATTGAAACTGCCGTTGGGCGAGGAAAATTCATGATGCTTGGCTGAATGCCACCAACATCACCATGTTTCTGAACCTGCTTAACTCCTGAGTGCTTATGGAAATCTACAATCACCCGACCTTCTCGATGGCCTGCCAGCAGTTTGATCTCGTGGCCGACCGCCTGCAGATCCCCGAAGCCGATCGCGACCGCCTGAAATATCCCAAGCGCGCGATGGTCGTCACCCTGCCGATTCATTGCGAGGACGGCAGCACCAAGGTTTACACCGGCTATCGGGTGCAACATCACTTGAGCCTCGGTCCGACGAAGGGCGGGTTGCGCTTTCATCCCGACGTGACACTCGGCGAGGTGGCGGCCCTGGCCATGTGGATGAGTTGGAAATGCGCCCTGACCGGTTTGCCCTACGGCGGGGCCAAGGGCGGGATCGCGTGCGACCCGCACCGGATGGCGCCGCGCGAATTGGAACGGCTCACCCGGCGTTACACGCAGGAGATGATCCCGTTTATCGGGCCGCAGGTGGACATCATGGCGCCGGACATGGGCACGAATGAACAGATCATGGCCTGGATGATGGATACCTATTCGGTTCACATGGGTTATACCGTGCCGAGCATCGTTACGGGCAAACCCATCGGCCTCGGCGGATCGCAGGGCCGGCGCGAAGCCACCGGGCGCGGCGTCGCTTACCTGATCAATCGCGCCTCCGACACGATCGGCCTGGACCTCACCCGCGCGACCGTGGCGGTGCAGGGTTACGGGAACGTCGGTTCCGTGGCGGCGTTGTCGCTGGCTCGCTACGGCGCGAAGATTGTGGCCATCACCGATGCGTCGGGCGGGGTGCAAAATGCCAGCGGTTTGGATCTGCGCAAACTGGACGCCCATGTGGCGGCGCAGCGCACCGTCGTGGGCTTTCCGGAAGCGGAACCGATCACGAACGAACAATTGCTGGTGTCGCCCTGCGATATTCTGGTGCCGGCCGCCATCGAGCGCCAGATCACCGGCCGCAACGCCGCCAAAATCAAATGCCGCATCCTGGCCGAAGCCGCGAATGGCCCCACCACGCCGGAGGCGGACGCCATTTTGGAGCAGCGCGGCGACGTGTTCGTGATTCCCGATATTCTGTGTAACGCCGGGGGCGTGGTGGTTTCGTATTTCGAGTGGGTGCAGGATTTGCAGAGCTTTTTCTGGGGCGAAACGGAGGTGACCGACAAACTGTTCCGCATTCTGGAGAACGCTTACACGCAGGTCCTGAGTCACAGCCGCAAACAGCGAATCTCGATGCGCATGGCCGCGCTGTGCGTCGGCATCAAACGCGTTCAGGAAGCCAAGCGGGTGCGCGGACTGTTTCCCTGAGATCAACAAAGACACGGCTCGCGTCATTGTCCCAGCAATGCTGACATCTGTGCAGGTTGAAAATCCTCAGTTTGCCCCATGTTTGTTGGGTGCGGCTTGCGCTGGCGTAACGTCGGCAACCACCGGTCGGGCGCTGGGTTTCTATCGCCTTCCGGTTGGGAATAGCGCAGTCTTTCTCCCTCGTGGCAGCGGGCGGGTCGGGAATCAGATGCGAAATGAAGCCTTCCTCTTTAATCATTTTACTGGTGCTGAACTTCTTTTGGGCGGCGGCGTTGTCCGCTTACAAGGTGCTGGGCGAGCATCTCAACGTCGGCGGCATCGTCACGCTCCGCTTTGGGATCGCCGGGTTGACCCTGTTGTTGCTCTGGCCGTGGCTGCCGGGCAAAGCGCCGCGCGGTCGGGATTTGCTCGTGACTTGCGGCTTGGGACTCATCGTGTTCGCGCTGGGCCATCGGCTTCAAGTGTACGGCAACAGCTTAAGCCTGGCGTCGAACACGTCGGTGCTGACGGCGGTTGAGCCGCTGTTGGCGGGGATTGCCGCCGCCCTGTTTCTGCGCGAACACATCGGGCCGCGTCGGATGTTGGGTTTTGCTTTTGGCCTGCTCGGCGTGTTGTTATTGAACGGCGTGTGGCGAAGCGATTTTCAGTGGGTGGGTCTGGGGGCGAGCCTGATCTTCATGGCATCCTTTATTTGCGAAGCGGCGTTCTCAATTATTGGCAAGCCGCTCATCGCCCGCGCCGGGCCTGTGAAGGTGGTCGCGTTGAGCTTGTTGGCGGGCACGACCGCCAATCTCTTGATAGATGGACGAGCGACGATTTCGGCGGCGGTTGCGTTGCCGGGGTTGGAATGGGTGTTGGTCCTGGTGCTGGCGTGGGTTTGCACGGCTTTTGGCTACGCGTTCTGGTTTCTGGTCATTCGTGAGGGCGAGGTGAGCGTGGCGGTTTTGACGATCTATGCTCAACCCGTGTTCGGTGTGTTAGTGGCGGGGATTTGGATTGGCGAGCAACTTCACTGGGGACAGCTTTGGGGCAGCAGCGCCATTGTCATGGGATTGTTGATTGGTCTCTCGCGACAGATCAAACCGGGCTCGCCGCCGGCGGTCGGAAAAACTCCACGGTAACTCCGCTCGCGTTCTTCCCGGGGCAAGGCGTTTACTCCGGGGCAAACAACTCGGCGACGACGAGCCCAAACTCCGGCAGCAGTTCCTCGCTCAACACTTCCCGACCGGCCAGAATGCCCTTGAGCGCCAGGCCGTAGGGCGTGGCGTGATAGACCTCGACGTTGCCGTAGCGGGGATCAACCATCCAGAGGCGCGGGACTTTGATCGTCTCGTACAGCTCCTTCTTGATCACCGTGTCGGCGTGGTGATCCTCGGAACTCACAATTTCGGCGGCCAGCCAGAGCTTGTTGTTGGCGGCCGTGACGAGCGCAAGGTCCGGGCAGAGCCGGGTGCCATGAGCCATCTCCAGGGCCGTGCGCGGCTCAAGTAGCCGGGTGCTGGTGATATTCGCTACCTTTGCCTTCACGACCGCGTGCAACCGGGAGCATATCAACTCATGTCGCCGGCCCGGCGGCAGACGCAATGTCACTTCACCCGCGAAGATTTCTTCATACGGCTCGCTCATGATTTCGGCAAAAGTTTACGGAGGAAGCGTCCGGTGTGCGAATGTTTATTCCGCGCCACCTGCTCCGGGGTGCCCGTGGCGACAATCTGTCCGCCGCCCGCGCCGCCTTCCGGCCCAAGGTCAATCACCCAATCGGCCTCGGCGATCAAATCCAGATTATGCTCGATGACCACGACGGAGTGGCCGGCATCCACGAGGCGCTGCAAGACTTCCACGAGGCGGCGCACGTCGGCGATGTGCAGGCCGATCGTGGGTTCTTCGAGGATGAAAAGATTCGAGGAACGTGAGGCGAGGTGCGGGGTGCGGGAAGGAATTTGATCGGGCGCCGGGCGCAAACCGGAAAGCAAATGGGAAACGAGTTTTACGCGTTGCGCTTCGCCGCCGCTCAACGTTGGGCTCGGTTGGCCGAGCTTGAGATAATCCAACCCTGTATCGTGCAACGCCTGCAACGCACGCTTGATCTTCGGAATGCCGGCAAAAAACTCCAGGGCCGCCTCAACGGACAGGTCGAGCACCTGGGCGATGTTCTTCCCGCCGTATTCGATGTCCAGGGTCTCACGATTAAACCGCGTGCTCTCGCACGTCTCGCAACGCACGAACGCCGGCGGCAGGAAATTCATTTCCAATTTGATCTGTCCCGCGCCTTCGCACTCCGGACAGCGGCCTTGCACGCTGTTGAACGAAAACCGGCTCGCCGAGTAACCGCGGATTCGCGCCTCCGGCACTTGGGCGAACAATGTGCGTATGTCGTCGAAGAACCCCACGTAGGTCGCCGGAATCGAGCGGGGGGTGCGGCCAATGGGGGATTGGTCAACTTCGTAAACGGCTTTGAGGGATTCGTGACCCGTGACGTGATGCGTGATGCGTGATGCGTGATCGGCAGGCGTGCGACTTTTGGCGATCGGCGATTGACGATGGGCCTTCCGCAGCGCAGCTTCCACCGACGGCAGCAGGCACTCACGGATCAGCGTGCTCTTGCCCGACCCGCTCACGCCCGTCACCAGCACCAGCCGGCCCAGCGGGAACTTCACCGTGAGATTCTTGAGGTTGTTCATGGCTGCGCTATGAAGCGTCAACCATTCACTCGTAGCAGCCGACGTGAGGAGGCTCTGAGTTCGTTTGGATTTTGATTTGAGCCTCCTTACGTCGGCTGCTACGGAAATCACACGGCGAGCGCCCCGGCTCGGAAACTTCTTCTCCGCACGCAAGCATTGCCCGGTGACCGACTCCGGATGCTTCTCCAACTCCGCCAAGGTGCCTGCTGCCACGACCTGACCGCCATGCACGCCCGCGCCCGGGCCGAGGTCAATGATGTGGTCGGCACGGCGCATCGTCGCTTCGTCGTGCTCGACGACGACAACGGAATTCCCGCGCGACTTGAGTTTTTCCAGCGCCGCGAGCAACTGCTCATTGTCCCGCGAGTGCAGGCCGATGGTCGGCTCATCCAGAATGTAAAGCACCCCGCTGAGATTCGATCCCAGCAAACCCTTCCGTCTCGACCGTTTTCGCGAACACGATGTGGAGATCGTGGT
>CAYHFK010000116.1:0-13715 GCA_964355895.1 uncultured Bifidobacterium sp. | reverse complement strand
CACCCTGCCCTCTCCTCCCGCAATCGCGGGACGGAGAGGGTTTAATCCACCGGCGCGGCACGAGCCCAAGGCACATGAAACAATCCACTTTATTGCCGGCCGGGTGGGTGGGACGTGGTCCCTGCCCCGGGCGCAGTGCTTTCGCCACGGCGTTTTTCGATTTTGGAAATCCCGGCCAACCCGCCACCCGCAGGGCTGGATGCCGATGGTTTGGTAACGCGAGTGAAACCGGCTCATTTGAATTTGAGTTTGACCGCCACTTCATCCAGGAGTTTCTGGTAGGGCCCACTGCGAAAATTCGCCAGCTTCTGTTTGTCCTCGAAGATCCCGCCGCCGGCATCGTTCACCAGGTAGGCCGTGCATTGTAAACGGCGCGCGTCCTGGGCCACCAAGTCCACGATTTCCGCCCGCACCCGGATCGTGACCGCCCCACCATAAGCGGCGCCGCCCAACCCGCCGTAAAGAACTTGGTCCCCGCGCGAGCCTTCCTTCTCGAAGACCATCGCCCCGCCAGGAACACCCTCCGAAGTGTAGCCCGCTTCCTCGAACACCAGCACCGTGGTGGCTTGAATCTGCTCGCCGCTCTGGCTGGCAATCACGACGGACGCAAAGCTGGCGGAGGCAGGCTTGTCCGTGGCGCAGCCGGAGAAAAAGGCCGCCCCGAGGATGGCCATTCCGCCCGCCAAAATGGCGCGCTTCCAAGCCCCGGGCCGCGGGTGATTGCCGAGGGGGCAGGGCTGAAGCTGAGGCTCAAGCATCCGGACACAGGTGTTTTTCATAGATGGATAGGAATTGGTTTACCGATTATTGAACGGCCAACCGGAAACCCCGGCCCTCAGCGCAAAAGCGACCATTAATTCAAAGGTTCGCATTTTTAGTATCACCGCGTTTGATCGGCCCGTTGCGATGTTGGCGCAACGCCCGCTTCGCGGTCAATCGAATGTCTCCGCTTGCTTCTGGCAGTGAGCGTGATGTCCGCCCGCCGACTGGCGACTTACAACCTTACGCTCGGCAACCCAGCCACCAACGGCCGAAGGGTCTTAAATCGAATCCGATGGAATCTGATCCCGTCATTTTCCCTCCCCTGCCCGACCGCCCGCGATCAAGGGATAAACGACTCCGGCCAGTGCGGCGCCAAGGATTGGCGCCACCCAGAACAACCAGAGTTGCTGCAAGGCCCAGCCGCCCACGAACAGCGCGGGACCAGTGCTGCGCGCCGGGTTCACCGAAAGATTCGTGACCGGAATGCCGATCAGATGAATCAACGTCAGCCCCAGGCCGATGGCAATGGGCGCGAAGCCTTGCGGCGCCCGCTGGTCGGTGGCCCCCAGAATAATCAGCAGGAAGAAGAAGGTCAGCACGACCTCCGCCACGAGCGCGGCCACCATCGAGTATTTGCCCGGAGAATGCTCGCCAAAGCCATTTGCCGCGAAGCCGGCGGCGGTCGTGAAATCCGACTGCCCGCCGGCCACCACCGCGAGCACTCCCGCCCCGGCCACGGCGCCGAAAACCTGCGCCAGGATGTAAGGCAGCAGTTCGGCCCCGCTGAAGCGTTTGCCCACGAACAAACCGATCGAGACCGCCGGATTCAGATGGCAACCCGAGATGTGCCCGATGGCGTAGGCCATGGTCAGCACCGTCAAGCCGAAGGCCAAGGCAACGCCCACCAGTCCAATTCCCAGATTGATGGGAGTAGTCCCTTCCGTGGTGAGAAACTTCGCCGCGAGGACGGCGCTGCCGCAGCCACCGAAGACGAGCCAAAAAGTGCCGAGGAATTCGGCGATGATTTTGCTTTTCAAGTTTTTCATAGGGTTCGACCGTAATGGTTGGTGTGGGGTTGAATTATTTCCTCCATAATTCCAAAAGCAAGGTCGAACTGGCTTCGGAGCAGCGGCGCTTGCTCGGGCGCGCAGCGGCTTGGGCCAGGTGAGCGCCTGTTTGAAAATTCAACTTTGCCCATCCTCCTCGTCGTCGTTCTCGTCCTCGTCCTCGATTTTGCGCCGGTTTCGAGGACGAGGACGACGACGAGAACGAGGAGGATATTCGGTTGCAGCACTTTTCAAACAGACTCTGAGACTTTCCGGGCATGCGCTCCGCCTTGTCAAAGCGGGGAGGCGCATCCGCAAGACGCCGCTATTCCGTCTCCATCGGTTCGGCTTCGGCCAGCAAGCCGTATTGCTTGAGCTTGTATTGCAGGGAGCGGCGGCTGATGCCCAGCAACTTCGCGGCCTCCTCGCGATTCGCGGTGACATGCGTGAGCGTCTGGCGGATGAGCAACTTCTCGACTTCTGCCAGCGACATGCCGGGACGAATGGTGCAGGTGGTGGCGTTTTGGTCGTGGACGCGGAGGAAGTCGGGCAGGTCACTCGTTTCAATCGTCGCGTTCTTGCAGGTGATGACGAGCCGCTCCATCATGTTGCGCAGTTGCCGCACGTTGCCCGGCCACGGAAACCGCTGGCACAATTGCAGGGCTTCGGCCGACAATTTTTTGCGCCGCCGTTTGTGCTTGCGCGTGAAGTGTTCCAGGAACGATTCGATGAGCAACGGAATGTCCTCGGCGCGCGCCCGCAACGGCGGAATGAAGACGGGCACAACCTGCAAGCGATACCACAGGTCTTCGCGAAACTTTCCCGCCGCGACCGCTTCCTGAAGTTTCTTGTTCGTCGCCGCCACCACGCGGACGTTCACGCGCAGCATCTTTGTTCCGCCCACCATGCGGAAGGTCCCGTCTTCCAGCACGCGCAGCAGATCGCCTTGGCCCTTGGGTGAAAGATCGCCGATTTCGTCGAGGAACAACGTGCCGCCGTCCGCGAGTTGGAAGCGCCCCGGCTTGTCCGCCACCGCGCCGGTGAACGCGCCCTTCACATGGCCGAACAATTCGGCTTCGAGCAATTGCTCCGGCAGCGCCGCGCAATTCACCGAGATGAACGGCTTCTGCGCGCGGGCGCTGTTCAGGTGGATGGAGCGGGCGACGATTTCCTTCCCCGTGCCGCTCTCGCCTTCGATGAGCACGGTCACTTCGCTGCGCGCCACTTCATCCGACAACTCCGTCACCTTCCGCATGGCCCCGCTCTCGCCGACGAGCAGGCTCGGCTCGGAACGCTTTTGCAGACGCAACCGCAGTTCGTTGTTTTCCGCAACCAGGGCTTGAAACTCCAGGGCCTTGAGCACCAGCGCGCGCAGTCGCTGCATGTCCAGCGGCTTTGAAAGATAATCGTAAGCGCCCTCTTTCATCGCCTCCACGGCGCTCTCGACCGTGCCGTAGGCCGTCATGAGAATGAACTGCGTGTCGCGGCTCTTTTGCTTGGCTTCCTTCAACAATTGCAGCCCGCTCATCTCCGGCATCTTCATGTCGGTGACGACGAGGTTGTAGAGCCGTTCACCGACCATTTTCAGCGCGGTGGAACCGTCGTTCGCGGCATCCACGACATAGCCTTCGCGCTTCAGCGCCTCCTGGATGCCCGCGCAAAGCCCGCGCTCATCGTCCACCACCAGTATTTTGATTCTCGATTTATCCATTGAGGTCCTGTTTTTTCCGCAAGGGCAGATGCACGGCGAACACCGCCCCGCCACCGGGGGCATTGGCGACGCTCACCGCGCCGCCATGCGCCGTAATGATTTGCTGCACGATCCAAAGCCCCAAGCCGCTGCCTTCGGCCTTGGTGGTGAAAAATGGCTCGAAGATGGTGGACTGCTTGTCCGCCGAAACGCCCGGCCCGCTGTCCCGGACCTCGAGGAGCAGTTCGTCCGCGTCGGCATCCACCAAAACGCGCAATTCGATGCGGCCGTCCCGCTCGACGGCTTGAATGGCATTGATCACCAGATTCACCAACGCCTGCGTAAGCTGCGCCGAATCGGCCGTCATGGGCGGCAGGGTGTCCGGGAGTTTCACCGTCAGCGCGATGCCGCGGGCCGCCGCCTCCGGATGCAGCAACTCGCAGACATGGCCAACGACTTTGGACAACTCAAGCGGGTGCAAGTCCAGCGCGGATGGCCCAGCCAGACGCAGGAAGTGCTTCACAATGTTTTCCAACCGGTGCAACTCGCCATGAATAATTTCAAAGCGGCTGGCCGTTTTTTCCTTCACCTGGGGCGACGTCAGCGCCAGGTCCTCCTCCAGCAGTTGCACATGGATGTCCAGGGAACTGAGCGGATTTCGAACCTCATGCGCGAAGCGCGCCAACAGGCGCGAGAGCAGCAGCCGCTTCTCTTGGGCGGCGAGCTTGCTCACATCCTGCCCGAGGGCATTCGCCAGAATCTTTTCCATTGTCGGGGCAAAGAATGACAACAATCCGGCCAGAATTCCAGCTTCGTTCACCACGGCGGCGGAAAACTTCCTGGAAATGCCGTTGAACGAGCCGCGCGCTCTGGCATACTTGCCCGCAATGAAATATCGCCGGTTTGGCCGCACCGAATTGCAAATGCCTGTCATCTCCTGCGGCGGCATGCGTTACCAGCACAAGTGGCAGGACGTTGATCCCAAGGAAATCCCGCCGGCCAATCAGGCCAATCTCGAGGCCTGCATCCACCGCGCCCTCGAACTCGGCATCAACCACATCGAGACCGCGCGCGGTTACGGCACCTCCGAAATGCAACTCGGCGGGGTGTTGCCCAAACTGCCGCGCGACAAACTGATCGTGCAGACCAAGGTCGCCCCCATGGCAACGGCCAAGGAGTTTCTCAAGACCTTCGAGACTTCCATGAAGTATCTGCAACTCGAGCACGTGGATTTGCTTTCCCTGCATGGGATCAACAACCGGCAGTTGCTCGACTGGTCGCTTCAAAAGGGCGGTTGCCTGGAAGCCGCGCGCCAACTCCAGCGCGAAGGTCGCTGCCGCTTCATCGGGTTTTCGACCCACGCGACGCCGGACCTTATTCACGAAGCCATCGCGCAGGGAGATTTCGATTACGTGAACCTGCACTGGTATTTCGTCAACGGCCTGAACTGGTCATGCGTCGAAGCCGCCGCCGCCCGCGACATGGGCGTGTTCATCATCAGCCCGAACGACAAGGGCGGAAAACTTTACGAGCCGCCCCCGAAGCTGGTGCAGCTTTGCGCGCCGCTCCCGCCGATGCAGTTCAACGACCTCTACTGTCTCGCGCGACCGCAGGTTCACACCCTCAGTTGCGGCGTCGCCAAGCCGGCGGATTTCGACGAACACATCGCCGCGCTGAAGTTCTACGACCAGATTCCCGAAACGCTCGCGCCCATTGAAAAACGGTTGCGCGAGGAAATGCTCCGCACCCTCGGCGCGGACTGGTGCGCGCGCTGGTTCGAGGGTTTGCCGCATTACGTGGACGTGCCCGGGCAGATCAACGTGACGGAAATCCTGCGGCTGTGGACGTATGCCAAGTCCCTCGATCTCGTGGCGTGGGGCAAGATGCGTTACAACCTGCTCGGCCAGGCGGAACACTGGTTTCCCGGCGAAAACGCTGCGCGCGTGGGCGAACTGAAACTGGCGGCGACGCTGGCCGCCAGTCCGTTCGCGGAAAGAATTCCAGCCATCCTCGAAGAATCCCACCGGCTGCTTTATGAAGCCCCGGTCAAGCGCCAGAGCCAAAGCTGAGACGCATTCCTGAATCTCACATTCCCACTTTGCTGCGTAGCCGCCGGCCGAGGAGCAAAGAACCCACAGCCAATAACCCAAACACGCACGGCTCAGGCACTGCTTCTGGCGAGAACACTATTGAATCGAAATAATTAGGAGTGTTAGGCGCCGGTAAGGCTGTGATTGCTAATGTTCGTACCTGTCCAGCAAATGGCGATAAGTCTGCCCCGTAAAGTGTGTAGTTTGGACCTGTTCCCAGTGAAATTAGTGACAAGTTCTGCCCGTCTAAACTTACCGCAAAACTGCTAAAAGTTGATGCCTTGAATTGGATAGATTGGGCATTGACTGGGATTAAACCGCCTTGCGATATTGAGGCGCCAACAATAATGCCGCTCCCAAAAGGATCACGACCTGGTTGCAACATGATAGTGAATCGCCCTGCGATTACGGGAGGAGAGCTCCAATTTGGTCCGAGTATGTCTATGCTGGCATTTCCAAGCGTATAATTATTCTGCAAAACCTGTGTGATTTGGTTTGTGCCTAAGAAGCCCGTCCAACCAGGCATCGCGTCGGTGCTCGATACTTGACCACCGAATTGGCCCGGTGGGGTTGGAGCCAAATTGGCAGATTCAAAATCTAAGTTCACGAAGCCTTGCCCCGACGCAGCAAAGTGCGCGATTGTAATAACAGGAATCAGGATCAAGCGGTGGACTATGGTTTTCATAGGTCTATTTGCTATTTGCAGAACGGGTCAGTCTGAACGCAGATCTGCAGCAGTCCATTCATGCAGGCTCTGTAGGACTCCTGCCAACTCATCCTTTGCCAAATGGTCGGTATTATTTGCTGTCCGCGATGCGGCCCGGCTCCCGCACACCCGAGCCGGTGCGCTTGGTGAGCGAGTCGCCCAGTTCCTCGCGCGCCTGTTCGGCCAGGGCTTCGAGGCGTTTCACCGTGTCCGGCTGCTGTCCCGCAAGATTCGTGGCTTCGCTGATGTCGCTCTCCAGATCGTAAAGCTCCGACGACTCGAGTTTACGTTGCTGGTAGGGGGCGGGCGTTCCGTCGCGACCGCCGGGTTGGCCGGCGAGCGTGCGATACGTGTGCGGCAGTTGCAGCTTCCAATTGCCGCTCATGACCGACTGAAGCTGGTTGTCCTCGTAATAGAAGAAGTAGGCGTCGTGCGGATTCTTCGCCTTGGGGTTGCCCGACAGCAGCGGCCAGATGTCGAGCCCGTCAATTTTGTGTTTGGGCAACTCCGCGCCGACGAGCTTCGCAACTGTGGGCAGGATATCAATCGTCATCGCCGGTTCTTTGCACACGCTCGCCTTCGGTATTTTCCCGGGCCAACGCGCAATGAACGGCACGCGCACGCCGCCGTCCCAACAAGTGCCCTTGCCTTCGCGCAAGGGCAACGCCGACCCGGCATGGTTGCCGTAGGAGAGCCACGGGCCGTTGTCGGACGTGAAAATCACCAGCGTGTCTTTTTCCAACCGATATTTTTTCAGCGCGCCCAGGATCTGGCCGACCGACCAGTCAATTTCCATGATCACGTCGCCGAACAGGCCCGCCGCCGACTTGCCCTTGAACTTGCTGCTCACGTACAGCGGCACATGCGGCATGCTGTGCGGCACATAGAGGAAGAATGGCCGGTTTTTGTTCTGCGCGATGAACTTCACCGCGTGTTTCGTGTACCAGGTCGTCAGTTGGGCCTGCTCCGTGCCCGTGACCTTGGGAATGACCGTCTGCTCGCCTTCAATCAACCGCAACTCGGGATAACCGGGTCGGCGTTTGTGCTCCGCCAATGTTTTGTTTGCCTGGTCCGGATGCCACGGCCACATGTCGTTCGAGTACGGCAGGCCGAAGTATTCGTCAAAGCCATGCCGGGTCGGCAGAAACTCCGGTTGATCGCCCAGATGCCATTTGCCAAAGATCGCCGTGGCGTAGCCGCGCTGCTTTACGATCTCGGCCAGCGTCACCTCATTGCTGCTGATGCCGACTTTGGAGTTCGGCCCCAGCGCGCCCATGATGCCGATGCGGCTGGGGTAGCAACCCGTCATCAGCGCCGCGCGCGATGCGGAGCAAACCGGTTGCGCGTCGTAGAATCGCGTGAAGCGGATGCCCTCCGCCGCGAGCCGGTCAATATTTGGCGTCTTCCAGCCTTTCGCGCCGAAACAGCCGACATCCGCGTAGCCGAGGTCGTCGCAGAACACGATGACGATGTTGGGGTTGGTCGTGCGATCCGTCGCCGCCGATAACGTGAGCGCGGCGAGCAGTGGGAGCAATGAGGCGATGTATTTCATGGTTGGTTCCTGTTTTGTTTGTGATTCTCCGCCTCCCTCACTTCTGGTTGAACTCGGTGGCGTAGCGGAACAGCTCGACATAATAACCGTCCTTCCTTTCCTGGTCCTTGCGATAATCCTCCTTCAGTTTCGCCAGGGTTGGCGCGTCCCAGTCGGGACGATATTTGGTGACGGCTGGTTCAAATTGACTGACCTGCTTGGTGATGGCCTCCACTTTCAGTTCCATTGTGGAATCTATGTTGACGGCGTAATTGGCGTCGTTGGTGGTCGTGTAAAAAAAGTAGAGGTTGGTCACCATATACGGCTGCAATTTGTCCACGAGCAGGTGTTCGGGGTAGTAGAGGTGAAACTCCGCCGCGCGCACCGCGTCAATGGTGTTGAACGCCGCCATGCGATGATCGGTCTTGTGCCAACGCTCGTAATACTCGCCCGGATCCACCGACAGAATCGCATCCGGACGATATTGGCGGATGATTTTGGTGACCTGGCCACACAATAATTTCGGCGGCACGTACTCCAGTTCACCATCATCGTGACCGAGCCAGATGATGTTTTCCTTGGGAATGCCCAGGACCGCGCAAGAGGCTTCCTCTTCGGCCTTGCGGATGCGCGCCAGGCGTTCGGAGGTCATGTCCTGATCATAGCTCCCTTTGTTGTCGTTGGTATAGATGACCACGACCACCCGGTTCCGGTTTTTGGCCAGCAAGGCCATGGTGCCGCCGACGGCAAACGTGTCGTCGTCAGGATGCGGGGTGAAAATCAGGACGGTTTTGTTGGTGTAATTTTCGAGCCGCTCGGCGGGCGCCGCTTGGGAAACCGAGGACAGCAGGAAGGTCGTGAGAATTAGGAATGCAATTTTCATTTTGATTTCTCCTGCGCCGGGCCACTGCCGAATTGTTGCCCGTAAAGTTCCTTGAACGGATTCTCCCGGGGGCCGACGGCGTTTTCGTTTTCCAAACCGGGCAGCGTTGCGGCCCACCATTGGTCGTAGGCCGTGTCGAGTTGTTTTACCACGTCGGGATGCGCCGCCGCCACGTCGCTGGTTTCACTGGGGTCCGCTTTCACGTCAAACAATTGCCACTGCTGGCGGCCGCCTTTCGTATCGCAGACAAGTTGCCATTGCCCGTTGCGGATGCTGCAATGAAGATGCTTCGACTCCGCCGCCCGGCCCCGCTCCCAACGACCGACATGCGTGACCAGCGTGCGATCCGGCCACGGGGTCTTGGGATCTTTGAGCAGCGGCACTAGGCTGCGACCTTCGACTTGTTGCGCGACCACACCGGAAAGTTTGACCCCGGCGATTTCCGCCAGCGTCGGCAGCACGTCAATGTGCGCGGCGAGGGCATCAATGTCGCCCGCCGCGAGCGTGCCCGGCCAGCGCCAGAACGAGGCCGCGCGCGTGCCACCCAGCCACGGCGAGCCTTTCGCACCGCGCATGGCGGCGTTGAACACCGGCACCCCGACCGTTCCGCCGTTGTCGTTCATGAAAATGACCAGCGTGTCGCGCTCGATGCCCCACGCCTTCAGCTTCGCGAGCAATCGGCCGACGTTGTCGTCAATGTTGGCGATCATGCCGAAGAACTTCGCCGTGTTCGTCGGCACTTTGCCGGCGTAGAGCTTCGCGTAGTCGTCCGGGCAATCGAGCGGCGCGTGCGGCGCGTTGGGGGTGATATAAGCGAAGAAAGGTTTCCGCGCGGACTTCTGGGCTTCGATCCACTTGAGCGCCTGCCCAAAAAAAACATCGGTGCAGTAGCCTTTGGTCGGCTCGAACTTTCCGTTATGCAGGATGGCGGGATCAAAGTATTTGTTGCCCGGCGCGTCGCCGCAACTGCCCGGATACGTCTGTCCAATCCCGCCCGCCCCGTGGATGAACATTTCGTCGAAGCCGCGCTTGTCCGGCCAGCGGTCGGGTTCGTCGCCGAGATGCCACTTGCCAAAAATGCCGGTGGTGTAGCCCGCGGATTTGAGAACCTGGGCCAGCGTCGTCGCCTTGAGACTCATGCGTTCACGTTCGAGAATGGTGTGCGTGACGCCGGACTTGAACTCATGCCGTCCGGTCATCAGCGCGCAGCGGGTGGGAGCACATGTTGGGCTGACGTGAAAATCCGTGAAGCGCCGGCCTTCGGCATGCAACCGGTCAAGATTCGGCGTCCTGAGGATGGGATTGCCGTGGCAGGAAAGATCGCCGTAACCCTGGTCGTCGGTGAGGACGATGATGATGTTGGGCCGCGCCGGCAAACTGGTGGCATGTGTCGCTCCCTGGAGCAGAATGCCGAACAGCCCGATCAGGAGCAGTCGCAAGAATTGAAATAGCGGTGTGCGATGAAGCTCTCTCGATTCCCGGCAGACTCCGAGGTCACGAGGCTCAAACGAAAAGTAATTTAGAGACTCCTCACGTCGTCTCCTACGGGATTGAAGTTGGCTCCGTTGGATTGTCATTTCGGTTTTGAGGTGGATCGGGGCTTCGCCATTTCCGGCGACCAGGCCGCCGGGGCGGGATGGGCCGAGGTCAACGCGCACGCGTCCCCCAGTTCCTTCTGCGTCGCCGCCAACCGGGCCATCAACTCAGCGACTTTCGCCGCGTGCGCGGGCTGGTCGGCCAGGTTGTTCAATTCGTGCGGGTCGTTCTGCAAATCGAAGAGCTGTGATTGGTTGATCTGCGGATAGCGGATGAGCTTCCAACGATCGTCCCGGAGACTGCGTTGCACGTTTTTGTATGCGTTGAACATGATGTCGCGTGACCACGCTGCTTGGCCAGCCAGCAACGGGGCCAGACTTTTCCCGTCCACCGCCGCTGGCACCCCTGCCCCGCTCAACTCGCAAATGGTCGGGAACAAATCGTGCAGATAAACGAATGCGTCGCTGCGGCCCGACCGGATGCCCGGACCGGCGACGACCAACGGCACGTGCATCCCGCCGAATTCATAGAGGTTTTGTTTGCCCATCAACCCGTGATCACCCAGCGAGAGGCCGTTGTCCCCGGCGAAAATGATGATCGTGTTGTCGAGCTGGCCGCGTTCCCGGAGGTAATCAACAATGCGGCCAAAATGGTAATCGAGGCAGGTAATGCAGGCGTAGTAGTTGGCCAGGTGACGGCGGATGACTTCCGGCGAGCGCGGCCAGGGCGCCAACTGCTCGTCGCGCACGGTCATTTCGCCATTGTCAAATGGATGCACCGGCAAAAACGCCGGCGGCAGCGGAAGTTTGGCCGGATCGTACATGTCCATGAATTCCTTCGGCGCTACCCGTGGATCGTGCGGCACCGGCGGAGCAAGGTAGATGAAAAATGGCCGCTCGGCCTTGCGCTGCCGAAGAAACTTAATGACGCCGTCGCCGTAGGCTTCGCTGGAGTTGACCCGTTCAGCCGGGGTGGGGTCGTCACGCATGATGTTGGTTTCATAGTTCTCCATGGCGGGCAGGCACTCGTTGCCGCGTTTGCCCATGTGAAACGTCTCATAGCCCGAGGCGCACATGACCCGAGGCAACAGTGCCCAGTCGCGGCCTTCGGTTTTATCTTTCATCCCCACCGCGAACTCCTCGTAACTTTTCCGCAGATTCACCGGCGGCAGGCGAAACAGCGAACGGCCCGTCTGAATCATGCTCCGGCTCGGCAGGCAGACCGCGCCCTCCATCGCCCCCATGGTGTAGGCGTGGCGGAAGGACATGCCACGCGCGACCAACCGGTCGAGCGCCGGCGTCTTGAGGTGGGGATTGCCCAAGGCGGCGATGCCGTCCGCCCGGTGGTCATCGCTCAAGAGGAACAACACATTGGGCCGCGGACCTTTGATTTCGGCGGCTCCTCCGCCGACCGCCCCGCACGCGAGCAGCAGCGCGACCCACAAGCATGTGCGTTTGCGAATCATTTTTTGGTGCGGTAGGGCGGGCTTTCTTCTTTGGCCGAATAATAGTGTGCCGCGTCGCCGTAGGCTTGTTCGGGCGTCAAACTCGGATGCGTGGGCGCGGCGGGCGGTGTGGCGTAGGCGGAATCTCTGCCCGCCCCACCAGGTTGAATGCAATCTGCGGTGATCAATTTCATCGCGTCAGGAAAATTCTTGGGCACGCCGGGGGCGGTGACGGGTTCGCCCTTTTCAATCTTTGCGGCGACTTCTTGGTTGAGGGCGAGGAGTTGGGCGAGCAAATCCTTCTTCGCGCTGAAGCCGTAGGCGGTGAGGACGGCGGTGTCGAGCGCGGCGTGGGCGTCCTTCAACGGATTCGCGCCGGGCAATTCGAGGGTGCGATAGAGCGCGCGCAAGCCGCCCTTCAGTTTCGGCAACGCCTCGGCGCGCACGCGGCGCAACGCGCGCGCCGCTGCCGCCACGGCGTCAATTTTCGCGATGGCTTGTAGCGGCAGGCGTCCCGCCTGCCGTAGAGCCGGGGCTTCCAGCCCGGCGGAATTGGCGGTGGAATTCCCGGCGCGTTTCGATTTCGACGCAGGGCCGGGTGGCAAGATGCCGCCCTCTACGGCAGGCAGGATGCCTGCCGCTACATCCAACTGCGGCCACGGGAACGTGTCGAAAACGGTGTCGGGTGTGTAACGAAAACGCTCTGTCAACTTGCTGCACTTGGTCACGAACCAAAGCCAATGCGTGTGTGATTGCAAAATGCCGAAACTGTAATCGTCCTCAAATGCGAAACATGTCAGAGACGAATCGGGATGAATCGCTGAATCGAGAAAAGAAAAAACTGGTCGTTTGGTGACCCGCGAGCAGACAACAAAGCGGCTCATCTTGCCAAGCAAAGCCAGCAATTCTCCGCGCCGCCGTTTGAGCAACCACCAAGTTTCGAGGCGACCTTGATGCTCGCCGTGGCTCTTTCCAGTGTCTTTCTGTTCCGCCGCCGCGTTCTTTTCCCAATCCGGCAGCACACGCTGGCGAATGATTTCGAGCGTCTTGGGAAACGCGGAAGCTTCCCGCATGTTGCTTGTGCCGAAATCTATGATGAAGCTGGGATTTTCCGCAAACCCGGCGGTGAGCAAATCAGTCCCGTTGATGTAAGGGAAAACAATGGCGGAAGCGTCCTCGCTTTTGAACAGTCTGGCGCGCGCTTCCGCATTCAACCTGAATCCCTCATGTCCGGGCTGTTGTCCTTCAAAGCAACGTTTGGGTTTCCGATTGGTCTCCAAAACTTTTGCGCCTGCCACGTCTGTTTCATCGGAGAGCGCCGAGTTGATTTGGTCGCATTCGCGGACATCAAGCTCGTATTCCTTGGTGGCCGAACCGCTGCCGCGCTTGCGGAGTTTCTTCGCAGACGCGTTCGGTTGGATTTTGAACCAGAGCTTGCGCGTCTTGGGCCGCAGCGCGGCGTCTTGCGTTTTCATCCAGTTGGCGATGGAGACGCTGACGTTGGCTTCGCCCGACCAAGGCTGGTTCTCCACAGCTTCAACAATCGTTCCGGTCTTCACGACGTGGTCAAGGCCGCCTTCACGCGATTCGTTGTTGCGGATGTTTTGCGTGCCGACAAGTCCGGCGCGTCCGGCTACAGGGTCGGCGGCAGTGCAAGTTGGTAAGTGATCAGCGGCTTTGCGAAACCAATACGTGCAAAGGTCGGCTCGTCTTGGAACTTCGGGATAAATCTGTTCCAGTTTGCCGACGTAATCGCGGCCATACTCCATCGTCATTTTACGCGCATCAAGGAAAGGCGCGTTGCCGATGACGACGTCGGCTTTGGGCCATTGCGCGGGCAAACCTTCGGGCGTGAGCAGCGCGTCGGCCGCAATGAAATTTTGGTCGAGGTTGTCCAGCGGCAGGGCTTGTTCGGTGATGTGCAGTTCGTCAATCGCCAGCTTGCGCGCAATCATCATCGTGACTTTGGCGATTTCGACGGCGAAGGGCAGGATGTCGAGGCCGTAGAAGTTTTGCGCGCTCAGGAA
>CAYHFK010000115.1:9802-13718 GCA_964355895.1 uncultured Bifidobacterium sp. | reverse complement strand
GAACCTTGGGCAGAACCGCGGGCATTTCCGTGACGTTGAGCAAGCTCATGGTCGTAAGGGGTCGCTCCTTACTTTTGACACAAGCTCAGGTGGGGTTGGTTGTCGAGTTGCATGGGGTTATGGGAGTAAAGGTAAAGGAGTCGTCCTGATAGATGGGCTCCCGCCGATCCCCGCGATTCATGACAGGGTAGATCGCGCCGGGAGATTCGAGGCGCAGTTGGCGCGGCATGGGCATCCTTTACCGCCGCGCCGGATCTGTGTCAAAAGTACGGAGCGACCCCTTTACGCAGTTGACCGCTCACGCTAATGGGTGACCCCTTTCTGGAAATAATTCGTCGTGAAATCGAACCGGTCGTCACGCTCACTTCCCATACACTTCGACCTGCAAATATTCGTTCAGCCGGCTCATGCTGCTGCCGTTGGAATACAGGCGCACGTATCGCCCCATGGCACCTTTGGTTTCGATTGTCTTGCCCCAGCGCGTTTCGAAATAAAGACGATCAGACCCAACTCCAAGGCCGTGATGGTTGTCTTTGTCGTTGTTGAACACAGTCACGACATCTTTGGAAAAACCCGGGTCATTACAAACCTGGACTACGATGTCAAAATAGACGAGCTCCGGGTAGTAGTAGCAATGCCAGACAACGATGGCGTAAATGTCTGCCCGGGCGCCGAGATCAATTTGAATCCACTGTTTTTTTACACCAACCGGACCTAGTTGTTCCATGAGGCGGGGAGATTTGTCCCCATTGGTAATCCAGCTCAGATTGGTTGCACCAGTGCTTGAACTTACTTTTTTCTGGAGCGACAGATTTGTAGTGCCAGCCGGCACAAGCGGCGGCACTGGTTTCCTGCCTAGGTCAAAAGTTTCGAAATTGGTTCCTGGTGGCGCAACGGAGGGCCCATTAATGGCAACTTGTGGTGGATAATCGATCAGCAGCGGGTGAGTGCTTTCCTCTGAAAATAACGTTGCTTCCGGCACAAGCAAACAAAGCAGAGTCAGAAGCGCCAAAGGATTCCGAGGCAGAAGGTGTTTCATGATTCTTCCATTCTCCCGTTGAACTCAAGGACTTGGGGGTTCACTTGTTTCGTAAACGCCTGCGAGCGATCGTTTCACCCAAATGTCAAATTTCTTTGTAGTAAAATTGCCTGCGGTATCAACTTCGTGGGATTGCTCCCAAGTCGTCATGTAGTGTCGCTCAAATACCTCTTCAAGTTGAACATCTCTTTTTTCAGGAGCTCCAATCGTCCAATAGACGGGAATATTGACGGTTATCTTCCCAGCGGCCCATGTATTTGGTTCCGAGACATCGTAATAGAACCATGCCCCATCTGCCCCGTCCCAGCGGTTATCGTCACCCAGGTTGTGCCACACGTTGGCCATATGATACGCCCTCTGAATCCAGACCGGATCATCAAAGCATCCGGTGGCAACGCTAGCAGCTCCCGACAGCTCCTTAACTTGAACCCTACAAAACGATACGTCTGTGGGCGCAATATGCACTCGAACTTTCATCCCCGCTTCAGCGTGTAAAGGGGTCGCTCCTTACTTTTGGCACAAGTTCAGGGCGGGTTGGTTGTCGGGTTGCACGGGGTTTTGAGAGAGCCGGAGGTGTGGTCGGCATCGTCCTGGTAGATCGGCTCCCGCCGATCCCCCCGCGATTCATGACATGGTAGATCGCGTCGGGATATTCGATGCGCAGTTGGCACGGCATGACAACCCTTTACCGCTGCGCCAGATTTGTGTCAATAGTAAGGAGCGACCCCGTTGCGTCACCGGCAGATTTAAGGTGCGGCCCCGCCGGCTCAGAAATCGTTCGTGAGGATGGCTTCGGTGCGGCGGCAGAGTTCCCGCCCGTAATCCGTCCACGTTCCCTGTCCCCAGTAACGAAAACAACTCGTCTGGGAGCAAAACAGGTGGAACAGCGCCTTGCGATAGCGCGGGTCGCTGGTCGGAATGTTGCGCTGGAGCACCTTTTCGTTGAAGAGCGCGCTGATCTTCTCCATCGGGCCCAGGACGTTTTCATAGCCGCGCACCCAGGAAATGTCGTTCGTCCAACTGCCGCCTTCCATGTGGAAGCGGTGATCCTGCTTCTTCAGTTCCTCAATCAGGGCGGCCAGTTTCTTTTCCCCGTCACCGGGCTTGAACTTTTCCCAGAGGCGCTTTTGGTGAATGGGCTGCAGCGTGGGGAAATCCTTCTCGCCGAGGCCGAGCGCGGCGAGCTGATCGAGATACTCCGAAACGTTCATGATCGGCGTGCGGGAACCGGAACATTCCCGCACGGCTTCCAGATACTTCGACGGAAACTCGTTCATCATCACCCCGCCGTTTTCGCCATCGGCGATCTGCGTCACGAGCGGGGGCACTTGTTTGCCCGCCAGCTCCCAGCGGGACAGACCTTTCGCCTCGTAGTACGGCTGCATCTGCGCGACGAGTTTGGTGTCGCTGCCCTGGGTCTTGATAATGGCGATGATACTGACTTCCTGGCCGGCCGAGTTCCGGCAGACGAGTCGGTGCGGGAGATGTTTTCGCTCCGGACCCTGGCCGGTTTCGGGTCGCTCCACGCTGTGCTCCTGCACCAGCAGCCATTCATAGCCATTATCGCGCAGCGTCTTGATGTATTCGTAGGCGATGTCGGGATGATTTGGCAGCGCCATCTCCGCCGGGGAGAACCCGCGCACGCGACTCAACGCTTCCAGGCCGAAAATCGCCGCGAAATGATGCCGCCACGCGCGGACGTGCAGGCGAAAATCCTGGACCGGCGTTGAAGGCGCGACCGCGTGGCCCCACGGCATGCCGAGCCATTCGGTGGTGTGGCGATAGCGCGGTTCGCAGGTGATGCGCTTGAGGCTGTCGAAGACATCGTGCAGGCCCATCTGGCGCATCCCATGGAACAACGCGCCCGAATACTCCAGCATCACGCGCGGCTGCTTGCCCTCGTCAACCAACTGCGGGATGAACTCGCCCATGCGCTTGTAGCACCAGTGGAACACGGCGGCGTTGTGATTGTCGCCGATGCCGGGATTGTCCCGCATGTGCTTGAGATTACTGATGATCTCGGCGGTGGAAAGGTCTTGCCCGCCGGCGGGAATCAGCGGCTGGTGCATGTGCAAAGCGATGGCAAAGGCGCTGTTGATCCCGGCAAAATCAATTCCACCCCCAAGCGCCGCGGGGCGGCGGGTGGTTTCAAGAAGCGCCTCCGAGCCGCAGATATTGGGCAACTGATCAATGTATTCAGGGAGGGTATTCATGTGGTTTGCGAAAATTTGAGTGGTGGCACTGTATGACACCGCTCGAACATTGTTCCAGACGGAACACCCCCTGTAAAGGTACTCGGCATGGTCAACGCCACGCCGGATTTTCGCGACCACCCCGCCGTCATCAACGGCTGCAGCGAATTATTCGCCGAAGTCTTCGGACCGCAAAACGGCATTGGCGCGCGCAGCGCCGTGGGCATGGGGTCGCTTCCCGGCAACATCGCGGTGGAAATCGAAGCCATCTTTGAGATTGAATAACGATCTGCGTGGCGCGACCCGCTGCGCCGACTCGCCGCCACCGCCGCCAAACTCCACCACCTCCACCCGAAGAAGGAGGGCAACGGCAAGCTCCAGTTCCGTCAACCGGCGCCGCCTTGACGCCACGCACCATTCCAACCAGCATCCACCACGTTACTATGAACCGGATCGCCATCGCCTTCTTCGTTCTGGCCGCGCTGGCGGCGCAGTCCCATGCGCAGTTGCGTCCCGACCTGGATTATTTCCCGTCGCGGCTGGACGCGGTGATTTTTCGGAACTGGGACATCGTCCCGCATGAGCGGCTCGCCAGCGTTCTGCAAACGGACGTCGCCACCGTCCGCCGGGCCGGCGTGGCGATGGGCCTGACGCCGCCTGCGCCGCTGACGCCGGAGGAAATCCG
>CAYHFK010000115.1:0-9702 GCA_964355895.1 uncultured Bifidobacterium sp. | reverse complement strand
CTCGAACGCCGCATGGCCGAGCGCGGCGGGCCGTTCCTGGCGCCGGCCAGCGAGACCAATGCTCCGGCGTTCGCCACGCGTTTTATTTCGTCGTATTTCTCCCTGTTGACCGACGTGCTGGGCCAGGACCTCGTGGATCCGTTTCCTGACGGTTATTTGAACGAACTGAAGCATCAGGACGCCGAGGGCGTCTGGATTTACACTTTGTTGTCGGACCTGGTGCCGTCGCCGGTCTTCGACGGCCTGGGCGCGGGCAGCGAGGCGCGGCTGAAGCGATTGCGGACGATCGTGGACCGCGCCGCGAAACACGGGCTTAAGGTTTATCTTTACCTGAATGAACCCCGCGCGCAGTTCCTGCCGTTCTTCGGCAAATATCCGGACGTGAAAGGCCAGCCCGAAGGCAACGCGGCGGCATTATGCACTTCGACCGAACCAGTACAACGGCACCTGCGCGGTTCGTGTGAACGGTTGTTCCGCACGGTGCCGGGGCTGGGCGGCGTGTTCGTGATCACCGCCAGTGAAAATCTGTCCAACTGTTATTCGCATTCGCCCAAACCCGCCTGCGAACGCTGCGCCAAACGGAATCCCGCTGACGTGATTGCGGAAACGATTCGTTGCCTCGCCGAAGGCGTGTGGGCCGTCAACCCGAAGGCGAAATTCATCGTCTGGGACTGGAGCTGGCATTCCGTGTTGGGCGAAAATGCGCCGGAGGAAATCATCCCGCGTCTGCCCAAAGGCGTGGCGTTGATGGCGGACTTCGAGCGCGGCACGCACATCGAACGCGGCGGCATCCCGATGACGGTGGATGAGTATTCCATCAGCACCGTCGGCCCCTCGCCCCGCGCGCGGCTCCGCGGCGAACAGGCGCGGCGTTTCGGCTACGACTACTTTGCCAAGATCCAGCTTTCGACAACCTGGGAATGTGGCACCGTTCCCTTCATTCCCGTGCCGACTTTGCTGGCGCGCAAGGCGACCGCCATGCGCGAAGCCGGTGTCACTGGCGTGATGGCGACTTGGACCCTCGGCAGCTATCCCTCGCCCAACACCGAGGCTTTTGCCGTGGCCCTTTGGAATCCTCAGTTGTCCGAGGACGCCGTGTTGCGCCGCGTGGCCACCCGCCGTTACGGAGCGGACGCGGTCGATAACACCGTGCGCGGCTGGACCAAGTTGAGCAACGCGTTCGGCGAAGAATTTCCCTACTCGGCCGACATGTATGCCGGGCCGCTGCAACACGGGCCGTCGCTGCCGCTTTACCGCCGCGACATCCCGCCTCCGTTTGGGCGGACATCGTTGTTCAACTGCAAGGACGACTATCAGAACTGGGCGCCGCCTTACGGGCCGGAAAAAATGACGACCTTGCTCCGGCATTTGTGCGACCGCTGGGACGACGGCATGAAGGATTTGCAGGAAGCGGCGCGCAAGACCGCCGGCCCGCGCCGCCGACTGGCCGAACGCGACCTCGGCGTGGCGTGGATGGTCGGTTACACCTATCGGGCTTATGCGAACGCGCTCGATTTTTACAAGGCCCGCGACGCCGGCGATGCCGAAGGTATGAAGCGCATCGCGGCGGAGGAACTCAAGGCTACCACTGAGGCGTTCCGGTTGGTGCGGGCCGACTCGCGGCTCGGCTGGGAACTGGAGTTGCAATATTTCTACCGCCCGCTGGACGTGCTGGAACGGTTGCTGTCACTGGATGCGGTCGTTGACCCGATGCCGGGAAACTGACTTCAAGGTAGGGCGTGCCACTCCGTGCGCGCCGTTCGAGTGCCTTGTTTGGCCAGCGGCGCGCACGGAGTGACGCGCCCTACCTGGCGACTACCGGCGGTTGTTTTGATTCGTTCGGCAACTGCGAATCACTCGCGTCAAATTGTCATGCATGATGCGCTGCAGATCGGCGGCGGGCCAGCCGAACTGAAAGAGCGCGTCAATGGTTTGCGAAAAGGAGACGTGTTCGAGCGCCGGACTGAAGTCGGAGCCCCAATACAGGCGCTTGGGGCCAAAGTCATCGTAGAGTTGCCGGATAAACGGATGGGCGCTGCGATGCGGGTAGGCGTGCGACGGTTGGCTGATGGCGTACAGGGCGGAAAGTTTTACACCCACGTGCGGGAGCTTCGCCAGGGACCGGAGCGGCTGCAAAATTTTCCGCGCCTCGCGCCGGGACGGCGGCGTCGCGTAACGGCCGGGCAATCCCAAATGGCTGATCAGCGTCGGACATTGATCCAGCTTCGCCAGAAACGGCTGGAAATGCGCGAGGGCTTCGGGTCGCGCGTTGAGGCTGAAAATCTGCCGATGTTGATTGAGCCATTGAAACGCGGAACTCGGCCAGTGGTTGAGCCGTTCCGCGTCGCGCGCGGTCAGGACGTAAAGCGCCATGCCGGCAAAGCTCTGGCGAAATCGGGCCTCAAGAAGTTTGAGCGACGGCGGAGTCGTAACCGGCAGAAATGCCAGCGGCGTGATCCAGGAATGTTTCCTGGCCCAGGCCGCGACGTCACGATTGTTGCAGCGAAACTTCGGCTGGCCTTCATAGCCGATCACCAGTCCGCGTTCGATCTCGTGCTCACGGCGAAATGACTCGTACAGCTCCACCTCGCTCCGATGGGCCCAAGCGGGGCCGTAGCGGTCGGCATAGCCGCGCCGGAAAAGATGGAGATGGGCGTCGGCGAGTTTCACCGGCGGCGGAGAATTTTGTGGAGTGTTTTAAGAAATTTATCCACGTCTTGAGCGGTGTTGTAACCATGCAGCGAGATGCGCAGTCGTCCGGCATGGTGCATGATGTGAATCCTGGCGCGTTCCAGCGCCGCATGAATCACGGCGTTCTCAGGATGGACAAATGCCACAATGCCCGAGCCGTTGCATTGATACGGAGCCATGGGTGTGACGCCCAGTTCGCGCAGGCCGTGGTGCAATTGCTCCACCAGCGGATCGGCGTGGCGGGCGATGTTTTCGACTCCCACCGCGTCCACGTATCGCAGCGCCGCGTTCAAGGCGTAAATCGCCGCGAAGTTTGGCATGCCCGCCGAGAAACTGGCCGCGCCGGTTTTATGCGTGACGCGCTCAAAGCGGTCGCTTGCAAACGCGTTTGTCAGATTGAACCAGCCGCCGGCCCGGGCGGTGAGTTGTTCGGCCCGCTTCGCAGGAATGCCGATGATGCAGCCGCCGTGCGCTCCAAGCACCCACTTGTGCGTGCTCGAGATGATGCAGTCCGCATCCGTGCAATCCAAAACCACCCGCCCCAACGCCTGCGTGACATCCGCCGAAACCAGGGATTGCGGCGCGCGCTTCCGCACCGCTTTGCGAAGCGCGGCCCAGTCGAGGCGATGACCGTTGACGAAGCTTACCAAGGAGGTCTGAACCAGGCGGGTTCGTTCGTTCAGCAACGGCAACAGGTCTGCGACATCAAGCGCACCGTTCCGCGACTTCCAAACCCGCACTTTGCACCCCGGCAATAGCCAGGGTGTGGCGCCGGAGGGATAGTCCAGGTCATTGAGGACGACTTCATCCCGGGCTTTCAAATCCAGCGCGGTGGCCAGCAGGTTGTACGCTTCGGCACTGCTGGAGCAAAAGGAGACCTCGTCGGGGCGACGCCGGATCATGCGCGCGGCGACTTCGCGACATTTCTCCAACCGCGCAAAATGCCCGTCGCGTCCTTTCATGCCCTGGAGTTTGTCGCGCCAATAATCCTGCAGCGCTTCGCCGACGCAGGCTGGCGGAATGCCTTCGGCGGCGGTGTTCAAGTAAATCTGTTTTTCCAGGCCGGGAAAATCCCGCGCGCGCGTTTTGGCGGTTAACATAAAATCGGTCTCAGTTCAGTGGCTTCGGAATCGCCAGCCCCTTGGATACTTCACGCGCGGTCGGATGTCTGCGCACGGCTCTCTCATTAACACCCCACTTCAGTGGGGTGTTAGCAGACTCGAAAGCAGGGAGAACCGTTTCAACGGTTTCCCCCAATGGGCCGAAACTGTTAAAACAGTTTCTTACTTCGGCCAGTCGTTGTTCACCCCGCTGAAGCGGGGTGTTAATGAGAAGTTTGTTCATTCACGTTTCGGAGTGCAAATTCCCGAACTCCAAGCCGGCCGCCCGCTTTGCTTGCGCGGAGTTCAAAAGTTGCTCCATCCAACGTTGAACTTGAACCGCGTCCTTCATCCGGCAGCCGGCGGGAACGGGCGCTCCCTGACAGGCCGCGAGAAACGAGCGCAGTTCTTCGGCCAACATTCCGGTCGGACGACCGTGCGTCATGGAGATTTCGAGCGCGACCGGCCAAGTGACTTTGTCCTGGGTCCAGGTCCAGTTTTGCGGATTGGTGTCCACCCGGGTGTGATAAGATTGGCCAAACACTTCCAGCCAATCGAATCCATCACTCGGTGAGCCGTCCGGCAAAATCCAGTGCGAGTGGAACGTGGCCACGCGGCCATCGCGCCAGCGCAACGTGGCCCAGGAGTGGTCGGCTTTGCCGTCGGAGTTGAGCGCGTCCAAGGCGTCAAAGCTTTCCGGCTCGGCACCACCGGCCATTTGCGCGGCTACGTAAAGATCGTGCACCATTGTCAAAGTGATCGGATGTTCCTCCGGGAAAAGTTTCACCAGTCCGATCGGACGATGCCGGACAAAATGCGCCGAGCGGAAACCTTCCCGCTGCACGTGTTCGATGAGTGGAGCCACCAACGAGTGAAACACGCAGACGTGTCCGGCCATCGCGACACCATTGGTTTTGCGGCAAGCTGCTTCCAAGCTTTCCACATCAGCCAGGTCGGTTCCGACTGGCTTCTCAATGAGAACATGCATGCCGGCTGCCAGCGCCGCCTTCGCAATCGGCACGTGAGTCTCGGTGTTCGTCGCGATGACGAGGGCGTCGGCGACTTTTCGCTCAATCAGTTCCTCGACCGTGCTGAAGACTTGAGGGACACCGAGTTCGCGGGCCAGTTGTTCCGCCTTTGGACGAGTGCGGTTCCCCAGCGCCACCAATCGGGCTTCGGGAAGGGCCTTGAGGGTTCGGGCGTGCAACGCCCCGAAGGCGCCCACGCCCATGACGGCAATTTTGATTGGCTCTTTCATTCTGACGGCGTTGATTTAACCACGGATTTCACGGCGCGGCGTAGCCGCAACCAAAGTAGCGCAGATTGGCAATCTGCTGTTTCGCCGACTGGCAGTCGGCTGATCGTTCTCACGCTGACGGCGTCTGCGGATTGCCAATCCGCGACACAGCAGACTACCAGTCTGCGCTACATCGGTTTCGGGCCGGGCGGCATCAGCACTTGAGCGAGCCGCACATAAGCTTCGGCACCCGATGACAGTTCATCAACAGCAATGGATTCACCCGCCGTATGCGCGACGGCAATGTCGCCCGGCCCCATGATAATGCAGGGAACAGATTTCGCGGCGATCTTGCTCGCGTCGCACGAATAGAACGCGACTTCCGATTCTGCTGTGCCCGCAACCTCGCAGGCCTGGCGGACCAATTCGCTGTCGGCGGAGATTTCATAGCCGGCGTCAATCACGCCCGGCGGGTCAAAGATCCACGCAACGTCCTTCACGGACTCCAATCTGGCGCGGAGCGCGGTTTGGATTTCCTGATACGTTTCGTTTGCGTCTTGACCGGGAAGGAGCCGGACGTCCACTTGGATGCTGCAATTTTCGGGAATGATGTTGACGCCCGAGCCACCTTCAATCAAACCAATCGAGCCGGTGCTGCAACCGAAATCCGGATGCCGAATCTTGGCGAGGCGCTCGTCAAAAAAAGAGTTCAACTCCAGAATCGCGCGGGCCATGGCCACGATGGCGTTGCGGCCCCGCTGCGGGTGGGCGCTGTGCGCCGCGCGCCCGTGCGCGCGAACCGCAAATCGCAAGCAACCTTTGCAGCCGCGCACCACGCGCAGCGACGTAGGCTCGCCGACCACGGCGAAGTCCGGTTGGTTGAGTTCCTCCATCAACGCCAGGATGCCGCGAAAACGATACTCTTCATCCACGACGCAACCCACCGTGAGCGTGCCTTTCCATGTTGTCGGCTGCTGACGAAGCTGCCAGGCCGCAGCCAACATGCACGCCAGTGGCCCTTTCATGTCCGCCGAGCCGCGACCCCAAAGGCGTTCCTCGCACACGTCGCCACCAAAAGCAGGAATGGTCATGCCCGCCACCCCGACGGTGTCCGTGTGGCCGTTGAGCAGGAGATGCGGATGATCCGCGCCGTTGCGAAATTGGAGGATGACGTTTGAGCGACCGTCGAGCACCGGTTGTGTCCTCGTTTCAAATCCGTGCTCTTGCCCCCACGCCTGAATCCACTGGGCAACGTCTTGTTCCGCGCGGCTCGCGGGATCGTAATTGGGATTCACGCTGGGAATCCGCACCAACGCCTGCGCGATTTCAAGTGGCGTCGTGGGCTTCATTGTTTTACTGGCGCAGGCTTGGGCGTTTCACTGGCCGCCTGGTGGTTACCCACGCCGATCAGCACCGTGGAGGCGATCAGGATGGCGATGCCCAGCCACAGGATGCCGCGGATGCGCCCCTGCACGAGCCGCCACTCCTTCAAGGCGATCCCCCACAGATTGCTGCCGATGATGATGAACGCCATGTGCAAGCTCCAGCTCGCAAAGTCGTATTTGCCCATCTTGGTTGTGCCCATGCCGTAAAAAAAGAACTGTCCATACCACAGCACGCCGGCCAGGCCGCAGAAGAAATAGTTGGACATCAAAACGCTTCCCGGTCCGGTAACGTAGTCGTGAAACGATTTATTCCGGGTGTGCAGGATCAATACGATAATGATGTTGGTGGTGAAGCCGCCCGCCAGAGCGACCACCAACACCGGCATGTTCTTAAATACATCCTGCGTCCCCGCCGCCACTGCGGCCTCCGCGATAGGCTTGCCGGCGTCAAAGGCAAACGCCATGCAGGAACTCATCACGCCGCCGATGACCGCGAGCGTCAAGCCTTTCCAAAACGAGAACTCTTTTTGGGAGACGCCTTGCTTCTTTTGCTCATCGGTCAAGGACCATTCCTTCAGCAGCCCCGCGGAACCGCACACCGCGATCCCCGCCAGGCAGACCACAATACCTGCCATGACCGTAAGCCCCGAGGTGGTGTGGAACAGACTGCCCGCCGTGCCGGCAAAGATCGGCGGGATGATCGTCCCAAAGGCGGCGCAAAAGCCCAGTTCCAGGGTTTGCCCCAAGGACATTCCGAGATACCGCAGCCCCAAGCCACAACAGAAGCCGCCGAAACCCCACAGGACGCCGAAGAAATAGACCCAGAAAAGAGTCCTGGCCGGGCACGCGGAAAGGATGGCCCAATGATCGGGCGTGGTGAACCAGCAGCCAATTTGCGGCATGATGATCCAGGCGGTAAAACCCAGCAGGATCCAAAAAGTCTCCCAGGCCCAGCCCTTCACTTTGTAGTTCGGAACATAAAGGCTGGCGGAGGAGAAACCGCCGATCGCATGAAGGAAGACGCCTAAGAGAGGATTCATATATCAACGGGGCCGGGGCTGAGGTTCATTGGGTTGGTGCCGGAGCAAAGGTGAATTTCGATGGTGAAGCGGTGTCGGGATTCACATCCGCTTCGTGCCCGGCCACGGTGAAATCGTCCATGTGCGAGAGGTAGCGCCGCATCCAGATGCCCGCCACCATGCAGCCGACAAGGTAAATTACGATGATCGCCCAATCCAAGGTAGCCAGCGTCATGTCGGTGAAAGATGGGCGGGTGCAGGTTTCATCAAGTTTGCTGTCACAGGTAACTTGCCAAACAAGTAAACGGGACGGCACGAACGTTGCAAGGCAATTTGCCCGAGTTATGGCGGATGCGCCCAAGCCTGACCGCCGGTTAAACTTTCATTTTGCTTCGCCATCAGTCCCTGGTTGTTTTGCGGGCTTCCGCAATTTGTCAGCACACCAACCAAAGGGTGGTTGGTGTGCTGACTATCACCGGGAACCTCATTGTGTGATCGGACCGCGCCGATTCTTGTGCGGATTCTGTGCGGAAAGTCCAACCGCCTTCATTTTCCTTGGGAAAAGTGGTGCCCACGACAGGACTTGAACCTGTACGATGTTACTCACTAGAACCTGAATCTAGCGCGTCTGCCAATTCCGCCACGTGGGCAAAGAGCGAGATTACAATGGGGAAGGGGCGCTCCGGGAGCAAGCCAAATTCCTGCCGCCCTTTTCTGCGTTCTCTCTCCACATGCGCTGTTGAAGTCAATCGCCCGGTCCGCTAGCCTGTCCGGGCTATGACGTTGACTGAAAAAATCCTCGCGCGCGCAGCGGGCAAAACCTCGGTACAGGCGGGTGATAATATTTGGGTGCAGGCGGACGTGTTGATGACGCACGATGTCTGCGGGCCGGGCACGATTGGCGTGTTCAAACGCGAATTCGGCCCGACCGCCAAGGTCTGGGACAAACAACGCGTCGTCATCATTCCCGATCACTACATTTTCACCGCCGACTCCAAGTCGAATCGCAACGTGGACATCCTGCGCGACTTCGTGAAGGAACAGGGCCTGCCCTATTTCTACGACGTGATTGACGACCCGGACGGCTCGTGGCATTTCGATTCGTCCAAGGGCATGCTCCAGCGGCAATACGGCTCGCAATACGCCGGCGTTTGCCACACCGCGCTGCCGGCGAAAGGTCACACGCGCCCCGGCGAAATTTTGTTCGGCACCGACTCGCACACCTGCATGGCGGGCGCGTTCAACGAATTCGCCACCGGCATCGGCAACACGGACGCCGGCTTCGTGATGGGCACGGGCAAGTTGCTTCTCAAAGTTCCCGAGACGATGCACTTCCGCCTCGAAGGCAAATTGTCGCCCGGCGTGATGGCCAAGGACATCATCCTGCATTGCATCGGGGAAATTGGTTTCGACGGCGCGACGTATCGCGCCTTGCAGTTCGACGGGCCGGGGGCGTCGAATCTTTCGATGGACGACCGCATGACCATTGCGAACATGGCGATTGAGGCCGGGGGCAAGAACGCCATTTTTGAATTCGACGCGCGCACGGCGGAATACGTGGACGCACGCACGCGGCTCAACGGGACGAAAACCAATTACGAGCCGGTCACGCCGGATCAGGACCAGAAGTTTGTTTACGAACACACCGTGGACTTGTCGCAACTTGAGCCCACGGTCGCTTGCCATCCCGATCCCGGCCAGCGCAAGAAGGCGAAGGATATGCGCGATGTGAAGCTCGACCGCGCTTATGTCGGCTCCTGCACCGGCGGCAAGACGAGCGACTTCGTGGAGTTCGCCCGCGTGTTGCGCGGCAAGAAGGTGACGATTGATACCTTCGGCGTGCCCGCGACGCCGGATATTGTTCACGATCTGCAAAGCACTCGCTGGGGTGGTCAAACAATTTGGGACATTCTGGTCACCGCCGGCGTGCAGATGACGGAGAACGCTGGTTGTGCCGCCTGCCTCGGTGGGCCCGTGGACACCTTTGGGCGTATCAACAAGTCCGGTATCAAGTGCATCAGCGCCACGAACCGCAACTTTCCCGGCCGGATGGGCGACAAGGAATCACAAGTGTTTCTCGCGTCACCCGCCACGGTCGCGGCCAGTGCGATCACGGGGCATGTCACTGACCCTCGGGAGTATTTGAGTTAGGCAGCAAACTCATCCCGCTCAATCCATCGCCACCACGCACTCATACCCCGTGCCGAACACAATTGGCTTGTTGCCGTCCTTCACCCACCCAAACCCGCGTATTCCTCCTCCTGCTTCAG
>CAYHFK010000114.1:0-13887 GCA_964355895.1 uncultured Bifidobacterium sp. | reverse complement strand
GTAGAGCAGAAATTCGCCGCCGGGTGCGGGAGAGGATGGAATCAGGTCGCTCATGCGAGTGCTCTGGTGAATGTGCCTTGCGGAAGCTGACGCCCAGCATGGCCGACCCCATAGCCAAGCTCCGCGAACAACCCGATGGCGGGCTGCTCGACAAGCTGGTCTTCGGTGTAGGCGTGGGGCATGAGAATTTCAGTCGATGCCGTAGCGCTTTTCACGTTGATGGAAGGCTTTTTCGCCGCCCTCCAGCGCAAGCAGTAGTTCCCGGTTCGCCAAGTCTTCGATGGTGGTGCTGACAACCTCTGTCACCTTCGCATCGTCCATCGACATGCAGTGAATGAGTTCAGCATCGCCGTTGATGACGAAGTTCGCATTGTGCGTCGCGAAGATAATCTGGCGGTGCTTCTTTCGAGTCTTGATGAGATCCACCAGGTATTTTGCAATCAGCGAGCTGTCCAAGTGCGCCTCTGGCTCGTCGATGACGATTGGCATGTTGCCCAGCAGCAGCAGCACGACAATTACCGCAGTGCAGCGCTGGCCGAACGAAGAGTTCTCCACGGGCTTGTCGTCATACAGGACGTAAATCTGCCCGAGCTTTCGCACATCCAGCAATCGAAGTTCAGCCTGCAACTTCAACGCCTCAAAATTTACTTCTTGAGCGAAGAACTCGCGGAGGGTTTTCGCATAAACTCCATCCTCATCGGGAATCAGCTTAACGGTCGCGGCGCGGTTGCCGAGCGCAGCAAAATCGATCTTACTCAACTTGCTCTCGACGTAATCCGGCCTTGGTGCTCTGCCTTCTATCAGTCCGATGGCGCTCGCGACATACTCAATCATCGCCTCCCTGAATGCCTTCAGGTTGAAACGGTATCGCAATTCGATGGGTTTGACCTCAGCGCCTTGGCCCTTCAACTCCACGTTAACTGGCGCAAGCTGCGCCTCTACCGCCTTGGCGTATTGTTCGGCTTTCTCGCGTTGCGTGGTGAACTGACCCAACTCCGTTTGTAGCGTTCCGACCTTCATTTTTAGAGCGGCGATTCCCTCGTCCAACTGCGCAATCTTCTCGGTCGCTTTTCCAACGTCAGCCAGATTCTCCTCTGAAAGTCCTCGGGCCTTTAGAAACTTATCGAGCTCTTCGCGAAGCGTTTTCACTTTCCCGGCGACCTCCTGCTCGCGCGTCCCGGCTGCTGCAAGGGAAGGATGGGCAGCCGCATCATTGACGCACTTCTCGATTGTCTCAACAACGCTTCGGACCTGTTGCTCGTAGGCGTTGAGATTCGCAACTTGGTTCGGGTCGTGGGTGGGGTATTCCGCGAGCAGTGTTTTCAGGTCTTGGACCAACTTTTCCAGTCTGGCCTTGCTCGTCTTGAGCCCTTGCAACTCCTTGTTGAACCCAGCGAGTTCATCGTTGATTCGCTTGTAGTCAGTATTCTGGAATGATTCGACGATGCCCTTTTGAGTCGCCAACTCCTTCTCGGAATCGCTCAGCTTCACCGAAAGTTCGTGGTGATTCTTAAGCCGTTCGAGTTGCTTTTGAGTCCCAGCATTCGCCGCATCAACGGCGGCCTCCTTTTCTTGCAGGAGACTTTTGGCATCCAGCTTCCGCAACCTGGTGAAAATGGCGGCCGTGAGCCGCTGATGGTCCGAAGCGAACTGCTCAATTTCATTTTGCTGGAGGAACTCCACTACACTCTTCTCAGAAACACCTTCGATACTGACACCGCCAGCCACCGACATTCCCGCGGGTGTCAGTTTGTTCTGTTTGAAAAACTCGGTGCTGCCGGCGTCGAGCTTTTCATGGATGAGATTCAACAGCGTGCTCTTGCCTGTGCCGCGTCCGCCAATGATGCAGGTCAGGTAAGGGCTGAACGCGATTTCTCGTGTTCCGCGAAAGCAAAACACATCTGACCGGGTTTCCCGGCTGAGCAAGGCATTGGCCGGGAATTTGAGCGTAGCCTTCTTGATTTGGAGAAACGGCTCAATCGGTGGCACGTCGGCAACGTGAACCCGAGACGCATACTCAAACACGGCTTGTCGCAGCCCTTCAAATGTGGGGTCTGCCTTTATCCATGTGAAACACTTGGCAAGCCGGTCCTTGTCGGCGGAATCTGCATATCGGTGGGCGTCGCTGCAATCGAGCAACCGGTCATTCACCCCGCTATCTGTGAGCGACTTTTGTGCTTTGGCCCATTCCGCTGCTGTCGCGGAAGAAATGAAGACAAGGTCGGCGCTATTGATAATGGTCTTTTTGTCAGCAATCGACTGGTCGTTCCATTTGATGTCAGCCCATTCAGTTTTGCCGACCGCCGTCAGTGTTTTGCCAGCGAAGTAATGTGACTTCAGCACTTCCTGAATCGCGCTGAGACTGAGGCAAAGATTGTTGAACCCTTCGATAGCCGGGGCGTGATAATTCACGCGCTCCTCGACAGGCACACTTTCGATTATCAGCCGGCCAAGGTCTTCGATGCTTTGCCGTGTTGGAACGGCAGCCCATTTGCCTGAAGTCCGCAGCGAGTCGAACTCTGGTGTCAGAACATACTTGCTGCACAGCGCGCTTAGAAACTGGCTCTCGATTATCTCTGGCTTGATCTCGTCTGAGAAAATGACGTGGTAGTTCACGCGGCTCAACCCGCTCTTGCTTCCGCCAAACTTGTCGAGGCGGAGTTCAATCACCGGAAGCAGCAAGTCGATGTTGGGCAATCTCCCCGCAGCTTTCGCAGCCAACACCTTCTTGTAGCCGTCGAGGAAAATGTAATCATTGATCCCAAGCACCTTGAACTCAGGCGGGAGCTTGCTCAGTGCCCCGATGAATTTGTCCCACACATCCGCACCAGCGCCGCCGTAGTGATGGACAAGTGAGTCCGGCGTGTGGACGTGCAAGTCCCACTTTCGCCAAACTGAGCCTCTTGGGTCGTTCATACTTTTGTCTCCTTCCCATTTGTTGAGGCCAGTTTCACCAGCCCCGACAGCAGACGCGGCAGCAGCAGTTCGCGCGTCCGGCAGAGGCGGTTTCTTGAACGTGTTTGCCTATAGAGCATGGTGTTGTGGTGTTGGTCTGCGCCGCCGAATTTGCCGATGATTTCCGCCACGTTGCCGGGTTGTGAAATGAGCGAGGGTTGCGTTGATTTCCAGCGGCGGCATGGGGGCGAGATTAGCGGAGCGGGCGGCGGTTGCAAAGCGGAGTTTGATTCAGTCGCGATTTGCGTTCGCGGCGGGCGCGGGGCTGGGGTTGCGGACGGGAATGCCCAAGCCGGTCCAAAATTGAATTGTCCGCCGCCCGCTTTCGCGGCAACCTCTGCGGTCTATGCAGCAGGTGAACCTCGGAATGATCGGTGGCGGCACGGTGGGCAGCGGTGTTTTCCACGCGTGGCAGCAGAACGGCGACCTCATGGCCGCGCGCCTCGGCGTGAAGATCACCTTTCGCAAGATCGCCGTGAAGGCGTTCGACGAACCCCGCCCTTACCCGATCCCGCGCCACCTGATGACGACCGCCTGGCAGGAAGTCGTCAACGATCCGCAAATCCAAGTGCTCATCGAACTCGTCGGCGGCACGGGTATTGCGAAAACGATGGTGCTCGCGGCGCTTGCGCAGGGCAAAACGGTGGTGACAGCGAACAAGGCCCTGATCTCGGCGCACGGGCCGGAGTTGTTCGCGGCGGCGGCGAAGAGCGGGGCGAATCTTTATTACGAGGCCAGCGTTTGCGGCGGCATCCCGATTATCAAGTCGTTGCGCGAAGGTTTCGTCGCAAACCAGTTCGCGGCGATTTACGGCATCGTCAACGGCACGTGCAATTACATCCTCACGCGCATGAAGCTCGAAGGCGCGGATTTTGCCGACGTGCTGGCCGACGCGCAGAAGCTGGGCTACGCCGAGACGCCTCCCGACCTCGACATAGATGGTCACGACGCGCAGCACAAGACGGGCATCCTCGCCTCGCTCGCGCACGGCTTCTGGGTTGACCACCATAAAATCCACACCGAGGGGATCCGGGACGTGTCGAAGATTGACATGCAGTTCGCGCAGCAACTGGGCTACACGATCAAGCTGCTCGGCATTGTCAAAAAGTCTGAAGTCCAAAGTCTGAAGTCTAAAGTCGGGATTGCGGGCGTGCAGGTTTCCGTTTACCCGACGCTTATCCCGAACGCCCACGTCCTCGCCAGCGTCAACGGGGTGTTCAACGCGTGCTTTGTGCGCGGCGACGTGGTAGGCGACACGCTGTTCTATGGTCGCGGCGCGGGCAAGGACGCCACCGCGAGCGCAGTGTTGAGCGATGTGGCGGATGCCGCGCTCGATTTGAAGAACGGCGGGAAAGTTCGCGTGCCGCCATTCGTGGCGCACTCAAAAAGCGGCCGCGTTGTGCCGATGGATGAAATCACCTCGCGCTATTACGTCCGGTTGAGCGTCGTTGATCGCCCCGGCGTGCTGGCGAAAATCTCCGCCATCTTTGCGGCGGCCAAAATCGGCATCTCGTCTGTCATCCAACCCGAGGGTCACGAGGGCGAAAGCGTCCCGCTGATCCTGATGCTGCACGACGCGCCCAATGCGGCCATGCGCAAGGCGCTTGCGAAGATTGCGAAGCTTCCCGTCATCAAAAGCAAACCGGTGATGTTCCGGGTGGAGAATCTGAATTAGACGGCTTATCTTTCGCCCATGAGCACTGTTGCCGAAATAACGAGCGCCCTGTCAAACCTGAGCACAGCAGAATTGCAGCAGGTGGAGCGAACTTTGATCAGTATCTACCGGCAAAGGAAATCTGGAATTATTTTTGACGACGCTTACGGGGTTTGGACGGAAGAAGATCAAATGGCCGTGGCGGATCAGGCGTTCCAAATGTTCGACCGGGCGGAGACGAAGGATAAGAAAGCCGGGCCGCCATGAAGATACCAGAGCGGGGAGAAGTCTGGCTGGCCGACTTGGGCATGGTGGCGAAGGTTCGTCCTGTGCTGATAATGAGCACGCGGTTCGGCGATCAGGACTACGCCCTGTTTCATGTGGTACCGCACACGACGACCGTGCGCGGCTCACAGTTTGAGGCGGCGGTGGAAGTGACGTGGTTGCAACGCGGAGTTTTCAATGTCCAAGGTTCGCAGTCTGTTCCTCGCGTCAATCTGCTCCGCCGGCTCGGGTTACTCAACGCATCACAACTCAAGTCCATCGAAGAAGCCGTGCGCCGCTGGCTGGTCTTGTAATTTGAAAATGGCTGCACCCCTTTTTCACAGCACCAACGGTCAGTCGCCCGCCGTCAATCTGCGCGCGGCGCTCATGACCGGGCAGGCCCCGGATCGCGGGTTGTATTTCCCGGAGCAATTCCCGACGCTCGCACCCGATGAAATCGCTGCGTTCGCCCAACTGCCGTATCCCGAAATCGCCTTCCGCGTGCTGGCGAAATATACCGAGGGCATCCTGCCATCGGACGCGCTCGCCGCGATTTGCCGCGACGCCTACAACTTCGACATCCCGCTGGAGAAGGTTTATGACCGCGTATTTGTCATGCGGCTCGACCAGGGGCCGACGGCGTCGTTCAAGGATTTTGCCGCGCGCATGATGGCGCGGCTCCTGGGCCGATTTCTGCACGAAGACGGCAATCAACTCACGATTCTCACGGCGACGAGCGGCGACACCGGTGCCGCCGTGGCGCACGCCTTTCACAACGTGCCCGGCATCCGCGTCATCGTGCTGTTTCCGGTCAACGAAGTCAGCGTCAGCCAGCGCAAGCTGATGACCACGTTGCGGGACAACGTCCGTACCGTGGCGATTGACGGCAAGTTCGATGACTGCCAGGCGATGGTGAAACGCGCGTTCGCCGATCCTGAGTTGAAGCACATTCCGCTTTCGTCGGCCAACTCGATCAACATCGGGCGATTGCTGCCGCAGAGCGTTTATTATTTTTACGCGGCGTCACGGCTGGCCCAGCCCGGCGAACCCATTGTCTTCTCCGTGCCGAGCGGAAACTTCGGCGACATGATGGGTGCAGTTGTGGCCCGGCAGATGGGCTTGCCGATCAGAAAACTGGTGGCTTCCGTCAACGACAACGACGCGTTTCCGCGCTTCCTCGCGACCGGCCATTACGAAAAAGTCGTCCCTTCCCGCAACTCGGTCTCGAACGCGATGAATGTCGGTCATCCCAGCAATCTCGCCCGCCTGGTGATGGTTTATGGCGGGCGCATGGATGAGACCGGCAGGATTCATGAAATGCCCGACCTCGCCGCGATGCGCCGCGATTTGTTTTCCAGTTCGATCTCCGACGAACGCACGCGCGTGACCATCCGGGAAGTCTGGACGAAATATCAATTATTGCTCGAACCCCACGGCGCCGTCGCCTGGCGCGGCTTTCAGGACTGGCAGGAGCAGGAATCGCTCAATGGCCGGCCGGCGGTGATTCTCGAAACCGCGAACCCGGCAAAGTTCCCCGAGGAGATCGAAAAGAACATGGGCTGGTCCCCGGACGTGCCGCCCGCAATGGCCGCAGCCATCCAGCAACCGGAGGACTTCGACCGCATGGGCGCGGAGTATGAGAAGTTCAAAGACTATTTGCGGCAACGGCACCCGACCTGACATTTCCAAGTATGGAAAAGACCATTAAAGTTTTGAACGACTTGGAGAAGCGGAAACTGATTGCGAAGTACGCCATCGGCGGCGCGGTTGCGGTTTTGTTTCACGCCGAGCCAGTGCTCACTTACGATCTGGATATTTACTGTTTCCTGCCCGAGCCAGCCGGACGGCTCGTGACGCTCTCCCCCATTTACGAGTGCTTGCGGCAGCAGGGCTACCGCGAGGATAAGGAGCACGTTTTGATCGAGGGCGTCCCGGTGCAATTTATTCCGGCGTACAACGACCTCGTGGTCGAGGCGGTCGCGAAGGCGGTCGCGGTGAAATTCAAACAGACGCCGACGCGAGTGACGCGGAGCGAGCATCTCCTGGCCATCATGCTGCAAACTGACCGCCCCAAAGATCGCACCCGCATCACGCATCTGCGTGCGGAGGCGAAGATTGACGCGCGCCGATTGAATGGAATACTGAAACGCCATGGTTTGGGCGCGAAGTGGCGAAAATTCAAAGCCCAGTATAATGAAAATTGACCGGCAAACCCAGGAACTTGCGGCCCGTCTGTTTCGCCAGAAGCGGGCGCGGCGGCAGGCATTGGCCGCGTTGCCGGTTTCAAAAAAAATCTCGGTGCTGATCCAGTTACAACGCATGGCAGCGGAAGTTCACACTGCCGCCGGTCGCTCGCCCCGCCACCCGTGGAGACTCGGATAGTGCAGCGGACAAATCGCGAACCCGGCGCAGTTCCCCGAGGAAATCGAAACGAACAGGGGCTGGTCCCCGGACGTGCCGCCCGCGATGGTCGCGGCCATCCGGCAACCGGAGAATTTCGACCGGATGGGTGCGGATTATGAGAAGTTCCGTGCCTATCTTATTCAGCGTCACACAGCGACTTGATTGCCGCCGCTGTTCTGACATCCTGAGCGTCCGCCTGATTTCTGGCGGAATAGTCTTGCAGAGATAATATGGCATTGATCGTTCAGAAATACGGCGGGACTTCGGTGGGCAACACCGACCGCATCAAAAACGTCGCCGCGCGCGTGGCGAAATATCGCGCGCAAGGCGACCAGATCGTCGTCGTCGTCTCGGCGATGAGCGGCGTGACGGATGGTCTCATCAAACTCGCCAAGGACATCGCGCCGCTGCCGAGCGAGCGCGAGATGGACATGCTTTTGGCCACCGGCGAGCAGCAGACCATCGCGCTCACGGCGATCGCGTTGCACGCCCTGAACCTTCCGGCGGTGTCCATGACGGGCGCGCAGGCGGGCATTGTGACGGACGGCGTCCATACCAAGGCCAGGATTCACAACATCACGCCCAAGCAGGTTCACGAAGCGCTGGATGCCGGCAATGTTGTCATCGTGGCCGGCTTTCAAGGCGAGACGAAGGACGGCCAGATCACGACGCTGGGTCGCGGCGGTTCGGATTTGACGGCCATCGCGCTGGCCGCCGCGCTCAAGGCCGATCTTTGTCAGATTTACACGGACGTGGACGGCGTTTATACCGCCGACCCGCGTATTGTGCCGAACGCGACGAAGCTGGCGGAGATTTCCTACGATGAAATGCTCGAACTCGCCAGCCTCGGCGCGAAGGTGATGCAGAGCCGGTCGGTGGAATTTGCCAAGAAGTTTGGCGTGGTGTTTGAAGTCCGCTCGAGTTTGAACGACAACCCCGGAACGATTGTGAAAGAAGAAACCAAAAGCATGGAAGACGTCGTGATTCGCGGCGTCTCGCTCGACAAGAATCAAGCCAAGGTCACGCTGGTGGCCGTGCCCGACAAACCCGGGGTGGCAGCGCGCATCTTCAAGGCCGTCGGCGACGCGAACGTGAACGTGGACATGATTGTGCAAAACATCAGCCACGGCCGCGGCACGCCCGCCACGGACCTTTCGTTCACCGTGGACAAGCCGGATTTGCTCAAGGCGCGCAAGGTGATTGACGACCTGAAGGCGGAGATCGGCTTCCAGGAAGTTTTGACCGACGAGAAAATCGGCAAGCTCTCCATCGTGGGCGTCGGCATGAAGAGTCACACCGGGGTGGCCGGGAAAATGTTCGACACCCTGGCAAAAGAAGGCGTGAACATCGGCATGATCTCGACGAGCGAAATCAAGATCTCGGTGGTGATTGATCTGGCGAAGGGGGAACAGGCCGTGAAGGCGGTTCACGCCGCGTTTATCGGGTAAGCTTGATTCTTCCTGGAGCGAGGCGGCGTGCGCGCGCCCGGCACTAACGGCCAGCGTGTTGGTCAGGTCAAGCGGATACTCGGCTTGATGATATGCGTTGTTCCCCCACGCCACGGTCGATCCTTCCTTGCTCGGGGAAATCACCCGCACCGTCCGCGCCCCTGTCTCGTTAGTCCCGACCGGATTCCAGACTTTGACGGAGTAATCGGCGTTGGCCGGGTTGGTCTCCCACCACCGCACCCACGGCAGCGCGCATTGGGAAATGCGGCTGCGTTGAGCCGCGGAGTTAAGAGTTGAAAAAGGAATCCTGAATCTCACTTTCTCCCTGTTCTCTGCAATCGCCAACTCAAAAGCAAAGTGCCGAGGCCGAACAAACCGAGCGCGCTTGGCTCGGGGATCACGCCGAATGTGACGTTGTCCAGCTTCTCTTCATGAAGAGGGCCACCCAATACTCCATCAGGAGGTCCGGCGTCCCTATACACCAGGTTGGCGATCGGCTCCGCAAAGGTGACCCCAAAGAAAGTCCACGAATCGCGTGGTGCGGAGAAATTGTAATCGAAAGAGGCTCCTCTGGCGAGATTCACAGTGAGTGTGCCGTTAAACGACGGATTCGGTTCGATGCCACCGGAAAAGTCGGCGCCAAAGCCTGTCACTTCACCGGGAAGCAACACCGTTACCGGAAAGCCGCCATCGAAATGCCAGAGATACTTGCCAGTGCCCGGGATAGGATTGGGGGAGGTTGTAATAACCAAGAGCGCCCCTGGGTTGGTGAATGTGACACCGGAAGTAGTTATGCTGTACTCACCTACAGGACCGCCGGTAGGCGGAAGGTCTTCAAAAGTGATAGTGGTGCTTGAACTTAGCGCGGCTTCGAAGGCTGAGCGCGATGTGTAAGTCGTGCCCTGGCAGAACGCTGTTTGTGCTGTGACGGCCAAAAGACCGGCTACGACGAAACCGTTGAGAGTTGTGATTTTCATAAATTTCGGGGTTGATGAGGGCTTCATGCAAGGCTTCACGGCGAACAGTCATAGGACTCGCGAAAAATAGGATATTTGCTCAAATCTTTTACGGTCAATGAATAAATATTTGTGCGGCCATTGCGCAGCGACAGTTCGCGCATAGCGGCGTTCACGGAAGCTGCGAAGGCGTGGCGAATCCAAAGAAGAGACGAAAGCTGATTCTGCAACACCGAAAGGTCATCGGTGACGCCATTCGCCTTTACCGCAAAAATGCCGATCTCACGCAGGAGGAACTGGCTGAAGCATCGGTGTTGAATTCAAAATACCTTGGTGAAATTGAACGCGGGGAGAAGATCATTTCGATTGAGGCGCTGCTTCGCATCGCCAAGGCGGTCAGGATTCCAATCAGCGAGTTCTTTCGTGGAGTTTGACCCCTCACCCTTTCATTTGGACTTCACCTCGGCCGGCGTGGGCGAAAAATACTTGAACAGGATCCCGTCCACATTCGCGCTGCCGGAGTAAACGGTGAAGCCGAAATACTTCGCCACCTGGTCGAAGTTGGGCAGCAGGGAGAAATCCATCCATTCCTGAAACGTCTTCTGCGGCCCGGCGAAGGGCATGGCGGTGGTGAACGGATTGGTGGAGGGGCGGTTGGTTTCGCCCGCGCCGAGTTTCAGGGCGGCGAAAAATTGCCGGGCAGTTTCATTCTGGTTCTCATAGCCGAACCAGCCGGTGTTCTGGCCGCCGACTTTTTGGGCCGCCTCGGCCAGGCCCGGCGCGTCGCGCAACGGCTTGGGCGGCGTCTCGGCACTGCGGAGATATTCTTCGAGCAGCGCGGCGTCGGTGCTGAGGGCCACGTAACCGCCGCTGGCCACGTAGCTCAAGGTGCGCGGCCCGGCCCCGGCGCCGATCGGCAACGCAGTGAGTTTAACGCTCAAAATCTTCTTGCCGAGAAACTCGCGGCGCTCCGGCGTGCGGCCTTCGGGGGAAAGGATGACGAGCAAACCCTTCAGGGCGGAAGCGAGTTTTTCGGAGTCGGGCGAACCAATGAGGTAGAGCGACGGCGCCCCCGCGCCGTTTGCGGCGGCGCGCGGAGCTTTTTCGTAGGTGATCAGATCGTCGCCCAGATTGCCGAACAGATTTTTGCGGAGGTCATAGTCGGGGTCATCCTGCTTCGCGGCCTCATTGCCGTTGCTCAGGATGAAATTCCAGGTGTTGAGGGCCTGGGGGGAAAAGTCGCTGAGCATTTTTTCCAGCGTGGCGATGGTCTTCGCAAAATTGAGCCGGGCGCGCTGGAATTTCACCGCGTCCGCCGGGACGAAGGCCGGCGGGTTGGAGTCCTTCACGTCAAGCGCGAGCAGCTTGAGCAAACCTTCACGCCCGGCTTCCGGCGCCCCGAGGAAAAAATCCAACTGCGAGCCGTCGCCCGGGTTGCGAAAAGCCACCGCCGCACTCTTCAAGCCTTGCAGCCCGGTCGCGGACAGGATTTTGCCCAGCGGCGGAATCGGCAGCGGATTGGGCGCGGCCGGGTTCGGTTGCTCCTCGGGCCGGCGCAGCACCAGGTCGAAGACCACGCGGGCGTTGAACCAGCCGAACAAGGGCGCATCGCGGAAGACGGCGAGCTGATTGGCGGCGAAAACCGGGTCTTCAGCCAAAGCGGGCGCGGTACCGCCGGTGAGCCGGGCCATGACTTTCTCCAGCGCCTTGATCGAACTGCCCACGAGCAACAGCGATTGATGCTGGCCGATGATCAACTCGGCCTGATCGGCCGGTTGCGCGGATGCCTTGCCCAACTCTTCGACCGGCTGACGGTGCGGAAAGAACTGCCGGAGGGTCTTCGGCATGTCGTTGGTGTTGAGCGACACGACGAAAAACTCCACGTCGCGAATTTTCTCGGTACGGATCGGTTTGCCCGCGTCCGACCATTTCTTGCGGAGTTCCGCCAGATTCTTTTTAAGCAGATCGCCCTTGTCCTTCGCGTCGAGCAAAAACAGAAATGCCGGTTCCCCATCATTCTTTTCCGTGCCCTGCCAGCCGTCCTGTGTGACGGCGAACGTGAGCTGGCCCTGCAACAAGACGCTGTAATCGTCGAACTTTACGCCCAGGTCGCGCTCCAGCGGCTGGACGAATTCCTCGGTCCACTTCGTGACAAACTTTTCGCGAAACGGCTTCATCGCCGGGTCATTCCAAAGCTGGGTCGGAGCCGACTTCTGGTACGCCGCGCGCAACTGGCTCCAGTCCGGCGCGCTGAAGACAACGAGCGTGTCCACCGGCAGCAATTGTTCGGCGGGCGGAATCGCGGCAGGCGCACCAAGGGCGACGAGTAGGGCGATGAGCGTGGCGAGGGAGAACAATTTTCGGGTCATAATCATGCTTGAGGTTGGCATTGGTCGGGGGGAGCGAAAGACGGCGGTGGGAGCAGATTCAGAAATGTTGTCGGTCAGGCGGCTAGGCGGGTTCATTCCGTCGCCACCTTCTGCTTCATGCGGCCCGGCGGTTCGAGGTAGCGAAAGGGATTGCTGGGATTGTCGTTCGCATAGGCGAACGCGTCGCGATGATCGAGGAAGTATTTCACCGTCTCGGACGGGATGGCGAAGCCGAGGCCTTCGCCGAAGGTGATCTTCATGTTGGTCACGCCCACGACCTCGCCGTTCAGATTGAACAACGGCCCGCCGCTGTTGCCGGGATTGATCTGCGCCGTGGTCTGAAGGTAAAGATCGCCGCCCATCTGCCGCGTTTTGGTGCTGAGAATGCCCTCCGTGACCGTGCGCTCCAGCCCGAGCGGACTGCCGATGGCGAAGACCCGTTCGCCCACCGCGAGCGCGTCGGCACTGCCGACCTGGATAAACTTGAACTTGCGCGCGTCCTTGTCCTCGATCTTCAGCAACGCGAGATCGGCGAACTTGTTCATCGCCACGATGCGCACCTGCTTGTAAGTCTTGCGCTCAAGCTGCCCGTTTTGCTGATGGTAAACCTCAATCGAAATCTGCGTTTCGCCCTCGATGACGTGGAAGTTCGTCATGAGAAAACCTTCGTCGTTGATGAAGAAGCCGGAGCCCAACCCGCCGGGGGTGCGCACCTGCACCACCGCTTCGCCGAGTTGATTCACGAGATCGCGCACACTGCGTTCCGGCCCCGCTTTGGTCGAGGCGTGATAAAGACCATTGTGCGCTTCTGGGCCGGGGCCGGTGTCGGGTGGCGGGGGTTTTGTCGGGGTGGCGGGCTGGGTTTCCTTCGCCGGCGTTTTCGGAGCACCCGCTGGATCGCCCATGGAAATCTTCGTCACGGCGCTGCGCGGGATGACCAGGGCGGTGTAGCCGACGTCCACGATCACCGCGTCGCGCTTTTCCGCGAGGATTTTGCCGGAGATGGCCGCCTTGTCCTTCAACTCGATCACGTCCCCCGCCGCGGGGCCCAGGCCGGCGGAAAGCGCGGCGGCCAGGATGAAAGACTTGTTCAGCAACATGGACCAACGATAACGAAGGACGGCCCATGAAGCAAGTGGCGCGGCGGGATCATGGCGAGGGGGAGATTAAAGACAGGAGACTAAAGAAACCTTGCTACTGCCCGATGCCTGGTTTAACACGTCGGCAGTTCTTTTACAGAGCCGGAAGCTCAGTTTGCTTTTGGCGTAGAGTCTTTGCGTTGCGAGGACTCGAATCTCTCTCTAAACACGACCAAATGTTTTCAATGTTCAAAGTTCCCTTGACGCGCGCGAGTCGCGCGTCCCGGTGTGCTTTTGAACGGGCCGCTTGGTCGTGGCCTTGAGAGAGGGTGCGCTGGGCGCGCATTTCTCTCTGATGGTTCGCAAGGAGGTTCGAGTCCGGGCAAAAAAAGACCCGGAAAGAAACCAAACAAGAAAACGAAAAACCATGAAAGCCATCAAGCAAACCATCAGAAGGTTAATGGCAGGTTGCGTAATCGCCTGCTGCCTGACCTCGAACAGTTCCGGACAAACCACATCGTCCTCGACGACTCAATTGACACCGGAGCAGATTGAAGAGCGTCGTGCGATAGCCAAAGCCAAAACTGAGGAGATGCGCCGTGTTCTTCAAGCGGCAACAGAGCGCGCAATGCTGGAGAACGCCGAAAGGCAGAAGACGAATCCTCCCCCGTCAGCCTCGCAACTCGCCGCACTGGAAGCCGCCGCAGAAACTGCGCGCCAAGCTCGTTTTCAAGAGAACTTCGCCCCTTTTCTCGCAAC
>CAYHFK010000113.1:5922-13904 GCA_964355895.1 uncultured Bifidobacterium sp. | reverse complement strand
CGCTTCCCGCCAACGCGGCTGGCTCAAAGTTAGCGACCGGCGCGACGCCTGTCCTCCGGCATCGTTCCGGCTAAACGGGACGTAATTTTCTGTCGAGGTTCGTTGTCGGGCGGTTAGGAATCGGAAACATGGGCCGGCCCAGGCGGCAAATGGGCCGCTCGGAAAACGGTTGCCGAATCCGGATGGGTTGGTCGCAACGCTCGCCCTCACCCCGGCCCAAGCTCACATGCCCTCACCCGGCCTTCGGCCACCCTCTCTCCCACCCGCTGCGACAGAGCGACAGCGCGGCGAGTCCGCTGGGCGAGGGGCAGAGAGGGGGAATTGTTCGCCATTCATTCGGAATATCGTGAGGCAGCATTGCCCGCGCGCGTGAAAAACCGGCGACCACGGACAGCTTTCCCTTCTCCTGGAAGAGAAGGTCGGGATGAGGGCGAGCCAAAACACTAAATTCAGGGTTCGCGTTCGCCGCAAAGTTTGTTTGCAGAACGTTCGCCCGCCCCGGACCGGGTGGTAGGGATGGCGCGCGGCACCGTCCAGCGCCGCGGGCAGCGGCGCAACAATTCACCGGCTGCATCCGTGTTACCATGCACTCGTGCGGCCCGCTCGGCGCGGGCGGGGACATCGCAGCGCGATGTCCCTACCGTTCCGGACTTCAACACGACGGTGGCACTGGTAAACTGCGCCGTCCGGCCACTCGCAAATCCACTTGGAACTAGGCAGCGGTCCTGGATTGCGGCAGGATGAAACCATGTTCGACCCGCCTCCTCCGCCCCGAACCCTGTGCGTCAACCGGCGCAATTTCCTGCAGGCGACCGCCGTCGCCGGCTTGGGTTCGATGTTCAGCGGCCAGTTCAACACGCTGGCGGCCGAAACCGGCCCGGTCGCCGCAGCACTGAAGCCGATCGGTTCGGATGTTGGTTCGCTCTTCCCGTTCATCCAGAGCCAGGCGGTGAAGAGGGAATTCCCACTCTCGTTTCTCAACCCGCGCTTTCGTTCGCTGCGAAGCTGGAAGAAAACCGCGCGCGGCAAGTTGCTCGATTTGCTCCACTACGCCCCGCCGCCGTGCGACCCCGCCGCCGAAACCGTCGAGCGCGTGGATTGCGGCGATTACGTCCGGGAAAAAGTCCGGTTCAACACCACGCCCGACGTGCGCGTGCCGGCGTTCGTGCTGGTGCCGAAAAGCGCACCGAAACGCGCGCCCGCCATCGTCGCGCTGCATGACCACGGCGGATTTTATCTCTGGGGCAAGGAGAAGATTGTGGCCATGCCGGACGAAAATCCGGCGCTCGCTGATTTCCGCCGGCAGTATTACGGCGGACGCAGCATCGCGATCGAACTGGTCCGGCAGGGCTACGTGGTCGTGATCATTGACATGTTCTACTGGGGCGAGCGCCGGATGTTGCTCGATAACGATCCGGCGGACTGGCGCGAGCGGCCGGCGAACCTCCCGCGCGAACGCATCCAGGCCTTCAACTCGCGCGCGGGCCAGAACGAGCAACTCGTCGGGCGGACGATTTACGCCGCCGGCTTCACCTGGCCGGGCGTGATGTTCTGGGACGATGTGCGCACGGTGGATTACCTGTTGACGCGGCCGGACGTGGACCCGCGGCGGATCGGTTGCGTGGGGCTGTCGGTGGGCGGACTGCGCTCGTGTCATCTCGCGGCGTTGGATGAGCGCATCCGGGCGGCGGTGGTGGTCGGCTGGATGGCGTCGTTTCCGGCGCAACTCAAGAAGCACGTTCGCAACACCATCGGCCACACGAAGGTCGTGCCGGGACTTTACCAGCACCTCGATTATCCGGACGTCGCGTCGCTCGCCATGCCGACGCCCATGCTGGTCATCAACGGCGCGAAGGATGGGTTGTTCGATCTCGACGGCGTGAAGGCGAGCTTCGCCAAGCTGAATGCCTGCTACGCCAAGGCCGGCGTGCCCGACCATTGCCGCGCGCGCTTCTACGAAACCCCGCATGAGTTCAACGCCGAGATGCAGACCGAGGCGTGGGCGTGGCTCAAACGATTTGTCTGAACTAAATCAAACCATGAAAACATCACTCGCTGCTCTGATCATCGGTTCGTCAATTCTCGTCCGCGCCGCCGACCTCGCGCCGGTCGTCGAGATCGAGGAGGACGTTTACACCTACACCAACGCCAATAACGGCGCCGGGCCGATGTGGTGCTCGGGTTCCACCGCGCTGGTTCGCTCGGGCGACCATGTGTTCGCCAGCGGGCTGGAAACCGTCCCCGACGCCAAGCCGCTCAACAATTGTCGCTGGATGCTGTTTCACCGCGGCCCCAATGGCTGGGAGCGCGTGCGCGTGGATGATGGCCGTACGCGCGAACCGTCACCGCTCGCGGCGTCTTACGGTGGTCGCGTGTTTCTTTCCGCAAACCCCACGCTCGGTTCGGGACCGCAACCCAACGGCGGCCCGGCGCGACCCGACGTGCTCCAATTCGCGGCCAGTGATCCGAAGGCGGCGCCGGTTTCGCTGACGCCAACGTGGTCGGGCGAGCCAAAGTTCACCGAACATTCGTATCGCAGTTTCGCGGCGGACGGTACGGCCGGGGAATTCATTCTGTTTCAGAATATCGGCTACACCCATGCCGAGTGGACGCTTCGCGACTGCACTGGAAAGTGGAGCGCGCAAGGGCAACTCAAGTGGCCCTGGGGCGCGGAGTACGACAAACCGGAACCCATTCGGGTCTGCTATCCGAACGTGGCGATGCGCAAACGTGCGGTGCATTTCTTTGGCGTCAGCGACGTGGTCGAGCCGTACAAGGCGTGGCGCGAGTTCAAGCGCGAGTTGACCGGCCAGCAGTGGGACTACGATTTCCGCCGGCTGTTCTACACCTGGACCCGCGACATCACCAAGGAGCCGTTCGCGGAGTGGGTCGAGATCGCGAGCCGGGACAAAACCTGCGGCTGGGTCTCCCCAGGCGATCTCTGGCTGGCGCCGAACGGCGACGTGCATCTGCTGTGGAGCGAGCGGGCCATTGACGAACGGCTGCGGGCGAAATTTTTCCCGGAAGCGAGGCAGAGTCACACGCTGAACTACGCAGTGGTCCGTGAGGGAAAGGTGATTCGACGCCGCACCCTCATGGAATCAACGGAAGACAAGCCGGGCATCACCGGATCAGCGGGTCGGTTTCAAGCCACGCCGGACAACCGGCTTTTCGTGGTGTGCTACGCCTCCGGCAGCGAGGCGGGCGGACGGAGCGTGGCGGAGAATCGCATCCTGGAGATTTTGCCGGACGGCTCACCGAGCGCCCCGGTGCGACTGCCGTTGGCGAAGCCGTTCACGAGCTACTTCATGACGACGGTGCGGGGCGGTTCGCCGCCGGCGCGCACGTTGGAGATGCTCGGGCCGCGCGCGGGCAACGGCAACACGATCAGCTACGCGAAGGTGCGATTGTTTTGATCCGAAAACCGATAGTGAACCGCTTCAGCGGCGCTGATAAACGCTCATGCGGAAAGGCCGCGACTGAAACTGCTCGGCATTGAATTATCCGCTTGCGTTTTGGTTAGCGCCGATTAGCGAAGCTTGGCGGTTTCGACTCCGGCGTTCAGGTTCAATTCGCCGACCCGGAATTTCCGCGTGGCCGCCAGGGCATCCGCGAAGAGTCGGACGAATTCCTCAATGGCCGGCGCGTCGTGGGCCAGCGAGAGATAAAGTTTCGTGCCCATGGGATTGAGGAATACGCCGTCCCGCAGCAGCGCCAGCATGAGGGCCCGGCCCCGGGCGCGGTCGGAAGCAAGCCAGCTTTGCTGGTCGGTTACCGGCGACCCCGAAAACGCCACCTGGGCCAACGGACCATCGCCCAGGACTTGCGCGGTTTCGCCTTGGGCCACCAGCACTTCGCCGATCCGCCGGCGCAAGCGCGCACCCTTTTCATGGAAGCGAGGATAAATTCCAGGCTCGGAAAGAACTTCAATCGTCGCGAGCGCAGCCGCGCAGGAGACGGGATTGCCGCCGCTGGTGGAGGCGGACCAGACGTAGTGCGGCCCCGGCAAACGATGTTCCGCCACGACCGCCATCAACTCCGCCCGACCACCGTAAGCGCCGATCGGGAAACCTCCCCCCAACGCTTTGCCATACGCCACGAGATCGGGCCGGACGCCGTAATATTCCTGCGCGCCACCCAAAGCCAGCCGGAAGCCGGTGACGACCTCGTCGAAGATCAGAACGACGCCGTGCTTTTCGGTCACCGCCCGGAGGCCGGCCAGAAAGCCCGCCACTGGAGTGATGCAACGGTGCAGGGGTTCAACAATGACGGCGGCAAGATCAGCGGCGTGTTCGGAAATGATTTTTTCCGTCGTGGCCAGATCGTTGAACGGGGCCGTCAAGACATCCCGCTCCACCCACGCGGCGCCGGCGCCGGAGGGATCCGACGCGGGCAGCACCGTTGGCTTGCCGGCCAGCATGCTGGTGACACCGACCGGATGCTGGCCGTGATAGGCGCCGGCAAACTTCAAAACCTTGGGCCGGCCGGTTGCGCCCTGGGCGATCCGCAAACACAGCATCGTGGCTTCGGTGCCGGACGCCACGAAGCGAATTTTCTCGGCGCACGGACTGAGCGCATGAATGCGCTCGGCCAATTCGACGGCGCGCAAATTCACCGCCGCGAAATTGGCGCCATCGCGCGCCTGTCGCATGGCCGCCTCGATGATTTTGGGATGTGCGTGGCCCACCAAGGCGGCGCCCCACGCCATGGTCATGTCCAGGAACTCGCGCCCTTCGGTATCCCAAACGCGACAACCCTGGCCGCGTTGCAGCACGGGGACGAGATCGGCGGGAATTCCGTATTCCCCATTCGAGCCGGCGGGGAAGAGGGCGAGGGCGCGTTCGCGAAATGTCATACTAGGATTTTTCCACCGCCACTTCGCCGATGCAGGCGTCGAGGATGGTCAGGGCTTGATCCATTTCGGCTTGCGTGAGCATCAGCGCCGGCGTGAGGGTGAGAATATTGCCCATCGTCACTTTGAAGTTCAGGCCGCGTTTAAGCGCGCCATACATCACCCGCTCGGCCTCGTCGGTGGCAGGTTTGCCTTCGCGGATGAGTTCGACGCCCAGCAGCAGACCCTTCCCCCGCACGTCGCCGATCAGGCGGTGGCGGGATTTCATTTCGCGCAGCTTCGCCAGCGCGTAGTCGCCAAGCCGGGCGGCATGTTCCACCAGCTTTTCGTCGCGGATCACGTCCAGCGTCGCCAGGCCGGCGGCGCAGCCGACGGGATTCTTCTCGTGCGTGTAGTGGCCGAGCGCGGTATGCGTGGCCACATTGAGCGCTTCACGCGCCAGCAGGGCCGCGATCGGAAATACGCCACCGCCCAGCCCCTTGCCCAGCACCAGCATGTCCGGCACGACGTCGTAATGCTCGCACGCGAACATGCGCCCGGTGCGACCGAGGCCGATGGGAATCTCGTCGAGGATCAGCAGCGCGCCGTGCTTGTCGCAGGCGGCCCGGACGCGTTTCCAATAATCCGCCGGCGGGATGAACGGCGTGCAGCGCACCGTCTCGCCGATGACGGCGGCCACGTCGCCCTCCTTTTCCAGGACATAGTCAATGTAGTCGGCACAGGCGAGGTTGCAGGCGGTGCCACATTTGAAGGGACAGCGCAGCGGCTCGGGCGGCGGGACATGTTCGCAACCCGGCAGCAGCGGCCCGATGCCCTTGCGGAACACGGCTTCACCGCCCACCGAGATCGCATCCAGCGAGGCGCCGTGGAAGGAATCCCACATCGAAACAAATTTGAACCGGCCGGTGGCGATGCGCGCGAGCTTGAGGGCCATGCCGATGGCAGAGGTGCCGCCCGGCGCGAACAGCACGCGATTCAGATCGCCCGGCGCGATTTCCCCGAGTCGTTTGGCCAGTTCGACCGCCGGCGCACACGTGTAACGGCGGGTGCAAAAGCTGAGTTCGTCAAGTTGCTGCTTGATGGCCGCGATGACGCGGGGATGCGCGAAGCCGACCTGATGCACGTTGTTCCCGTGGAAGTCGAGATAACGCCGGCCTTCGACATCCTCAATCCACGCGCCCTCCGCCTTCGTCAGCATGTTGAGGCACGGCGTGGAGAGGGATTGATGCAGGAAGTGTCGCCCGTCGGCTTCGAGCAACGCCTGCGTCGCCGGCGCAATGTGTTCCGCGGCCCAGGCGCGGCGCCGGGGCGAGAGGTTCACATCGCCTTCCGAGCGGAGGTGATCGAGATCGTCGCGGGCAGGCGGAATGGCAGATGAGTCCATGGCAGAGGCAAATCAGTTCGCGGCGGACTTGAAGGCGTCCCGCACGGGGCGACCAATCCAGACCTCGGGTGGTTTCAGTTTGAACACATAGGCGATCGTGGCCGCCGTGTCGCAGGTGCTGACGGGGGATTTGATTTCATGACCAACCTTCACGCCCGGGCCGGTGATGATCCAGGGAATTTCGATCTCGCCCATCGTCGCGCCGCCGTGGCCCTTGCCTTTGCCGCCATGGTCGGCGGTGACGATGAGGATCGTCTGCTCCCACATCCCGGCGGCGCGCAGCGCGGCGATGGTTTCGCCGATGAGCTGATCGGCCACCGCCACCGAGGCATAGTACTCCGGCGTCCCGTGACCAAACTCGTGCCCGGCATGGTCCACATGATCGAGGTGGATGAAAGTGAACGTGGCCTGGTTGTCCTTCCAGAACGCAGCAGCCTCACGGACGGCATTGGTCGGGCCATCGGTATCCTTGATCACATTGACGGCCTGGCGCTCGAAGAGCCGGCCATAATCGTTCCAATCATGGAATACGCCCATGACGGCGGCCGGTTGTTGCTCGCGCAGCACACCGAAAATGGTCGGAAAAATTCCGCCCGAACCGATGGCGATGGGCGCGATGTCGAACTTGTCCGGCTGCCAATCATTCGAGGTGACGCCGTGTTGCTCCGGACCCGCACCCATGATCATCGAGGCCCAATTGGGACTGCTGGACGTTGGCATAACGCCGCGCGCGTGAAAGGTCCACGCGCCTTGTTCCCGCAGACGTTTGAGGTTGGGCGCTTCGGCGTGGAGGATGCCGTCCGGGCTGAGTCCATCCACGCCCACGACGACCAGGTGTTTGACCTGCGCGAAAGTACCGACGGTGGAAACCAACAAAGCGGACAGGGTCACGAGGGTTCGGATTCGATTGAGGACGGATTTCATTGCAGGACGGATTTCATTGCCATTGGGTTCAAGTCTAAGGTCATCGTGCCCGAAGCCGGCTCCCTGTCGAGCGCCGATTTGCCGACGCCAAGGATTCCACAAATGCAGGGTGAGTCAGCATATGGGAAGACTCGATACTCTGGTTTCAACACCGGGTGAATCGCCGTTGTGACTGGACCTCCTCAAAACAAAAGGTCCGGCTGCCGAAGCAGCCGGACCTTGAAGCTTGGATTTCAACCATCCTTACGGCCGGTAGAGTCGGTAGTAGGTCGGCGTGGCGGTTACCGGTTCGCTGTGACTGCTGTTGCCCAGCGTGCTGCCGATGTCCGCCCAGCTCAACGGATTGGTCAGGGTGGTGGTCTTTTGCAGCCGGATGCCGGCGCCGCCGGGCCAGGTCACGTTGACGTTACCACCGGAGGCCGTGATGCTCGTGATTGACGGCACCGGCGCGGGGGCGTTGGCCGTGACGCGAACATTGTCAATGACCCAGAACCCTGCATGGCGGGTGCCCGAATTCGGGTCTAGAGGGTCCAGAAGATTCCCAGTATCAAGGCCCGCCGCATGGAAGCGGAAAACCACACTGGACTTGCCCGCCGCCTGGGGGACGGGAATGTAATGATGCATGAAATAGGAGGCTTCGCCAATGTTTGCCACCGCTCCCTGGTAGTTGAAGACATTGCTGAAGGTAGTTCCCCCGTCCACACTCACTTGCGCCAGGAAATTTTGCGACACGGTTGGGTCGGTCGGATTATAGATCCGGGCCAGCCACTCCGAGTCGTAATCCAGGAAGACCTCCGTTTTGTCGCTCAAGTTCAGCGTGGG
>CAYHFK010000113.1:0-5822 GCA_964355895.1 uncultured Bifidobacterium sp. | reverse complement strand
GGGGACGAAAGATTCTTCCAAGTGCCCGGGATTCCGGTCTCAAAGTTCTCGAAAAGCACCACCTGGCTGCCCTGCGGCGGCGGATTATTGTCCACCACCACGTTGTCCAATGCAATCCACCACGCGTCCGCCGGTTCAACGTAGCGGATGCGCACCTTGACGCTGGCCTTGTTATTGGCGGCGGCGGGCAATTTCACATGCCATCGGCCATAGACTCCACTCCAGGTTTTGGTCTGCGAGTAACTGCCCAACACGGGATAGCCTCCGATCGGAGCTCCCCCTTCAAAAGTCGGGTCAACGTTGAGGTTAAAGTTGTAGGCTTTGATCGGTCGTTGCGGCTCCGCTTGGGCCCACGCCTGGACCCAGGTCGTCCCGCCGTCCACTGAAACATCAAGCGTCACCAGGCACTCGCCATTGTTATTGGCGTCAATGTCCACATTCGCATGCCACCAGACTTCCGTGGCGCCGACGGTACTGAAACTCGGGGTGATCGCCCAAAACTCGGACAGGGACCCAATGTTATCCGACCCGCCCGCCGAATCAGAATCTGAGATCAAATAACCCCCGCTGGTCGTGGAGGAAGCGTTACCATCGTCCCCGCCCGGGGTTACGAGTGGTAACGTCGTCACCAGATCGTAGAAACTGGTGCCCGGCGCGCCGGAGTTGCCGGGAGGCCAAACGGTGTTTTCATAATTGATCGCATCGTAAGGCCATTGGGCGAGGACAAAATCCGTGCCCGACTCCAACGCGAATTCGTTATGATTAAGGTCCCATCCCGCGTTGGTCAATCCGGCGGTGTTGAGCGTGTCGAAGTTTTCGGAGAAGTAAGTTGCACCATGGAGCAGGCTGCCCGAAAGCAGCAGCGGGGCAACGAACAGGCCAAATAGTCGGCCTCCGGTTTTCGCAAGGACATGTTGATTAGGTAATAGTTTCATACTGTTTTGGTTTGAGGTTTGCTTGTTACAGAGGAACCGTCGGGGAAATCATATTTTCAATAGGGTGGCTACTTGGTTTCGCGGTAAAATTTAATGGTTTCGGCGGCTTTGGCGTCGCCCTGGGACTGGGCGGCCTGCAACAAACTGTTCACGGTGAGCAAAGCACCGGTCGTCACGCTTACCTGTTCTTTAGTCAGGGCCGGTTGGCTGGTCAGGGTTTGCAATTCAGCGAAGGCTTTCGGATAATCCTTTGCTTGGACCGAGGCGACAAACTGGCTCGCCAACTCCTTGGTTTCCGGCTTGGCTTTGCTGAAAGCCTTTTGAAAAGCCGCCGGCAACTCCTCCACCGCCAGTGGGGCCGGTGGCGGAACGCTCCGGTCGCAACCCGCGCCGAACAGCAGCGGAAGCAGTAAAGCCAGCCCGGCTATTTTTGTGCGAAGATATGTCATGCGTTGTGAAGCGGTTACGTTTGCGACCTAGGGCACCGGGTTCAGCGGTTCTATCCCAGTGTAATGCCGATAATCAATTCCTTTGTTCAGCCCGGTGAATTTGATCCGCGAAACACTCCCATCCACCCAGGCCGTTTGATTGCCTTTGCTGTGACGGTAGTACTCCCATTCGAATGCGTAGTTGCCGTAGAGCGGAGCGTAGGAACTGCCAGGCATCGTCCATTGGGACAATATTCGCGACTCCCCTGGAAAAAGGCCGAGGCTGTCGCTTGATCCCTCCATTCTCTGCTCAACAGAATCCTGGCAAAAAATCGTCCTTGTGGGGTTCTTATAGCTGTGGGTTTTCTTTAACTTAGCCTCAATGGCCGGATTGAGGGCGACCAACAAGTAAACATGCATTCCGTAACTGGAATTCTGCCACCAGTCGGACGGGAAATGCCGGCCTTCCTCCCGCCACTCGTCAACGTACTTGGCGCTCGGACAGCGAAAAACCCTTTTGTTCTTGCCGAAGTAATTGACATAGCCGAGCGCCCAGTAGGCGAAGGAGTTACGATCGTTTGGATTAAGCAGTAGATCGGAGCTTGGATTCAATGTCCACTGACCGTCGTTGGGAATCTCGCCCGGTTGCCCGTTGTTGTCGCGACGATTAAAATACTGCTCATTGTTATCCTGGGCATACATCGAGCCCGCCAATACGACTTGTTTCAGATTGCTCACACATTGGATCGCCTTGGCTTTATCCTTGGCTTTGCTCAGCGCGGGCAACAGCATCGCGGCCAAAATGGCAATAATGGCAATCACCACCAGTAACTCGATCAAAGTAAACGCGCCCGCACCGGCACGGCGACCCGCCGGCTGATTCAAAGGGGTCGCGGTAAGTTCACAAGCCGTGGATTTCAAATGTTTCATTAATCGGTTAATTGACGGGAGTAGACTTTACGGGGAGATAGCTCGGGCTCAAGCAACAATCGCGTGACGGGTTGGCATATCTGGTCACAAGTAAAAATCTGCTGCAATTCTTGTTTCAATTTGGTTTATTTTTCTCAAGTAAACGCTTTCAACCGGAGAAGTCAATTGTTTTTCTGCTTTTCACAGTGGAATGATGCCGAAGAATCAACCGCGAAATACATCACAAATCCTGACCGACCCCGCCGCATTGGCCTCCATCTCCCAGGCCGAAATGATAAGGTCATGCTCACGGAGCTTCTTTCAAAACTGTAGCAGCGGACGTGAGTCCGCTCTAATTTCCGAACCCTTTGAGCCGACTCACGTCCGCTGCTACGGGGTTTTGAAACTGCCCCACGGTTTTGAATTACTGACCCGACAAGTGACCCACAATCTGAATTTATCTGGACGAAGCGGGCCGGCGGGGCAGAATACCACGCAACCAAACATTTATGGCTTTGAGCAATTGTGAAAAATGCGGAGGTAAATTAAACGTGGCCACGGCCATGTGCCCGGCCTGTGGGACCGCCCTCCCACCAGCAACCGCAAATCCGACGGCAGGGCGAATGGCGATCGCCCGAAAGAATCCCATCCTCCCAATCAGCCTCAAAGCGACTGGTCTGTTGGTCGGATTGCTCGCTGCCATTTCGCTGGCCTCCTGCACGCCACCGGTGGCAAAGCCGGAACCCGTCGAAATCCCCGATGTCGAAGGCACCCAGGCCAAAGCCGAACGCGGCGATGCGGACGCGCAGTATAATCTGGGTCGGCTTTACGCCAAAGGCTTGGGCGTTAAGGATGACTACAAGGAGGCGACCCGGTGGTACCGCCAGGCTGCCGATCAAGGACATGCTAGGGCGCAAGTGGCTCTGGGGGAGCATTACGCCGCGGGGCAGGGTGTGCCGCAGGACAACGCGGAAGCGGTCAAATGGTATCGCCGGGCGGCGGAACAGGGCGATGCCACCGGGCAATACACTCTGGCGGTGATGTATCTGGTTGGGACTGGCGTGCCGAAAGATGATGCCGAAGCCCTCAAGTGGTACCGCGCCTCAGCCGAGCAAGGGTATGCCTTGTCGTTATTTCATTTGGGCATGCGCTACAAAAAAGGACAAGGCGTCACGCCAGACTCCGCTGAGGCGTATAAATGGCTCACCCTTGCGGCGGCAAACGGCATTGCCGAGGCAACCGAAATCCGCGACGACCTGAAAAGCAGGATGACGCGCGAGCAGATCGCTGAAGGCCGGCGGCGGGCCGACGCGTTTGTTCCCAAAAAACCGATGCCGCCCGCCAAGTGAAGCGCCAGACGGGTTTGGTTCAATCTGTACGCCGCCGGTAATTTCGTGTGGGGCTACCCGGCCATCTCGGCGGACAACTGGCGGGGCGGAATGGATTTCGCTCCGGACGGGGAAGCAACGGAAGCGACGCTGCGGGTCAACCAACCGTTTGTGGTGTCGCCCGTCAGCACCCAACCGGCGGAAACGGCCTATGAATTAGTCCTTGCCCGGGCGGGGTGTTCGTTGTTTCGTGATTCCGTTGACCAACGCATCATTGAGGAAATTCGCACCGGCACCGCCCGGTTCGGCGAAACCTACGGCGGAGGCGGCAAGGACATTATTGACTCCCAAACCGCCGTGGGTGGGTGGCCGGAGCTTCGCTCGCAACCGGCGCCGACCGATACGGACCACGACGGCATGCCGGATGACTGGGAACGAAAACACGGACTGGACCTGAACAATTCCGCCGATGGGGCGTCGGATGCCAATGGCAACGGCTACTCAAACCTCGAAGAATATCTGAACTCATTAACGCCAACCAAAAACTGATTATGAAACTAACGCGCAGACAATTTATCGGAAAAACCACGACGGCGGTGATCGTCGGCGGCATGATGGCGCACGGCAAGGTGTTTGGGGCCAACAGCCGCATCGGGATGTGTACCATCGGCTTCAATGGGCAGGGCCGCTCGCACATCAACGACATCTTGAAGATGAAAGACGACGCGGAGTATGTGGCGCTTTGCGATGTAGATTCGGCGGTGCGGGAGCGGGGCGCGAAGTTGGTGGCCGACGCCCAAGGTAAAGCGCCGAAGCTTTACCAGGACATCCGCGAGGCGCTCCAAGACAAGAACATTGATGCCGTCACCATCGCCACGCCGAATCACTGGCATTCGCTTGCGGCGGTGTGGGCGTGTCAGGCGGGCAAGGATGTGTATGTCGAGAAGCCCATGTCGCACAACATTTATGAAGGCCGGCAGGTCGTGGCCGCCGCCGAAAAGTATGGGCGCATTGTGCAGCATGGCACGCAGAGCCGTTCCAACGCCACCCTCATGCGCGACATGAAACTGATGCACGACGGCTTCATCGGCGAGATCGTGGAATCACGCGGTTACGTTTACAAGAACGGTAATCGCGGCTCGATCGGCCACGGCAAACCGGGACCGGTGCCGGCCAATCTGGACTGGAACTTGTGGGAGGGACCTTCGCGGGAGCACGAGTTCTTGATTAACGTGGACCGCAAGAAGCCCGGGCTCCACGTCCACTACGACTGGCACTACTTTTGGGAATACGGCAACGGCGAAATCGGCAATCAGGGCGTGCATGAGATGGACATCGCTTGCTGGGGTCACAACCGAGGTCTGCCAGTGAAGGCGTACAGTTCGGGCGGACGTTATGGTCTGGATGACGATGGCCAGACCCCGAATACGCAGGCTACGACGTTCACCTACGCCGACGGCTCGATCATGACTTTTGAGGTGCGCAACCTCGGCTCCTTCCAGGAATTCGACGGCGGCAACTGCGGCAACAGCTTCTTCGGCACGAAAGGTTTTTACGTGCGCGAAAAAGGTTTCTTCTCCTACAAGGAAGGCAAGATGACCGAGCGGGAGGCCATTCCGGTGCCGACGGATGCGGCCAAGCCGGAACTGGGAAACAAATGGCAGCGCTTTTTCAAAGCCGTGCGCTCCCGCAACCCGGCGGACATGCCGGTCTCCACCGAAGCCGGGCATCTCTCCTGCGTCCATTGCCACTTGGGCAATATCGCCTACCGCCTGGGCCGCTCGCTGGAATTTGAGCCCAAGACCGAACGCTTCAAAGACAACGAAATGAACAAGTATCTCAAGCGCGAGTATCGCCAGGGTTTTGAGGTCCCGCAGTTGGCGTAAGCGCCGCCGCGCATCGCCGTCCATCATGAAAACGTCGCGCGCGCAAAGAATTCGGTGATCCGGTTGACCCCGGACGCTTCGGAAATTTGCCTTTCCCACTTTGCGCGCTTCCGTATGCTTTCAGCCATGCCTCAAACGACAAGCCCAGCGTACTCGGCCACCTCAAATTAACCCGCATCATTTATGAAACGACGCCAATTCCTCCAATCGCTCACCGTCACCGGGGCCGGCCTGCTGCTTCCGCGCACGCCGCTTTTCGGCGCGGATGCTCCCAGCAATAAGTTGAACATCGCCTTGATCGGCACGTGGGGCCGCGGCGAAGCCCACTTCAGCGCC
>CAYHFK010000112.1:12359-13941 GCA_964355895.1 uncultured Bifidobacterium sp. | reverse complement strand
TGCAGCAGATGTGGCGGGACGTCTTGGGCGTCGAGATCGAGCTGCGCCAGATCGAGCGGAAAGTCTTTTACAGCGCGCAATCCAAGCTCGATTACGAAATCTCTACGTCGAGCTGGATTGGCGATTACAACGACGCTAACACGTTCCTGGATCTGTTTACGAGTACCAGCGGCAACAATCGCACGGGCTGGAAGAACGAGCGTTACGACGCGCTCATCCGCGAAGCGAATCAGCAGACCAACCTGAAAAAGCGCTCGGAGCTATTTCGTCAGGCGGAAACCATCCTCATCGCTGAGGAAGCGCCCATCGTCCCGCTTTATTTTTACGCTGGGTTCAATTACTACGACGGCGACAAGATCAAAGGGATTTGGCAGAACATACTGGATGAACACCCAATGCAGTACATCTTTAAGGTGAAGCCACAGAAAGCATTGGTGAAGGAATGAGTAGCGAATCTCCAACCACCGAAGCAGCGCCCAAACGCCGATGGCTACAGCGTTGGTTGTTCGCGTCAATTGTCACTGCCGTTGCTTGTGGTGTTTACATCCGGACTCATCCACTGGTTTTCAACGAATCCCTTTTAAGCCACACCCATTGCATGCCGCAGGCTTTAGGCGCACTCAGCCAGTACGCAGTGGAGCATTACGGAAAATTTCCCACACACACCAACGGTTACGGGGACGCTTTACTGCTTTTAGTCCCAGAATACACTCCGTGGTCGATACTCACCGGTCCGGGCTATGATATTGAGGCGGATAAGCAGTGGGAACAAGGCGGTGCAAACGTACCAGAATCTGAATGCGGTCGGGTTTATGTTCAAGGGCTGACTGAAATCAACAATCGTGAAATCGCAATCCTGTTCGACAAAATTCCAAACCCCGGGGATCATTGTCATTTGCTCAAACGTCTTTGGTCTCCGCTAAAGCGAGAGGTCGGCTTTGTAGGGGGTGATTTTCGATCTGTGCTTGAGATTAATTGGCCTGAGTTCGGAAAGAACCAAATCGAGCTTCTGGTGAAGGGTGGATTCGACCGGGCGACTGCGGAAGCACTATACGCGGAGAAAGGGAAAGCTCCCTGATGTACTTCTTGAAACGGGTCGCCTCCCTGATACCGCTGCTGCTGGTCATCAGCTTCCTGGCATTCGCGTTGGTGCGGTTGACGCCGGGCAGTCCGTTTGACCGCGAACGCAAACCCGCTTCACCGGAAATCGAAAGAGCCATCCAAACCAAGTATCACCTCGACGAACCCTTCCTGAAACAATACGTCCGTTATCTCGGCGGCTTGGTGCAGGGCGATTTCGGACCTTCGCTCAAGTATCGCAATCACACCGTCACTGACATCATCAAGCAAGCGTTGCCGGTTTCCATGATGCTCGGCCTAATCGCCTTCGGCTTCGCGATGGGTGTGGGGTTGCCGCTGGGTTTCATTACCGCCGCGCGGCGCGGGGGTTGGCCGGACTACGCCGGCAGCTTCTTTGCGATCCTGATGGTGTGTGTGCCCGCCTTGGTCATGGCCCCGGTGCTCATCATGGTTTTGGGGATCAAGTGGCGGTTGCTGCCCGTCGCCCAATGGATTTCGCCGT
>CAYHFK010000112.1:8212-12259 GCA_964355895.1 uncultured Bifidobacterium sp. | reverse complement strand
TGCTTTATGCAGCGCTGCTGGTGGGGATGAATCTGTTGGTGGACTTTGCTTACACGCTGCTCGATCCGCGGGTGAAGTATGAATAGTCGCGCACAATCAATCCGCCACGGTAGGGTCTTCGCGCTGCGACGACCCCGCCCGCGCAGTAGCGGGCGGAACGAATGTGGCTGGACGCGCGTTTCGCACGAATCGTTGCGCCGCTGCACGCGGCGCTGGACGGCGCAGCGCGCCGTCCCTACCTCGCATGCATGAGTGCCAGCCTCACTCCTAATCAGCGCGCCTGGCGACGATTTCGCCAGAACCGGCCTGCTGTCCTCAGCGCATGGTTTCTCGGCTTGCTCATGGTCGTGGTTCTCGCGTGGCCGTTATGCCTGAAACTTGGCAGCGCGCAATTTGCCAGCTCCCACAGCCCCGACCGCATCACCGAGCATCAATTTCAACCGCCGAGCGCGAACCATTGGTGCGGCACGGATGTTCACGGACGTGATGTTTTTTCCCGCATTCTCTATGGCGCCCAGATTTCGTTGCTCGTCGGCGTGGTTGGGGCCAGCGTGAGTTTGGTCATCGGAGTTCTGTGGGGCGCCATCGCCGGTTACGTCGGCGGACGCCTGGATAGCGCGATGATGCGCTTCGTGGACATCCTCTATTCCCTGCCGTCGATCATCTTTGTTATCGTGCTCATCACGTCGTTGGAGGGTTTGTTGAAAAACTGGCTCAATACACTGGGTTCGCCCGCGCTGGCGAAGTCCGCCCGGCTGATTTTCCTGTTCGTGGGGTTGGGCGCGGTGTCGTGGCTGACGATGGCGCGCATCGTTCGCGGGCAGGTGTTGTCGCTCCGTTCACGGCAATTCGTGGACGCGAGCCGCGTTCTCGGCGCTGGCCCGATTTGGATATTGCGCCAGCACATTATTCCGAACGTGCTTGGGGTCGTCATCGTCTATCTGACCCTTACCGTGCCGGCGATCATTCTTTACGAAAGTTTCCTCAGCTACCTCGGTCTCGGCATCCAGCCGCCGATGGCCAGTTGGGGCTTGCTGATCAACGAAGGGGCGGAGCAGATCAATCCCATCCGCATCTACTGGTGGCTGATCGTTTTCCCCGGTGCGGTGCTGGTTTCGACGCTACTCGCGCTCAATTTCCTCGGCGACGGCCTGCGCGACGCGTGGGATGTGCGGGGGAGTTAACCTCCACATGCCAACCTCCAAACACCGGAGAGACATTCCGCTCCCAACAAAAACGGTCAGCGTTCTCCAGGGGCATGAAGTTTGGAATTTGCCAACACTTTTGAACCGAAGCCGTTCTTGACGGGCGGACGCGGCTTACCTACTCTCTCCGGCCCGTGGAACCGGGAAAACCCGTCACGGATTTTCTCTTTTCACCGGTCGAAAACACTTTTATGAACGTCACAGTCGAAAATTTGGCCCCGTGCAAGAAGCTTGTGCGGGTGGAATTGGATGCCGCCGCCGTGGATGCCGCCTTCGCGGCCACGGAGAAGGATTTTCAGAAGCAGGCCAACCTGCCCGGTTTCCGGCCCGGCAAGGCACCCATCCCCATGGTCGTTCGAAAATACGAATCCGAAATCAAGGACGAGGTCAAACGCAAGCTGATCGGTGATTCGTATCGCCAGGCGCTCGAGGAAAAGAAACTCGACGTGCTGGGCTATCCGGACATCGAGGAGATTCAATTTGGCCGTGGGCAGGCATTGCAATTCGCCGCCACCCTCGAAACGCCGCCCGAGTTTCAAATGCCGGAATACAAGGGGCTGCCCCTCAAACGCGAGGCGAAGGAAGTGTCCGAGGCGGACGTGGTGCGCGCCCTGGATTTGCTCCGCGAACGGCAGACGGATTTCAAGCCGGTGGAGCGGGCGCTGGCCAGCGGCGACATCGCCGTGGTGAATTACAGCGGCACCAGCGAAGGTCAGCCGCTCACCGAGATTGCGCCCACGGCCAAGGGCCTGACGCAGCAGCAGGGATTCTGGGTGGAGATGAAGGCGGATTCGTTCATCCCCGGCTTCGCGGATCAATTGCTCGGGGCGAAGGTCGGCGACAAGCGCACGGTGACCGTGGATTTTCCGCCGGACTTTGTGAACAAGGAGTTGTCCGGGCGCAAGGGGGTCTATGAAGTTGAAGTCGTTGAGGTGCGCGAAAAGGTCTTGCCCGCGCTCGACGACGCGTTTGCCAAGAGCTTTGAGGCGGAAAATCTGGAGAAGTTACGTGAAGGCGTGCGGCGCGACCTGGAGAACGAGTTGAAATTCAAGCAGAGCAAGGACGCCCGGGCCCAGATCATTCGCGAATTGCTCGCCAAGGTTAATTTTGAACTGCCGGAGAGCGCGGTCGCGAACACGACGCGCAATATCGTCTATAATCTGGTGCAGGAAAATGCCAAGCGCGGCGTGTCCCGCGACATCATCGAGAAGGAGAAGGATGCGATTTACTCCGCCGCCTCGATGAATGCGAAGGAGCAGGTGAAACTGTCGTTTCTCGTGCAGCGCATCGCGGAAAAGGAGGAAATCAAAGTTGCGCAGGAGGAAGTCTTGCGCCGCGTCCAGACGCTGGCGGGGATGTATCAAATTCCGCCGGAGAAGTTCATCAAAGATTTGCAGAAGCGCAACGGCATCGTCGAAATCTACGACCAGCTCGCCCACGAGAAAGTCATGGAGTTTTTGGAGAACAACGCCACGGTCGAGACCGTGCCGGCCACCGCGTAAGGCGGGCGACCCATGCTGAAACCGGTCAAAAGAACCAAAGCCGCGAAAACCAGCGACTCCTTCGCCATCGTGGCGTCGCACTGCAACGCCCGTTACGTGGACTCCATGTTGCGCGCCGCGCAGGTGGAACTGAAGCGCGCCGGGGCGGAAGTTCAGGTCGTGCGGGTGCCGGGGGCCTATGAGATTCCGGTGGTGGCCGCAAAGCTGACTACCGTTCACCCGCGACCGGCGGCCATCATCTGCCTCGGCGTCATTTTGCGGGGCGAAACCACGCACGCGGCCCACATCGGCGAGGCGGTGAGCCGGGCGCTGATGGAGATTCAGGTGACGAGCGGCGTGCCGGTGATTCACGAAGTGTTGCTGTTGGAGAATGAATCACAGGCGAAGGCGCGCTGCCTCGACCCGAAGCACAATCGGGGTCTGGAAGCGGCGCAGACGGCTCTAAAAATGGCGCAGGTAATGGCGGGTCTGGAGTCAGAACCGTTTTGAAGAAAACCTATAAGCGCGCGTCAAAGCCTCGATGAGCCGGGATGAATGTTATGCTGCGAGCTTGCTCCCCGGGCGGGGATTGCTAATCTAGCTGTGCTAATTTTAACTGGAAAAATAAAAACTATGAAACTGAATCAATCTCTGGCCGCGTATAGCGTCACCACCAGAGCGCAACACACCACTGGTTTTACGCGGCTGGCCCTGGTTGCCAGTCTGGTCGCCGCGTTGCAACTTGCGACGGCGGGCAATATCACCGGCAAAGTCACTCTAAAGGGCACCGCGCCGGCGGAAAAGGAAATCACCGGCATCACCGATGCAGCCTGCGCCGCCGGCCACACCACGCCGATGAAGACGCGCTTTTACGTGGTCGGGTCGGGCGGCGAACTCGCCGATACCGTCGTCATGCTCAAGGGCATCAGCGGCAAATCCACCGGCGCTTCCACCCCGGCGATCCTGATTGACCAGAAAGGCTGCGAATACATTCCCTACGTGGGCGCGGTGCAAACCGGGCAGAAGATTTCGGTCAAGAATTCCGACCAGACCATGCACAACGTCCATCCCACCCCGGTCAACACCGCCGGCGGGAACAAGGAGGACAACAAGGCCCAGTTTGCCGGCGCCGCGGATTTAACCTTCACCTTTCCGGCGGCCGAGAACTTCCTTAAATTCAAGTGCGACGTGCATCCGTGGATGTTCTCCTACATCACCGTCGTGGATCATCCGTACTTCGCCGTGACCGGCAAGGATGGCGCGTTCACGATCAAAGACGTGCCGGCCGGCAAGTATAAGATCGTGGCCCTACACCGCAAAGCCGCGAAAGACGGGGTCGAGCAGGACATCGAGGTGACGGC
>CAYHFK010000112.1:5721-8112 GCA_964355895.1 uncultured Bifidobacterium sp. | reverse complement strand
CACCGGCTCGTCGCTTCCGGCGTGGGCCTGCTCACGACGATCCTCGCGGGGTGGCTTTGGTTCGCGGACTCACGGCGCTGGCTGCGGTGGTTGGGCGTGATTGCGTTCTTCGCCGTGGTGTTGCAAGGCGTGCTGGGCGGTTTGCGTGTGGTGTTGTTCAAGGACCAGATCGGGATTTTCCACGCGGCGCTGGCGCAGCTCTTCTTTGCCCTGGTCTGCGCCCTGGCGCTGTTCACGAGCCGCTGGTGGCTGGAGCGACGGTCTCCAACCCGGCAAGATGCAAGCAAAGTCGCGGAACGCGCCGGATCGGAGATCGGCGCTCCGTTGCGCCCGCTGTTCCTTGCCACGACGATCTTGATTTTCCTCCAACTCATCCTCGGCGCGACGATGCGGCATCAGCACGCCGGGTTGGCGATTCCCGATTTCCCGCTGGCTTACGGCACGCTCTGGCCGGCCATGGATACCGAGGCGGTCGCGGCTTATAACGCCCGGCGACTCGAGGTGACGACCGCGAATCCGATCACGCCGATGCAGATCGGTTTGCAAATGGCACATCGGCTGATGGCGCTGGCGATACTAGTTTGCGCCGGCGTGCTGGCGTGGCGGGCGAAGCAATCGTGCGGCAATTACCCAAGCCAAGGGCCGAGAGTGAACTTGCCGAACCGGACCCCGGTCCTCCCATTACGCCAACTTGCATTCTGCTGGCTGGGTTTGATTTTCGTCCAGGCCGGTCTCGGGGCGTGGACCATTTGGTCGCAGAAAGCGGCGGACGTAGCCACGGCTCACGTCCTCGTGGGCGCACTTTCGCTCGTGACAGGCGTGTTCGGTTGCCTTATTTGTTTCCGCCATCCGGCTGGAATTGCGAACGGCACGGTCGTTTCAACATCCGAAGCCGCGCAACCGAAAGCGCGCCTTTCCGCCATCGTCAACCTGTGAACAACGCCACGACGCCCGAATTTGTGCAAGCCGCCACGCCCGCCAAGGGCTGGGTGGCCATCTACGCCGATCTAATCAAAGCCCGGCTCACGCTGCTGGTGTTGCTCACGACCCTGGTGGGCTTTTACGTCGGTTTTCGCGGCCCGATGGATTTTTTGCTGATGTTTCACGCTTTGTTTGGCACGGCGCTGGTCGCGAGCGGCGCGGCGGCGTTGAACCAATTACTCGAACGCGAATACGACGCGAAAATGCGCCGCACGGCGGATCGTCCGCTGCCGTCGGGCCGGTTGCAACCGGTGACGGTGATGCTCTTCGGGGGCGTCTGCGCGCTGATCGGGACGATTTATCTCGCGGTGCTGGTGAATCCGCTGACGAGCGTGCTGGGCGCGGTTTCGCTGGTGAGCTATCTGTTCATTTACACGCCACTCAAGCGGATGACGTGGCTGAACACGGCGGTCGGCGCGGTGCCGGGAGCGTTGCCGCCGTTGATGGGTTGGGCGGCGGCCCGCGGCGAACTGAGTGGGGGCGGTTGGGCGTTGTTCGCGATTCTGGCGTTCTGGCAGATGCCGCATTTCTTCGCCATCGCGTGGATTTACAAGGACGAGTACGCGAAAGCCGGATTTCAAATGTTGCCGGGGGTGGACCCGGACGGCAGCCGGACGGCCCAACAATCCGTGAGTCACACGCTTGGTTTGTTGCCGGTGAGTCTATGTCCGTTTCTCTTTCATCTGGCCGGGCCGGTGTATCTGGTGGGCGCGATTCTGCTGGGCAGCGCGTATCTGTGGTACGCGATTCAGTTTGCGAAGCGGCTGGATATTCCGAGCGCGAAAAAATTGTTTTTCACTTCGATCATTTACCTGCCCCTGCTGTTGATCGTGCTGGTGGCGGACAAAGTGAAGTGATTTCCGCGCGGGCAGGAAACCGTTGAAACGGTTTTCCTCCGGGCGCAATGTTCACCGGGCTGAAGCCCGGTGTTAATGAGACGGGTTGGCAACAGCGCTCCGCCGCAATCCGGCGTTGACACGGCAGGTGAAGATTCGTTTTACTCTTGCCCCTAATTTTGGCGATGGCAGGCAATTTTTGGTCGGTGGACAGAATAATAACTCGAAAGCAAATGCAGGCAACTACTCATAAAGCGGCGCCCGGTGGCGCCCATGAAGCGCATCATCACGAGCCGGGCTTCATGCAGAAGTACGTCTTTTCCACCGACCATAAGATGATTGGCATCCAGTACGGCCTGACCGCGCTGGTTTTCCTGTTGTTCGGCTTTGGCCTGATGCTGTGCATGCGCTGGCAGATCGCGCATCCGGGCCAGCCGATTCCATTGGTGGGTCATCTGCTGGAACGGGTCCTCGGCGATGTGGCGAAAGACGGCAAGATGTCGGCCGACCTCTACAATTCCTTCGGCGCGATGCACGGGACGATCATGGTGTTTCTTGCGATTGTGCCGCTGGC
>CAYHFK010000112.1:0-5621 GCA_964355895.1 uncultured Bifidobacterium sp. | reverse complement strand
CTCCGCGCGCCGGGCATGACCTGGATGCGCCTGCCGTTTTTCGTCTGGGCGCAGTTCGTGACGGGCTTTCTGCTGCTGCTCGCGTTTCCGCCCCTGGAAGCCGCCGGCGTGATGCAGTTGATGGACAACCTTTTTGGCACCAGCTTTTTTCTCCCGACGGGTCTGGCCGTGGGGGGCAAACTGGCGGACATCAGCGGCGGCGGCAGCCCGCTCTTGTGGCAGCATTTGTTCTGGTTTCTGGGTCATCCCGAGGTTTACGTGCTGATCCTCCCGGGGATGGGCATTGTTTGCGAGATCATCGCCAACAACACCCGCAAGACGATCTGGGGCTACAAGTCGCTGGTCTATTCCGCGCTGGCCATTGGTTTCATGTCCTTCATTGTCTGGGCCCATCACATGTATCTCACCGGCATGGGCACAAAAATTTCCGCGTTCTTCCAGACGACCACGATGATCATCTCGATTCCGTCGGTGATTTTGCTGACGTGTTTTTTCATCTCGCTCTGGGGTGGTTCGCTCCGGTTTAACACGCCGATGCTCTTCGCGCTGGCGTTTCTGCCGATGTTCGGCATTGGCGGGCTGACCGGCCTGCCGCTTGGACTCGCGGCGGCGGATTTGCACCTGCACGACACCTATTACGTCATCGCCCACTTCCACTACGTCGTCGCCCCGGGGACGATTTTCGCGATGTTCGCAGGCCTCTATTATTGGTATCCAAAAATGACCGGGCGGATGATGAACGAGTTTTGGGGCAAGGTGCATTTCGTCGGTTCGTTCATCTTCATGAACGTGGTTTTTCAGCCCATGTTCGTCCAGGGCATGGCGGGTATGATCCGCCGCATGGCGGACGGCGGCGCCAATTATTCGGCCGCGCGCAATCCGGGTGCGATTGGCGGCTTGAGCGACTCGATGATGGGCCTGCACACGGTCATCCTTTGGGGTGCGGTGGGCTTGGCGCTCGCGCAAATTCCCTTCATCCTCAATGTTTTTATCAGCATGAAGAACGGCAAGAAGGCCAACGACAATCCGTGGGAAGCGACCACGCTCGAATGGCAGACGCCCACCCCGCCGCCGCACGGCAATTTCGCCCACGCCCCGACAGTGCATCGCGGGCCGTATGAATACAGCCAGCCCGGCGCGGTGAAGGATTTCACCCCGCAGAACCAGGCTTAAACCGAACTCAGAACATTCATGGAAATCCCCTACAATTCCCAACCCCGTCCGGACACGGGCCTCTATAACGCAAAGGTCGGCATCTGGCTGTTCCTCGCGTCGGAAGTCATGCTGTTCGGCGCCTTGTTCTCGGCCTACATCCTCCTGCGCGTCGGCGCGCAGCCGGAGAACTGGCCGCACGGCCTGCTCAACATCCCCATTGGCACCTTCAACACCGTCGTCCTCATCGTCTCCTCCATCACGGTCGTGATGGCGTGGGCGTCGTTGAAGATGAAGAATCTGGGCAAGTTCAAATTCTATCAGGCCATTACCGTGCTGTGTGCGCTGACGTTCCTCGGGATCAAATCCTTCGAGTATCGCGACAAATTCACGCACTACGAAGTGTGGAAGACGGATGGTACCCGGATGACTGGTCACCTCGAAGGCAAACCGATGTTTCTGACGCTGGCCAAGGTCAAAGCCGCCGGCAAGGACAAGATCGAATTTCTGCCCGACCCCCATCATTACTCCGAAGGCACCAAGGCCTTGCACGAGGGCGGTGGCCACGCCGAACACAAGGTGGTGGAAATTCCCGTGTCCGAAATCAAGCGCCTCTCCGCCTTCGTCCCCGCGCACAGCACTTATTTCGCGATCTACTTCACGCTCACGGCGCTGCACGCGTTGCACGTGCTGGGCGGCGCGATTGTGATTGGCTACCTGTTCGGGCCCGGGAGCAAGATGTGGCACACCGACCCGGAGCGCTTTACCAATCGTGTCGAAGTCGCCGGCCTGTTCTGGCATTTCGTTGATCTGGTCTGGATTTTCCTGTTTCCCGTCCTATACTTGCTTTGAAATTTTATGAGCGATCATTCCGACGACATTTCCAAACACATTCGCGGCTACCTCATCATCGGCGGCACGCTGATCATCGGCACCATCCTGACCGTGCTCGCGTCCCGAATTGATCTCGGCCATCACTGGAACATCGTGCTGGCGCTGGTCATCGCGACGGTGAAAGCCTCGCTGGTGGCGCTGTACTTCATGCATCTCATTTCGGAGAAGCAGATGATCTACACGGTGCTGTCGTTCACGGTGTTTTTCGTCATCGGCCTGATGTTCCTTACCATCGCGGCCTCCAATGATCACCCGGCGCTGACCACCACCCAATGATGTTATGTCTCTGAAAGCCTTCCACCTCATCTTCATCACCGCCGCGAGCGCGCTGGCGTTCGGCTTCGGCGGGTGGCTGCTGCGCGCGTATCGCTCGCCGGAAGGCACGACGAGCGATCTGGTGTGGGCCGTGGCCTCGTTCGGCGTGGGCGTCGGACTGCTGGTCTATGAACGCTTCTTTTTGAAGAAGCTCAAAAACGTAAGCTACCTGTGAACCGCCGTCCCGGGAAACTTCTTTGGCTCGTGACCGTGTTCGTCGTGGCGGCGAAAGCCTCCGCGCTGGCCTGCGCCACTTGTTACGGCGCGTCGGACTCGCCGCTCGCGCAGGGCATGAACTGGGGCATTGCGACGTTGCTCGGCGTGATCGGTGCCGTGCTAGCGGGCGTCGTCGCGTTTTTCGTCCACGTCGGAGTCCGGTCGGCGAAGGTGAACGCCGGCGAACCCATTCAAACTGACAAAAATTCATGATCGAAACCTTTTCAAAGTTGTTGTTCCTGCCCGTCTTGGCCGGTGAAAACGGCAAGGCCGTGGATGAACTGATCATCTACACCCACTGGCTGATGCTCTTGCTGTTCGTCGGCTGGGCCGCCTACTTCGTCTATGCGCTGTGGCGGTTCAACGCGAAACGCCACCCCAAAGCCGACCATGTGGGCGTGCGCAGTCATGCCTCCAGTTACATCGAGGTTGGCGTGGTCATCGCCGAACTCGTGCTGCTGATCGGATTTGCGATTCCGATGTGGGCCAAGGCCTCGAACGTGACGAAAATGCCCGACTACAAGGACGCCATGACGATTCAGGTCGTCGCACAGCAGTTTGCGTGGAACGCGCGCTATGCCGGCAAGGACGGCGTATTCGGCAAACAGGACATGACGCAGGTGGCCGAGAACAACCTCTTCGGAGTCCGGCCCGACGATGCCAACGGCAAGGACGATGTGCAGGTGCTGAATGAAATCCATGTCCCCGTGGGCAAACCCATTATCTGCCACGTCAGTTCCAAGGACGTGATTCATTCGTTCAAGATCATCGCCCTGCGCGTGACGCAGGACGCGATTCCCGGCATGAGAATCCCCTGTTGGTTCAAGGCCACCCAGGAAGGCCGCTACCAGATCAACTGCGCGCAGCTTTGCGGCAATGGCCATTCAAGCATGAGCGGCGGTTTCCTCGTTGTGGAAAGCCAGGCCGCCTACGACAAATGGCTCGCCTCCAAGGTGGGCGGGGCCGCGAGTTTTGAGTAGGTAATGGAGCGCCGAGTTCCGACCGGCTAGGTACCCGGACGCTTTCGGGTTCGGCGACCTCATCCTGGCCGCACCGTTGCAATCGGATATGGATCAAACCACGCAAAAACTCTCGCGCACGATTTGGGTCGGCGTCGGCTTGCTCATCATCATTCTCGCCACGTCCTTCGTCCTCTCCCGCCTCGAAGATAAACGGCGACCGGCATTCACCCTGCCTGTGATCGGCCCGGTCGCCGATTTCACGCTCACGAACCAGGCCGGGCAACGCGTCACGCTCGCCGACCTGCGCGGCCAACCCTGGGTGGCAGACATCATCTTCACGCGCTGCGGGGGTCCGTGCCCACGCATGACGAAGCAAATGGAATCGCTGCAAGCCGCCCTGCCGGCGGACAGCCGGGTCAAACTCGTCACGCTCACCACCGATCCCGAATTCGACACGCCCGAAGTTCTGCAAAAATACGCCACGCGCTTCAATGCCCATGCCGACCGTTGGAGTTTTCTGACCGGTTCGAAGCAGGAAATCGCCGCGTTGGGCATGGACAGCCTCAAGCTTACCGCCGTCGAAAAGAAGCCGGAAGAACGCACGGACGCGGACGATCTGTTCATCCACAGCACCATCTTCGTCGTGGTGGACAAACAGGGACGGCTGCGCGGCTCATTTGAAACGGGCGGTGACGGCGTGGAGTGGACGAACGTCCAGCCCGCCATCCTCACCGCCGTCCGGCAACTCGAACACGAACGATGAGCCTGCACGATTTACCCGCCGTCAACGCATCGTTCAACGGCCTCGCGGCGGTTTTCCTGACGGCGGGATTTATTTTCATCCGTCGGAAGAACCCGCTGGCTCATCGCAAGTGCATGATCGCGGCCCTCAGCTCGTCGGCTTTGTTTTTGACCGGCTACCTGACGTATCACTTCACGGTTCATGGCGTGACAAGATTCCACGACCCCGCCTGGTTCAAGCCGATCTATCTGACCCTGCTGCTGACGCACACCGTGCTGGCGGTGGTCATCGTGCCGCTGATCGTCATCACCCTCACCCGCGCGCTGCGTGAACGCTTCGACGCCCACCGAAAGATCGCCCGCTGGACGTTGCCCCTCTGGCTGTACGTCTCGGTGACCGGCGTCGTCATCTACCTGTTGCTCTACCAAATCTTTCCCCAGCGGTAGGAACGCCGCTTGCCAGATCTGTCCATCCCTGCGCTCATCCCCGTGAGTGCTTTTGCGTGTCTCCATTCGTTGGTTCGGCTAGGATGGGGCTGATGCGTCTTGGCTCGCTGACCTTGTCCTCGAATCTGTTTCTCTCGCCGCTGGCGGGTTACACCAACCTGCCCTTCCGCCTCGTGTTGCGCGAAGTCGGCGGCGTGGGGCTTTGCACCACCGATCTCGTCAACGCCCGCTCGTTGCTCGAAAAGAAACCCAAGGCGCTCAAGCTGATCGAAACCAACGCCGCCGATTCCCCGCTCGCCGTGCAACTCTTCGGCAGCGTGCCGGAGGAAATGCGCGACGCCGCGGCGTATCTCGAATCCATCGGCGTCGCGTCCGTGGATATCAACATGGGCTGCCCGGTCAAGAAGGTCTGCCAAGTCGGCGGCGGCTCGGCCATGATGACGGAACTGGACAAAACCGCCGCGCTCGTCCGCGGCATGGTCAACGCCGTGAAAATTCCCGTCACCGCCAAGATGCGACTCGGCTGGGATGACGATAACCTCACTGCGCCCGATCTGGCCCGCACATTGGAAGACGTGGGCGTGAAGGCGATTTTTGTTCATGGCCGCACACGCGCACAAGGTTTTGGCGGCACCGTCAACCTCGCGGGCATCCGCGCCGTGGTGTCGGCCGTTAAGAGTATTCCTGTCATCGGCAACGGCGACATCATCACGCCGCCGGCCGCGAAGAAGATGTTTGATGAAACCGGCTGCGCGGGCGTGAGCATCGGGCGCGGCGCGTTTTACAATCCGTGGATCTTCCAGCACACGCTGCATTACATGAATCTGTGGCGGCAGGCGTCCTCGCCTGCCGTAGAGCCGGGCGTCCCGCCCGGCGGAACGGACGTGCAACTCT
>CAYHFK010000111.1:0-13981 GCA_964355895.1 uncultured Bifidobacterium sp. | reverse complement strand
ACGACCATGAGCTTGCTCAACGTCACGGAAATGCCCGCGGTTCTGCCCAAGGTTCAAATGCAGTTCACGGACATCTCCCTTCCCGCCGACGCAACCGGCAAGCGGCTGATCCTCGATAACAACAACGACTATGGCATTGACCGCCTGGTGCTCAAGGATTGCCAAGTACGCGGCGGCGCGCTTTCAATGTCCTTATATCCGAATGGCGATTCCCGGATCATGACGCTTGGCTTGACGAACAACTTGATTCAGCGACCGAGCCTGAATGTCAATCAGGACACCAGTATCCCGGGCCGGCTGGTGGTTCATCTGCGCAACAATTTAGTCCTTGGGGGCACGCTCGCGGTGAATGACTACACCGGAACCGGTACTTGGACGGCGTACGACAATCTTTTTGACCAGGCCGCTGGGAGCTTGGGTAGCGTGCTGCATGACTACAATGGCTACACCACAGGGACGACCGTGTTGTCCGCGCCGCATAACAAACCTAACCTTGCAGCGGATTATCAACCTGGCCCGGCCGCAACCTGGTTCGGCGTTCTTGGTAATTATTACTATCCAACCTCCGGGCAGAATAATCTTTACGAGTTGATCAACGCCAGCATTCGTACGCCCGCCCAAGCCGGGCTTTACCATTACACCGTCAAGGCGGCTGCCAATTCCAAAGAAGGCACGGACCCGGTTCAAAATGTGGATATCGGTTTCCATTACGTGGCGGTGGACGGCAACGGCCATCCGATTGACACCGACACCGATGGCCTGGCGGATTATTTCGAAGACACGAATGGCAACGGAAGCTACGATACGAGCGATCTGGCGGACCTGGGCGCACCAGACACCGACAATGACGGAATGACTGACGGCTGGGAATGGAACCACTTCGGCGACTTTGCTCAGGGCGCGAACGACGACTTTGACGACGATGGCTACTCCAATTTGGAGGAATTTAGCGCCGGTTCCGTCCCAACACCATTCAGTTCTACACGCTGTTCGACAATTTGCGCGTCAGTGGAAACACCGCGACCGGAACGGCCACAGTGCTGGCGGGAGTGCCGGCCAAGATTGCGGTGCAGAATAACACCAATTTTGCCGCCGCCTCGTGGCGCACGTACAACGCCGGCTTTTCAGCGAACCTTGGCACGACCGACGGAGTGTACACAGTGTTCGTTGGTTTGAAGGGCATGGCAGACACTTCGGAAGTAACCTGGGCGGGCTATCAGGTAACGCGCGACACGACGGCGCCACTGATCGTAATTACGAATCCGGTCGCAGGGATCGTGTTCCAACCCCTGCTGCAATTGCAGGGCTACAGTCCCGAGCCGCTGGCTGGTTTGCGGTACGACCTCACAAACGCCAACGGGAGTTTGACCAACTTGGAAGGTTACGTGGTCAAACAGTTCGTGGATACCAACACCCTGGAAATCACAACCAACTGGTTTGCCTGTGTGGATTTGAATCTGGCGGCGGGCACAAATACAGTTACCTTGAAGGCGACCGACCGTGCCGGCAACGTGACCACAACCAACCTCCATTACGTTTTTGTTTATCCAACCAATGCCCCGGTGTTGAGTCTGGTCTGGCCGCAGGATGGCGACCTGTTGAGCGGGACGAGTTTCACGGTGCGCGGGCGGTTGAGTGATCCCACGGCGCAACTCACGGCGGAGGTTGTGGGCGATGGCGTGACTCATTCCATGACTGGCGTCGTGGAGCGGGATGGGAAGTTTTGGATTGAAAATGTGCCGCTGGCAGCCGGGGCGAACGAGGTCACGATCTCGGTCATGGACGCGGGCACGAATTCAACAGGCACGATTTTTACGGTGATAAAGAGCGGCGTAGAGTTGACGATTGACCCGTTGAATCCCTCGGAGTTGAACAACCCGTTCATCACCGTGTATGGCACCATCAACGTGAGCACTCATAAAATCTGGGTCAACGGCATGGAAGTGACGAACGTAAGCAGCGGAAGTTGGTATGTGGAGGGAGTGCCTCTGAACGAAGGTGGTACTGCGGTGGTGGAGGCGCGGGCGATTCCACTGACGGACAATGGCGGCAATGGCACAGGAGGCAGCGGCGGGCAGAACACCACGTTTGACGACCCGGGCAATCCTGATTCGCCCTCCGACATCACGAGCAAGGCCGACATGGACAAAGACCCGGAGGTGGTGATGATTCATTACGAGAAAAACCGGAGTTACCTGTCGCTGACGCGGGATGAATATCCGACCAAAAAGCAAACCAAGGAGATCATCAAGTGGGATGTGCAGCAGCCGGGATCGTGGTTTGATGATTACTGCAGTGGGAACACTTTTGGGAGTCACATGTATTATGTCTGTCGAAGCCGGAATTGGGAGAGCAACGGGATCGGGACGTTGAAGAGTTGGGAGGACCGGGGTGGGGAGGAAGTGTGCGGAGTCCAACTTTACGGCGCGCCCACACCCTACACGGTGGCCGAGGCATGGCCAGGTGAATTCTGCGGGACGACAGGTTATCGGGTGCCCGCCGGTGGCGGAGTGGACCAGGTGGTGGCGCGGACGGCGCGCACGCTTTATGAACTGCACACGGGCGGCAAGCAGTTGAGCGGGCGCAAGAACCTCTTCGTGTTGAGTGGCGGAGTGGAGGGCGTGGGCAATCCGTTCTGGCCGGAAGACGCCGACGACAAAAAGTCTTATTTGATTGCAAATACAAGTGTCGTTTTGGGTGACATCGGGTACTTGGACAACGACGGCAAAATTTATCCTGTGCTGCCGGATGGTCAAACCCGGGACGTGACGCCAAGGGTTGACGGAAGTTCGTATTACACGTTTGGCGAGCCAGGGCACTCGAAGCATGGACTTGAATTGGTGCAACCTTACAGCAAGCCAACGGACGGACCCATTGCAGGTGATAAAATCTATTATTCAAATGCCCGGCCCGGCGTGTTGACGGTGTTGTTTGAAGCGGTGTTGACCAACAATGGTCCCGCATGGGCGTTGACGAACAGGGTGCGATTCGAGGCGGATGAGATATCGGGATCAACCCCGTCATGGAGTCCCGACCACCCGGGTGGTCAGCCAACAGCCTCCGGTTCCTCTTTGTTTGCGACGTTGTATTACACAAACCTGCCGCCGAACAACTCGGCATTTGGATTGAAGTTTGGCCGCGTGCGACTGGACGGCGAAGTCCATGACGAAAAATGCTTCTGGGTCTTCTATCTCGCCGATGCGTTTAACTATCCAGGCTGCTCAGACCCAAATGAGGACCCAAAGACGCCGCCAAACTATTTTTATTACTACCGGCAAACACCGGCGAATTACGGGTCTCCTGAATATGGTTACCGAGGCAAATCAGAGGAAACTCGGCCAGCGGGTCAACCGAGTTTGCGACCGCCCTATTTGTACTATGTCAATGCCGGACCCAAATGGCGTGGCCGTTATGACGTTCTCTATGGTCAAAACGCGGGAAGGAGCTACCAATACATCAATGTATTTGCTTACGCCTGTCGTCATGAAGCCACGCATGGCATGGATTTTGACAGTTGGTGGCCGAACGGCTGGGTTTCAACAAACGACGTTGATCAACCACAGCCCGACTCGATTCCGTCCACTATTGAAACGACTCTCGGTTTTGATCCGTCACTAACTGCGACGCATGAACGGCCGGAGGGAGTATCGCCTTGGGATGACGATCAACAACACACGCTCGATCACGAGCCAACTTGGGGCGAGAAAGAGGGGGACGATCATGACTGGGCGCATCCGGGAGCAAAGTATCCATGAAATCACACGATAGAACTATTATCGGCCTGGCAGTTTGCCTTCTTGCGTTTAGTTCAGCCCGCGTTCTGAGCGATGATTGGTCCCCTGTTACGTTTGTTGGCAAATGGGCGACGGATCCAAATGTTCGCCGCCACGTGGCCATTGCGCAAACGAACATGATGTATCTTGACGTCTTGGCAATAATGCGCACCGAAGAATCTCAAGCTGCATTGTTGCGGATTGCTTACGGCGAGATTGGGGACTGGCGGTCACCGCAGGCCGCAGGCAAATGGTCGCAAAACCTGACCAACCCGTCTATCGCCCGAGCCTTGCTTGCGGCTCGGAGCCTTGATGTCCAAGAGGAAGGATTTCGCAAATTATGCGGACAGCCGTTGGACAATGCTTTGCTCGATAAAGCATCTCAGGCACTAACAAATGATTCGGTACAGATTCGAGAAATTGTCGCGAGCCTCTTTCTATCGGATACGAATGTGGCACTGGCGGGAAAAAAAGCACGGCTCGTTTCAATGTCCATGATGACCACCTTAGCGTGTCGTGACGCTGGACGTGTTAATCGGTCGATGGAAAGTTTTTATGATGGTGGCCTCCCTGCGGGGGAAGTGGCTTTGTGGGTGCAAGCGGGGAGATTAGGTAAAATGGAGGGCGTGACTGTGGGCATGATTCGAGAGAATCTAGGCTCAGAAACAGGCGTTTTGCGCGACTTTGCAATCCTTGCTATCGCTTATGCAAGCACTCCGGCTGCTCGTGTTCGGCACGGAACAGTCGCTGAACGCAAATTGGCACTGACTATTTACGCTACAAATGGCCCTGCGTTCTTTCTAGGAGATATTGCAGTGCGGAAACAACTACACGAAGTGTTGAAGACCTCGGAAAGTTTGACCGCGCGTTTTGCCGCCATGAGTTTTCTTTCATGGAGGCCACAGCCAGAGGATATTCCTGCTTTCGAGTGGGTGGCGGCCAACGATTCCTTCAAATCAAAGCCTGTTGACCCGTTCTACTTTCGAATGGCTGGAGCCGACCAGAGCCTGCGAGACAAGAAGGAAGCCTTAATTTATCCGCTTCGATTTTTGGCGGACCAGTCCTTAAAACAATTGCAAGCGCAAAAAAACTAACGGCAGCCAAGTCATGAACAAAAAAGGTGTCAGTCAATGGTATTGACAATTTTTCAGAGTCATCCCACCGAAATCTCGTAAAGGGGTCGCTCCGTACTTTTGACACAAATCCGGCGCGGCGGTAAGGGATTGCCATGCCGCGCCAACTGCGCATTGAATATCCCGGCGCGATCTACCCTGTCATGAATCGTGGGGATCGGCGGAAGCCGATTTACCAAGACGATGCCGACCGCATCCGCTTCCTCCAAACCTTGGGCGAAGCCTGTGGCAAGACCGATTGGCAAATTTACGCCAGGGGTTTGATGGGAAATCATTTTCATGTCGTGTTCGAACCCCCCGGGGACAATCTCGTGGCTACACCTAAAGTCTGCCAGTCACGTAACGGGGAGGCGGATTTACCTGCCAATCGGCATCATCGCCTGCGGCGACCAAGGCGATTGCGGGCCGTTTTTTCAGCGACCGGGCTTTGGCGGGCAATTTTTCCCAAAAAAACTTGTTGCGGGTGAGTTGCCGTTTGCTACTCTCCAGACCCCGTTTGCCCGGTGGTTCAGACGCCGGGGAGTGGGAGTAATTTTTATAGCCAAATGCCGACAATCAATCAATTGGTCCGAAAGGGCCGCAACAAGATCAAGTACAAGTCCAAGTCGCCGGCCTTGCAGAATTCGCCGTTTCGTCGCGGCGTGTGCATCCAGGTGATGACGCGGACGCCCAAGAAGCCGAACTCGGCGATGCGCAAAGTCGCCAAGGTGCGGCTCACGAACGGCTTCGAGATCATCGCCTACATTCCCGACGAGGGTCACAACCTGCAGGAGCACTCGATTGTGCTCGTGCGCGGCGGGCGCGTGAAGGATTTGCCGGGTGTGCGTTACCATATCGTGCGCGGCACGTTGGACGCCGCCGGGGTGGAGAAGCGGCGCGTCAGCCGTTCCAAATACGGTGTCAAGCGGCCGAAGGTGGCCAAGACTGCGGCCGCAGCCAAGTAAACAACGAGTTAACCGATTACCGATCTAACAAAGCCATGTCACGTCGTCGTCAAGCCACCAGACGTCCCGTCTCCCGGGATGGAAAATTTCAGAGCGCGCTCGTTGCGCGGCTCGTCAACACCGTCATGTTCTCGGGCAAAAAGAGCACGGCGCAGCGCATCGTTTATGGTGCGTTTGATCAGCTCGTCGAAAAGAATCCGGCGTCCAATCCGGTCGAGATTTTGCAGCGCGCCGTGGACAATGCCAAGCCGCGCATCGAGACCAAACCCCGCCGGGTCGGTGGGGCGACCTATCAGGTGCCGCTCGAAGTGCCGTCCGACCGGCAGGCCGCACTGGCGCTGCGTTGGATTGTGGACTTTGCCGACGCGCGCAAGGGCACCCCGATGAGCAAGGCGCTCGCTTCTGAAATCATGGAAGCCTATCAAGGCCAGGGCGGGGCGATCCGCAAGCGGGATGATGTTCACAAGATGGCGCAGGCCAACAAGGCTTTCGCGCACTTCCGTTGGTAGTCGAAAAATTTTAGCACGCCCCGGAAGCAAGCACTGCTCGGGGCGTTTTTTTATCACCCTAATCAATATGACAGCTCCCGCCACTCCCGCCCCCAAATCGCCGAACTCGCCCAACCGCGAGTACACGCTCGAACGCACCCGCAACATCGGGATCGCCGCGCACATTGACGCCGGCAAGACCACGACCACCGAGCGCATCCTTTTTTACACCGGACTCATTCACAAGATTGGCGACGTGGACGACGGCAACACGGTCACGGACTGGATGGAGCAGGAACGCGAACGCGGCATCACGATAACCTCGGCGGCGGTGACGTGCTTCTGGACGCAAAAAAAGGAGGAAGGCCTCTACAAGGCGTTTGAAAACATCCCCCATCGCGTCAACATCATTGACACGCCCGGCCACGTGGATTTTACGGCGGAAGTGGAGCGTTCGATGCGCGTGCTTGATGGAGCAGTGGCCGTTTTTTGCGGCGTGGCCGGCGTGCAGCCGCAATCCGAAACCGTCTGGCGGCAGGCGACCAAATACAACGTTCCGCGCATCGCTTTCGTGAACAAGATGGATCGGACGGGCGCGAATTTTCAGAACGCGCTGGACGACATGCGCAACAAGCTCAAGGCTTATGCCTTTCCAATCTTCCTGCCCATCGGCGCGGAAGACCAGTTCGCCGGCGTCGTTGACCTGGTGAATCAGAAAGCCATCGTGTGGGGGCCGGGCGACGTAACGACGGAAGGTCTGAAGTACGAGATCACGGACATTCCCGACGCGCTGAAGGAGAAGGCCAAGGCGGCCCTCGCCGAATTGATTGATGCGGTTTCCAACAAGGACGAGATCATCGCCGATCTGGTGCTGGAAGAGAAGCCCATTGAACCGGCGGTGCTCAAGGCCGCCATCCGCCGTTTGACCTGTAAGCTGGAATTTGTTCCCGTGCTCTGCGGTTCCGCCTTCAAGAAAAAGGGCGTGCAGGTGTTGGTGGACGCCGTGGTGGATTACCTCCCCGGGCCGCTGGACATTCCCCCCGCCCACGGCATTGATCCGGTCACCGACCTGCCGGTGACCGTTGAGACCGACGACAGCAACAAGTTCTGCTCGCTTGCGTTCAAACTCTGGACCGATCCCTACGCGGGCAAGCTGGTGTTCTTCCGCGTCTATTCCGGCCACCTCAAGAAGGGCGATAACATTTACAATCCGCGCACGCGCAAGCGCGAACGGGTCAGCCGCCTCATGGTCATTCAAGGCAGCGAGCGCAAAGACATCAATGAAGTGTTCGCCGGCGACATTGCGGCGCTGGTCGGCCTGCGCAACATCACCACCGGCGATACGTTGTGCGATGAGGAGTTCGACGTGACGCTCGAACCCCCGACCTTCCCCGAACCGGTCATCAGCATGGCCGTCGAGCCGAAGACCAAGCAGGATCGCGACAAGATGTCCGAGGGCTTGCAACGGCTGGCCGAGGAAGACCCGACGTTCCGCTGCTTTACCAACGAGGAAACCAGCCAACTCATCATTGCCGGCATGGGTGAGTTGCACCTGGAAATCATTCGCGACCGTTTGTTCCGCGAATTCAAGGTGGAGGCCAACGCCGGCGCCCCGCAGATCGCGTATCGCGAAACCATCACGAAGGCGGCGGAGGGTGAAGGCAAGTTCATCCGGCAATCCGGCGGTCGCGGTCAATACGGCCACGCCTGCATCGAGGTGCAGCCGAACGAAAAGGGCAAGGGCGTCGAAGTCGAAAACAAGATCGTTGGCGGCACGATTCCGAAGGAATACATCCCGGCGGTCATTAACGGCATCGAAGAAGCCATCAAGGGTGGCGTTTATGCCGGCTTCCAGGTCATTGACATCAAGGTGCAGGTCACGGACGGCTCGTTCCACGAAGTGGACTCGAACGAACTCGCGTTCAAGATGGCCGGCATCTTTGCGTTGAAAGACGCATTCAAGAAAGCCGGCCCGATCCTGCTCGAACCGATCATGAAGGTGGAACTCACCACGCCGGATGAGTACCAGGGCGATTTGATCGGCGACATCACCCGGCGCCGCGGAATGATCCTGAACATTGAGGCGAAGCAGGGGCAGACGATTGTGAATGCGCAGGTGCCGCTCGCCGAATTGTTCGGCTACGCCACCGCCATCCGCTCGCTCTCCAAGGGTCGCGCCTCCTATTCCATGGAGCCGCTGAGTTTCGAGCAGGTACCCAACAGCATCGCGGAAAAAATTCTGGACTCGGCAAAATCCAAACCCGCGGCCCGTACGTAACGCAACGACGGCCCGCCCGGCAAAAAAGCTTACGGCCTTTCCTCGACTGGGATTCCCCGAGGAAAGGCTTTTTGCCGTACTTGGAAGCGTGCGACTGGAAGTGGCGGTTCTTGGTAGCGCAGATTGTCAATCTGCTGTGTCGCCGAATGGCATTCGGCAGGACGGAACGCCGCCCGTGGGTCCGAGCTTGCCTGGCCGTGCGGATTGCCAATCCGCGATACAGCAGAGTACCACTCTGCGCTACGCCTGGCAGAACCACTTCGTTCCACCGGCCGCGCGCCGCCTTTCTACTCGTCCCCGTTTTCCGGCTTCCGCCCCCAGCGTTGCTGCTTCTCCGGCAAACTGGTGTCCACCTTCACGTAGTAAGTTTCCTCGCCGAAACGGATATCCGCGGCCTGCTGCAGTTCAAGTGAAGGCAACACGCCGAATCGTTCGTGCGGTTGCAGGAAGATGACTTCGCCGGTCGGGCGCATGAAGCAAAGGAATAACGGGCACTTGCCCGGGTGCGCGGCCACCAATTCGCGCACGGCTTCGATGTCGTCCAGCTTCAAGTGGGCGGTGTGCAGCCGGAGATGGACTTGCTTGGTGTACTTCTTCGGGGCGTCTTCCAGGGGCATGATTTCCTGTGGAAAAATCTTCGGCTTGTCTTCGCTGTTGTTGACTTCGCCGATGACGAGGATGGCCTTGTTGGTCACGAGCAACTCGCGATACTTGTCGTAGTTCTCGTTCATGCACAGCACCTGCACCGAGCCTTCGAGATCTTCGAGTGTGACGATCGAATACGGCTTGCCGCTTTTCTTCGACATGCCGTTCTGCACGGTCGCGATCAAGCCGCCGATGCGGGTGAGGCTGCGGTTTGGCAGTTCGGGGAGCTTGGCGGTATTGGCGAGCGCGTATTTCTCCAGGATGGGCGCGTAAGGCGTAAGCGGATGGCCGGTAACGTAGAAGCCGAGCAATTCTTTCTCGTGCGCGAGTAATTCATGCTGCGGCCACTCGGGCAGGTTGCTGATCGCCTCCGGCATCGCCGGCGCTTTTTCCTCCAGTGCGCCGAAGAGGGAGCTTTGCCCGCTCTGGCGGTCGGCCTGATTGCTGGCCGCCCGGGCCAGCGTGCGTTCGATTTGCGCGGTCAACGTGGCGCGCGTCTGGCCGAACGCATCGCAGGCGCCGGTCTTGATGAGCGCTTCCAGGGTTTTCCGCGTCACCGTGCGCCCGTCCACGCGCTCGCACATCTCCGAGAGGGTAGTGAACTTCCCGCCCTCGCCGCGGGCTTTGAGAATATTCTGCACCGCCACTTCGCCGACTCCTTTGATGGCCACCAACCCGAAGCGGATAACCTTGCCATCGCGGGCTGGCGCGAACACCACCTCGCTCTCATTCACATCCGGCGCGAGCACCTCGATGCCCATGACGCGCGCTTCGGCGATGTATTGACTGAGCTTCGCGGTGTCGCCCATGTCGTTTGTCATCATGGCGCACAGGAACTCGACCGGGTAGTTCGCCTTCAGGTAGGCGGTCTGATACGCAACGATGGCATACGCGGCGGCGTGCGATTTGTTGAAGCCGTAACCCGCGAATTTTTCCAGCAAATCGAAAATCTGATTCGCCTTCGCCTTGGGGATGCTGTTCTTCTCGTGGCAGCCCTTGACGAAGGTCTCGCGCTGCTTCTGCATTTCCTCGACCTTCTTCTTGCCCATCGCGCGCCGCAGCAAATCCGCGCCGCCGAGCGTGTAGCCGGCCAGCACCTGCGTGGCCTGCATCACCTGTTCCTGGTAAATCAAAATGCCGTAAGTCTCCCGCGCGATGGGTTCAAGCAATGGATGCTCGTATTCAATTTTAACCTCGCCGTGGCGCCGCTTGATAAATTCTGGAATGAGCTCCATCGGCCCCGGGCGGTACAGCGCGACAAGGGCCGTGATGTGTTCGACGGAGCTGATCTGGAACTTGCGGCACAGATCGCGCATGCCGCCGGATTCCAATTGGAAAATGCCCAGCGTGTTCGCCTTGTTCAGCAGGTCGTAGGTCTTGGCGTCATCGAGCGGCAGATTGTCAATCAGCACCTCAACGCCCTTGGTGCGCTTAACCATTTCGCACGTGTTACGAATGACCGTTAGCGTTTTCAGCCCGAGAAAATCCATCTTCAGCAGGCCGAGGTCGCCGACGGGATTCATCGCGTATTGCGTGACGATGGCGCCGTCCTCATCCGTTTTGAGCGGGAGCAGATTCACCAGCGGTTGATCGCCGATGACCACGCCGGCGGCATGGACGCTCGCGTTGCGGGTGATGTCCTCGAGGATGAGCGCGGTATCAATCAACTCGCGCGTCGTCTCCTCGGTCTCGTACGCCGTCTTGAGTTCCGCCGACTGTTTGAGCGCCTTTTCGAGCGTCATCTTCAAGTCGAACGGAATCATTTTCGCCAGCCGGTCGCATTCACCGTAGCTCAAACCCATCACGCGGCCCACATCGCGCACGACGGACTTTGCGCCCATCGTGCCGAAGGTGATGATCTGCGCGACGGAATCGTTGCCATACTTCTGGCGCACGTATTCGATAACGTCGGCACGCCGGTCGTCGGCGAAATCAATGTCAATATCCGGCGGATTGACGCGCTCGGGATTCAGGAAGCGCTCAAACAGCAGCCCGTAACGAATCGGGTCCACGTTCGCAATCTCCAACAAATAGGTGACGAGCGAACCGGCGGCCGAACCGCGCGCTACACACGAAATGCCTTTGCTGCGGCCATAACGAATGAAATCGCCGACGATGAGGAAGTAGGAGATGAATCCGGTTTTCTCAATGACCTCCATCTCCACGTTCAGCCGGTCAATCACAACTTTAATGGCGGCGGCGATGGCAGGGTCGTTCAGATTGTTCTTTGGCCCGCCCTCACCCTGACCCTCTCCCCCGGGGAGAGGGGACAGCCGTTGACCGCTTTCAGCTTGTTGTGTGGTGGCAGAGCCGTCGGCAGCCACAGTTTCGCCGGCTGACGGAGAATGATTCTCCCTCTCCCTTGGGGAGAGGGTCGGGGTGAGGGGCTCGTTAGCCTGGTACGTTGGCAATCGTCGAGCATCATCAATCCCCTCGACAACAAACTGTTTTCCCTCGGCGCGCGCATGAATCCCGTAGCGCCGATGCAATCCCTCCGCGAGCCATTGCCGCAGGAAACCCTCGCGCGTGAAATGTTCCGGCGGATGAAATACGGGATAGTGCAACTTGCCGAATTCGATCTCCACGTTGCACTTCTCCGCGACTTCCAGCGTGTTCTGCACCGCGTCGGGCACGTCGGCAAAGCGCGCTTTCATTTCCTCGGCAGAGCGCAGATAGAACTGTTCCTTGGCGTAGCCCGCGCTCATGCGCTTGGGATCGCTCAACATGGATTGCGTGCCGATGCACACCAGACAATCGTGGGCGTGCGAATGACTCTTCTCAATGTAATGCACGTCATTCGTCGCGACGAGCTTCAGTCCGAACTCCTTGGCCCAGGCGATGAGATACTTGTTCACCTTGGCCTGCTCGGCGATGCCGTGGTTCTGGAGTTCGAGATAAAAGTTGTCCGCCCCGAGCGTTTGCTTGAACCAGTCCACGGCGTCCCGCGCCTTGTCCAACTGATCTTTCATGATCCAGTCGGGGATTTCGCTGGCGAGACAGCCGGAAAGCGCGATCAGCCCTTCCTTGTGGGCCGTCAGAATTTCCCGGTCAATGCGGGGCTTGTAATAATACCCTTCGAGATGCGCGGCGGTCGTGAGCTTGATGAGATTTTGGTAGCCCGCCTCATCTTTGGCGAGCAAGCCGAGGTGATTGTAAACATCGCGCCCGCCGCCGCTGTTGCCGGTTTTCTTTTCGAGCCGGCTGCCGGGCGCCACATAGACCTCGCAACCGATGATGGGTTTGATGCCTTTCGCGCGCGCCGCCTGATAAAACTCAATCACCCCGTGCATCGCGCCGTGATCCGTGATGGCGAGCGCGGGGAACTTGAGTTCGTGGGCCTTGTCCACCAACCGATCCAGACGGCAGGCGCCATCGAGCAGGGAATACTCGGTGTGCAGGTGTAGGTGAACAAAGTCCGCGTGCGACATGCGGACAAGTTACCGCTCGCGAGTGAGGGGAGGCAAGAAGGGAGCGCGATTCCTTTTCCGGGAGTCGCTCGCGCCTTGCTTCTCCCCGGCACTTTGCGGCTTAATGCGCGCCGCTCAACTTTCGATTCCGTCCGACTCGCACACGGTCACTTCCAGTTTTCCAAACCGTCTGGCATAGCCCGGACCTTCCAATGGCGTGACGAGATAGTTTCGACCCTTGGGATAATACGAGCGGAAGATATTCAGTGCGGAGGCGTCGAACGCGGTGGGGTTCCATTTGCACTCGATGACGTCCACGCTGTCGCGGGCGCGCGGGATGACAAAATCAATTTCATTGCCGGCCTTGTCCCGCCAGTAGCGGATGGGGGTGTCCGGCAGGTGGGCTTGCAGCTGTTCGAGCGTTAGATGTTCCCACAAACTGCCGCAATCATCCGGGCGCAACGAATCCCAGCCGCGCGCAAAACTCACGAAGCCCGTGTCAAAGGCGTAAGCCTTGGGCTGCTTCACCAGTTCCTTCTGTCCGCCGCCGGAAAACGGCCGCACGAGCGTGATGGCGTGCGTGATTTCCAACGCTTGCAAATGGCTTTCCACCGTGGGTCGCGTGATGCCCAAGGCCGCAGCGGTTTTCGTCACCTCGAACTGGCCCCCGCTTTGGCGCAGCAAGTATTCAAACAACGCGTTGAACCGGTTCATGTCCCGGAAGGAGAACAGCCGTTGAATGTCGCGCGCAAAAAATGAATCCATCCACTCGCGGTAGAACGAAGGCTTCTTGGTTTCCGCCAGCAGCGCGGGCGGAAGTCCGCCGTGCAGCAGCCGTTTCGGCAACGTGACGCCGAAAGCTTTCAACTCGGCGTTGAGCACCGGCGGGAGGTGAATCTGCCGCTTCCGGCCGGTGAGCGTGTCGCGGAATTTTTTGCTCGCGGCCAGCGTGGATGAACCCGTGGCGAGAATCCGGAGTTTGGGAAACATGTCCGCGCCAATTTTTAGCACGCGACTGGGATCGCGAAGCTGGTGAATCTCATCGAACACGATGATTTTCTGGCGGCAATTTCGGTAAAACAGGGCGGGGTCGCGAACCATGTCTTCCGCTGTGGGCAAGTCGCAATTGACGTAGAGAATCTGATCGTCGCCGAGATCGTGAGCCAGCGTCGTCTTGCCCGTGCGCCGCACGCCGGAGAGCCAGGCAATGGGAGCTTCCTCCCACGCGGTCTGGATGCGTTCGAGCCAAAAGGGTCGGGCAATCATGCTGGCGTAGTATGCGTTTGGTCGGACTATTTGTAAAGTATGCTGGC
>CAYHFK010000110.1:0-14116 GCA_964355895.1 uncultured Bifidobacterium sp. | reverse complement strand
GTTTCACAATAAAGGCGGTCATTGCCTGCTCCAAGGCCCAGCTCGTTCTTGGTGTCATTGTTGAAGATTGTGCTGACGTTTTCTTGAAATTCAGGTTTATCGCAAATCTGCACCGCAACGTTGTTGTAAACCGTGTACCGCCTAAAGTAGTTGTGCCATACGGCTACCGCATAAATGTTTACTTCAGCACCCAGATCAATTTGGATCCATTGTTTGCGAGAACCAACCATTAGGAAAGCATCGTCCCTACGGGCAGGGGAAGTTTTGTCTCCACAGGTAATCCAGTCCAGATTCGTTGGCGCGTTTTTTGTAATGTCGGTCGGGTGCTCCCGTATGTATGGAAGATTGGCGTAGAGCTTTGTTGTCCCGGTGCTTGAAGTGACTGGTTTGTGTAGCGCCACATTGGTGGTGTCAATCGGCACCAAGAGCGTCACTGGTGGTCTTGATCCGCCATCGTTAATGCCCGCTTCACGATAGTAATCTACATCTGTGCTCGCGATCGAAATCTCTGGCCCATTATGGGGAACTACGGGCGGATAGTCGATTTTTAGCGGCACCATGTCCTCAGCCGACAGTAATGCGATGGGGGCAACAAACAGACAAACCGTGAACATCACGAATTGGTAATATCGAGCACGCTTCATAAAACATTGGCCTACCTTGTTTGCTTCACGGGTGAGCATTTGGCCAACTGGTAAACAGTTTATTTGCGCTTCGTTCCCCAGCCGTCATCGTTGGCCGAAACGGCGTCCTGCCACGTCTTCGGAATCGTGGCGACACAGACGTTGAGGTCGCCCAGAAGGTGTGAGGCAAAAACAACTTTCTCTCCCTTGCGATCCCAACCCACGTGCGGGTGTTCGCCTTTGCCGTAGGTGCGATGGCCGGATGCAAGCAAATGTGGGCGGGTCGTCTTGCCTTCAAACAACATGATGTCGCCGTGCCAGTTGTCGGCGGCGATCCAGCGCCCGTTCGCGCTGCCGGCGACATGCCACCAGTTAAGCCGCGCAGCCTCCGACGGCGTAGCCTCGGGCCACCACGCGCCACCACCAGCGATGCGCACCTCGCCGGAGTAGATGTTCAACACCTTCACATGCGACAATTCGGCCGGCTTGGGACTCTTGCCGCCGCAGAACAGGAGTTGGTCGTTGACCCACCAGGATTCGTGGGTGACGAGTTCACCTTCGTCCGCCATGTACACGTTGCGCGGAATTCCATCGCGAATGTCCACCACCCATAGCCGTTGTCCGCGTCCTGCGTAATCCTCCGGTCCCGTCGAACTGTGAACCGGCCCGGCGACATCCCCGGTGGGGCCGCGACCACCGGCGAAACTGATCAGGTTGGGGTTCGTGCGGCTCCATTGCACATGCCCGCCGTAACCGGGCGGTTGCGGCAGGCGGCAGACGTCGCTGAGTTTGCCGGTCTTGAGGTTGATTTTGCAGATGGCCGGCCCGCGCGCCTTGTCCGTGAAACCGGTGACGCCGAGCGCCACGTATTTCCCGTCGCAGCTCGGATTAAGCGCGGTGGACGGAGCGCCGTCCGGCAACGTGCAAAGCACCCGCTCAGTGGCGGTCACGCGCGAGGGGCGCACCGTGGGCGCATCGGAAGGCTGGATGGCCAGTTTGATTTCTACCACGCTGCGTCCGCGCACCGCGAGCACCGCGTTGCCCTTCGCGGCGGCAGTGGCGCCGCCGAGCGGACCTGGCGGCGTGTTGAAGCGAATCAACTCGCCGGTCGCAGTCACGTAGCCTATCAGACCGCCGTTGGTTCGGGACGAGGTGAACAGAATGACCGACTCGTCCGCCAGCCAGGAGTACTCGTGGAAGTAAAGGTTCGCGTCGTTCCCCGGGGCGGTGGTCAGGAACAACAACTCGGCCCCGGTCTTGGAATCCGTCATCCGCCGGTGTTCCGGCGGGAGCACTTCGAGCGGGTAGGAAGTTTCAGTTGCGGCGGCGGCGCTGGCGAACAAGACAAGCGCAGTTGCGCCCAGATTGGCCCGAAGCTGACGCAGTGAAGTCGGGCGGTTTCCAGATGAGAATTTCATATTTATGTTTTGCAATAGTCCGCTTGCCCACCTCGCGAAGCACTTGAAAGCGAAGCCGGCGCAGGTGAGTTTTACTTCAAGCCGGCACGAATGAGAAATGAATTCCGCGCTGGATCGTTCCGACGGGGAAACCGTTCCCGCCGCCAGCCCGGCAATGTTGAATTGCATCAAGCCGCAGACGAAACGCGCGCCCGTCGTCAGGGCGACTCGACCGCCAGCCACATGCGTCCGTCAGCGGGAACTTTCACCGGCACGCGCACGCTAAACGCCCGGTCCAGCTTGCAGCGCTTCGGCTTCCCGTTCTGCTCCCGGATGAGCGCGGCGTTGGTTAGTCCCGTGTAGTAAAGTGGCAGCGAGACTTCGCGTTGAGCGGCGACCGGGAGTGGGTTGTGAATCATCACCGGGGCGCATTGCTTGAGGCGCGGGTTGACATGCAGCAAGTAATCCATGTCCCAGCCGCCAGGCCTGGTGCAGCGGACGTGCCAGCGAAAAATCTGGAAACCGCGCTTGACAGGTTCTTTCGCAGGCCTAGACTCGCGCGAGTTAAACCCAGTGGAAAAGCACAAAGGCAATTTGCTATAACCTAGAACCCTTTTAATGAACGCTAAAATCCTATCTCTAATTGTATTCATAACTGGCTCCCTTGCCTCCGGTTTGGCCCTCGCCCAGGATTTTGATCCGCCGGTTCCCGTCAAGGCATACAATCTCGGTATCTCCAACGCGATCTATGTTGGTTTCAACGAGGAGATCACGGTGCCCTCCGCCACCAACGCGGCCAATTACCAGGTGAACGGTGGCGTGACGGTTAATACGGTGACGAAACTGGATGTAAACCTCGTACGGTTGAGCACCACCGCGCTGAACCCGGCAACTCAATATACCGTCTCAGTGAAAAACGTCGCGGACGTGTCAGGGAACTTTACCAACACGCTGGTCAGCGTCGTGGTGTTGGATTCGCAGGGCGCCCTTACGGCCAAGACTTTCTCCGGCATCTTCGGCGGTGGGGTGGACGAGCTGCTGAACAGCCCGCAATTCCCGGATGCCCCGGACGATTCGAGTTACGTCACAAACGCGGAAATCGCCGGCACCCTCGGCATCGTCGGCTACCAGATGGTGGGGTTCGTTCATCCGCCTCTGACGGGAAACTACGAATTTTATTTGTCCGGGGAGAATACCGGAACGCGGCTCTACCTGAGTACCACGACGAATGCCGCCGACAAGGTGGAAATCCTGCCTGCGGGGGATAACGGTTTTCGCAACTTCTCGAGCAGTTCAGCCCCTGTTCTGCTCCAAGCGGGACAGAAATATTACATTGAGGCGTTGGGCAAACGGCAGTGGGGCGGCGGCTCCTTCGCCGTGGGCTGGCGTTATGACACCTGGCCAGCTCCGGAGTTGATCGCCGGCGAATTCCTCTCCTCACTCACGCCGTCCGGCCCCGTCAGCATTGTCACCCCGCCGCAGAACGCGAGCGTGGCAATTGGCGATCCGTTGAATCTCGGCGTCTCGGTGGCGGGAACGCCCCCGTATTTTTTCCAATGGTTCAAAGGCGCCGTGTCCATCCCGGGCGCCAACAATCGCACCTACGTCGTCGCCTCCGCCTCCGCCGATGATTCTGGGGCTTATACCGTGGCGGTCAGTAATCGGTTCAGTTCGGCGACCTCGACCCCGGCCACGGTGACGGTGCAGGGTGGATCGAGTGTTCCCGGACCGCATGTGCTCTCCGCGGCCAGTGTGGGCGGCGGCCCGATCGGGGTTCAATTCGACGCCGTCCTCGACGCTACCGCGGCGACCAACGCGGCCAACTACAAGATATTTGGCGTGGGTCCAAACTTGACCGTGACACAGGTGTCGCTCCGACCGGATGGTCGGTCGGTTCAGATTGCGTTCACTGGTGGCGCGCTTTCGGATCCATTCACGATGAAGGTTGAAGGGGTCAAGAACTCCCAAGGCACGGTGATGGGTGAACCCGGTTTGATTTTGGGCGCGGTGCTCGATCTGGTCGTGGAAGATATCGGCAACCCGCTGGAAGCAGGTTCCGGATTCAGCACGGGCGCCGGCAGCATCGAAGTGGTGGCGGGCGGTTTGCACACGTGGGATAATTCCGATTCATTTAATTTCATTCACACCGCGCGCACCGGGGACTTCGACGTGCGCGTCCGGGTGGACAGCGCCCAGCAGATCGGCACCCCGGGCGGCGATCCCAAAGCCGCCCTGATGGCCCGCGAGAACAACACGCCGGGTAGCCCCAATGTTTCCCTGAACGTGGTGTCCACGCGCGGTTACATCGAGTACCTTTATCGTCCAACCCAGGACGGCGGCACCACCGAGTTCAATCCGAGCACCAGCGCTGGTCTCGCCTTCCCGCAATGGATTCGTCTGCAGCGCGTGGGAGATACATTCACAAGCTTGCGATCCAGCAATGGCGTGGACTGGGTGCAGATCAGCTTCGGCGACGTAGTCATGCCGCCCACGATTTTGGTCGGGCTCAACACCAATCCCGACATTGACCAACTGGGATCCAAATTCAAGGTGCAGTATTCGCATCTCTCCATTGCGGGCGCCGACCAGGGATTTGTCGGCACCGACATCGGCAATCCGATCGAGAAGGGCCAGGTCGCTTTCGGTGAGGAACCTGGCGCCGTCGAGGTGGTGGCGGGCGGTCTGCACACTTGGGACACTGCGGATTCCTTTAATTTTGTCCATAAGACCTACACGAACGATTTCGATGTGAAGGTCAGGGTGAACTCGGTCACCCAGAACGGGGCGCCGGGCGGCGATCCCAAGGCGGCGCTCATGGCGCGGGCCGACCTGAGTCCGGGAAGTCCGAACGTATCGCTGAACGTGGTGTCCACGCGCGGTTACCTCGAGTATCTCTACCGTCCAACCCAGGACGGCGGCACCACCGAATTCAATCCGAGCACCAGCCCCGGTCTCACCTTTCCGCAATGGATCCGACTACGCCGGTCCGGGAATCAGTTCATCAGTTACCGCTCCGCCGATGGCGTCGCGTGGACCAAGATCAGCGAAGGCGAGGTGGTGATGCCAGCCACGCTTGAAGTGGGTCTCAACACCAACCCCGACATTGATCAAGCCGGGGCGACGCTTTCGGTCAGCTACAGCAGTTTCGGCGACGTGTCCAGCAAGGTTCGATTGAAGGACCTGGGGCTTACCGCAACCGACATTGGCAATCCCATCGAAGCGGGCTATGTAACGACACCGGCTGGGATCGGAGACATCGATGTGATGGCGGGTGGCTTGCGCACTTGGGATACTTCCGACTCCTTCACCTTCGTTCACGGCCCACGCACGAACAATTTTGACGTCCGGGTGCGGGTGGATTCCGTGCAACAGCTCGGTCCGCTCGGAGGGGATCCCAAGGCGGCGCTGATGGCGCGCGCCGACCTGAGTCCGGGAAGTCCGAACGTTTCGTTGAACGTGGTGTCCACGCGCGGTTACCTCGAGTATCTCTACCGTCCGACCCAGGACGGTGGCACCACCGAATTCAATCCCAGCACCAGCCCCGGTCTGACCTTTCCGCAATGGATTCGTTTGCAGCGCGCGGGAGATACATTCACCAGCTTCCGTTCCACCAATGGCGTGGACTGGGTGCAGATCAGCTTCGGCGATGTAATCATGCCGGCCACGGTTTTGGTTGGGCTCAACACCAACGCGGATCGAGACGAAGCCGGCGCCTTATTGTCGGTGCGGTACCGCCGTTTTGGCGATACCCCGCTGGCTCGCCCTTCGCCGGTGCTGGCTGGAAAACGCGAGAACAGCCAGTTTGTTCTGTCATGGCCGGTAGCCGACACGGGATTCGTTCTGGAAGGAAAGGGATCGCTTGGTGATCCGGCGTGGAATCCGATTCCGGGCTCCCCCACGATTGAGAACAATCGCTTCACGGTTCGAGTTCCCATCGGCGGCTTGGGCGCTTTTTTCCGACTGCGTTCCCAATAGCCGCCAAGGTTCGTCCCGGTTGTTAACTCGTCTCGTGATCGCCGTCGCGCCGAGAATCCGGCCTCATCGAGCTGTCGCTGAGATGTTGGCCGCCTTTCTCCTAGGTGGGCTTGCACTTTCAGTTGGTGCCGCCGAAAAATTGGAGATAAACCCGTCCCCACAGGTGATGCCGCTGCGGGTTATGGCGGGAGGGCGCGCAGGCTTCACCCGCTTGGATTCGGAGCGAACCGGCGTTGCCGTCACCAATCATGTTTCCCTCGAAGTTGCTGCCCGGAACCAGATTTTGCTGAATGGCTCGGGAGTAGCCGCCGGGGATTATGACGGGGACGGTCTCTGCGATCTCTACTTCTGCACGCTGACGAGCGGGAACCATTTGTTTCGGAACTTGGGGGACTGGCGTTTCACGGAGACGACGGCGGCGGCGGGTGTTCGTTGTGAAGGTCAATGGTCCACCGGTACGGCGTTCGCCGATTTGGACGGCGACGGCAAACTCGATCTGCTCGTGAATTCGATCGGCGGTGGCACGCGGCTCTTCCACAACCTTGGGGGCGGACACTTCGAGGAACGGAAGGATGCCGGCTTCAAACGCGAATTGGGCGCCCATTCCCTCGCCGTGGCGGATGTGGATGGCGACGGGGACCTGGACGTTTATGTCGCCAACTACCGGACCGCGACGGTTCGGGACAATCCGGTGTCGGTCCGGTTGCGCCAGGTGAATGGGGAGTTCGTCGTGCCGCCGCCGTACGAGGATCGTTTTTTGGTTCAAGTGCGGGGGCCCGGGAAAGGCTCGCTGATTGAGCTGGGCGAACCCGACGTGCTTTACCTCAATGACGGCCAGGGCCATTTCCAAGCGGCATCGTGGGTGGACGGTCGCTTTCTGGATGAACGCCGGGAGCCGCTGCGCCGAGCCCCGTTGGATTGGGGATTATCCGTGATGTTTCGGGATCTGAACGGGGATGGCGCTCCTGATCTCTACGTCTGCAATGATTTTGCCTCTCCCGATCGCATCTGGATGAACGACGGTCGGGGTCGCTTCTCCGCGCTTCCGGCTGGGGTGATGCGGCATACCAGTTGGGCGTCCATGGCCGTTGACGGTGCGGACATTGATCGCGACGGTCACGTCGATCTTTTTGTCGCCGACATGCTGAGCCCGGATGGAATTCGCCGCCAGGTGCAACGCGGCAATGCGGAGCGCGGCGTTCAGCCCGAAGATGCCCGTAATGATCGTCCACAGTATCCGCGCAATACCCTTTTTCGGAATCGCGGGGACAACACTTTCGCCGAAATCGCCTATTTGGCCGGGCTGGAAGCCAGTGAATGGACCTGGGGTTCCGTTTTCCTCGATGTTGACCTGGATGGCTACGAAGATCTTCTGGTTGGCAACGGGCATCTCTTCGACATGCAGGATCTCGACGCGGTGGAACGCATCGGTCGGTTCCGCAGTCAGAATCCACGCGCGGGCAATCAACTTCTGATCACCAATTTTCCGTCACTGCTCACGAAGAACATGGCGTTTCGCAATCTCGGGCAGCTTCGTTTTGAGGAAGCCGGCGCCGCTTGGGGATTCAACCGGGCCGGCATCACTCACGGCGTGATTCTGGCCGATTTGGACAATGATGGCGACCTGGACGTTGTCACGAGCGATCTGGACCAAACCCCCGGCCTTTACCGAAACGAGTCGAGCGCGCCGCGCGTGGCCGTGCGTTTGCGGGGCCTGGCGGCAAACACCCAAGGTGTCGGCGCGCAAATTCGGATTGTGTCTCCCCGCCTGACGCAGTCCCAGGAAATGTTGGCCGGAGGCCGATACTTGTCCGGCGATCAGGCGCAACGCACTTTTGCCGTCACTTGGAACCGGACGGAGTCGGCTCGGCTGGAAGTCCTGTGGCGGAGCGGTCGCAGAAGCCAGATCGAGGCCGTCCAGTCGAATCAACTTTATTTGCTGACGGAGCCCCGGGACGGCCCGGTGTTAAGTCGCTCGGGTGATCAGATTCCGGCGGTCTTTCGATTCGAGGATGCGAGCGCCGCCCTGGGGCACCGCCACGAGGAGCGGCCGGGTGACGAGGGACAGGGGCAGCCGCTTCTGCATCGTCAGGTCAGCGGGGGCGGTCCCGGAGTGGCGGCAATTGATGTCAATGGTGACGGCTGGGACGACGTGGCCGTGACGGGTTCCGCGCTTCAGCCCGCCTTTGTTTTCACCAACGACCTGCGTGGTGGCTTTGCCCGGGATGGACATTTCGCCGCCGCCAGCGGTGGCGGCGGGCAGAGCGTCATGGTCATGGGTTGGGCCCAGGAAACGAACCAGACCCGGTTGCTGCTCGCGCAGTCGGCTCCGGCGCGGCTGCTCGCGGCTGCCGGTGTGGCGCCGGGCAACTGGCAGCCGGAGCCAGCCGGTGTTTTGCCGCCGGCCATCGGAGCCATCGCCCTTGGCGATGTGGACGCCGATGGCGATCTGGACTTGTTCGTCGGGGGCTCGTTTGCGCCCGGGCGCTACCCGGAGCCGGTAACTTCCTTGCTGCTCCGCAATGATCATGGCCGTTGGAGCGTCAACCCGGAAGACCGCGCGTTAACGGCCTGTGGCGTAATCAACAGCGCGACTTTTGCGGATCTTGATCAGGATGGATGGCCGGAGTTGTTGCTGGCTTGCGAATGGAGCCCGGTCCGGGTTTTCTGGAACCAGCGAGGCAAATTTGTCGAACGTACTGCCGAGCTCGGTTTGGATGCCTATCGGGGGTGGTGGAATGGAATCACCGTCGCTGATCTCGACAACGACGGCGTCGTTGAAATCGTGGCCACCGGCTGGGGGCGCAATCATCGCTGGCAACGGTTTCTTCCGCAGACCGTCCGGCTTTACTCCGGCGACCTGGCCGGAGACGGACGGCTGCTCACCGTCGAAGCGTGGCGGTCCACGTCCGGTTCGGAGTATTTTCCGTGGCGGGATTTTCGGACCTTGGCGGGGCAGATCCCGAGCTTGCGCGGGCGTTTCGGAAGCCACGCGGACTATGCGCGGGCCAATGTCGGCGAGCTTCTGGGCGAAACGATCCGGCGCAGCACCTTCGTGGAGGCGAACGGGCTCGACTCCATGGTCTTCACCTTGCGCAACGGTCGGGCCATTGTTCAACCGCTGCCAATCGAGGCGCAGTTCAGTGTTGCTTTTGGCGCGGCGGTCGCCGACTTCGATGCCGACGGAAACGAAGATCTTTTCCTGGGGCAAAACTTTTTCGCTGTGGATGCGGATTCCTCGCGCTTGGATGCGGGCTGCGGCCTGCTGCTGCGGGGCGATGGGCGGGGCCGACTTCAGGTGGTTCCGGGCTTCGCCGCGGGGTTGGTTTTGCCGGGAGAACAGCGCGGAGTGGCGGCGGCGGATTTCGATCGGGACGGGCGCACCGATCTGGTGGTGGGACAAGTAAACGGCGACCTCAAACTGTTCCGCAACCGAGCGGCTGCCGCTGGACTGCGTGTCGTGTTGCGGGGGCCGGCCGGAAATCCTGCGGGGATCGGCGCCGCCTTGCGGGTGAAGTATCCCGATGGTTGGGGTCCGGCGCGCCAGATCATGGCGGGTTCCGGCTATCGTTCCCAAAGCAGCGCGGTTCAGATCCTGGGTCTGAAGGCCAGCGCGGTTGGCGTTGAAGTGTTATGGCCAGGTGGGCGGCGGCAGTTTGCCGAGTTGCGGGGCGAAAAGCGCGAAATTGTCGTCCACTGGGCGCAACAACACTGAGCGACGTCGAACCGCTCTGCCGCCATGCACTTTCCAACCCTCAGGGCGCTTCGACCGTCAGCCAAGTTCGTCCGCTGGCGGGAACTTTCACCGGCACGCGCACGCTGAACGCCCGGTCCAGCTTGTAGCGCTTCGGCTTCCCGTTCTGCTCCCGGATGAGCGCGACGTTGGTCAATCCCGTGTAGTAGAGCGGCAGCGTGACTTCGCGTTCGACGGCGACGGTGAGCGGGTTGTGGATCATCACGAGCGAGCGGTGCTTGAGGTTGGGATTTACGTGCAGCAAATAATCAATGTCGCGGCCGTCGGCCCGGCGACCGTGAATAATGTCGCTCTCCAATATGTCGCGGCGGTCTTTGAACCAGGTCACCCACTTTTTGACGAGCGCCTTGGTTTCATCGGAGTCGTAGAGCCGCGGTCCGCGCCAGCAGGCTTGCACCCCGGCGCCGAAGTTGTTGGCGAGATGCCCTTCGTAAGCGTCCAGGTGTTCGCGCAATGGCTCGATCGTCGCCGCCGCACCCCCGCCCTGATATTCCGTCAGCGGCACAAACATCCAGCCGGCCGTCTGCGGCTTGGTCCAGGTACCGTCGAAGATGTTTTGCCGCGCATGGATGAGTTGTTGCGCGCGGGGCAGCGACCAGTTGTCCTCGCGGTAGCCCATCGCCGTCTTGTTGCCGCCGGCGAAGAAATAGTAATCGGGCTGGTTGATGTAAATCCCGCGCGCACGGCACCAGGTGTAGAGGTCGGCGCTGATCCGCCAGTTCACCCACTGCGAATCCGCTTCCCCGCGATGGCCGGGATGGCTGGTCGAGGCGCAGATGTCGCCGGGATACGGGCCGTCATGTTCGAGCAGGTCGAGGCCCGTCTGCGCCAGGAAGCTGGTGAGTTTGCGCAGGTAATTCGTGCCCCACACGCTGCCGAAGCAGGGCGCATTACCAAAGGTCGCGCCGCCTGGTTTGCCGGTCTTGGGGTTGATCACGTCGTTTGCATCGTCAATGCGGCGGCTGCTGAAGAGCGAGTAAGCGCCAACCTCGAGGCCCTTGCTGTGCGCGTAGTCCACGTCGGCTTTCACCTTGGCGAGGTAAGCCGGGTCTTCCTTTTCCACGTCCAGCCCGCTGCCAAACGTGTAGATGATCATTTCAAAGCCGACCTCGGCGCACTGATCCACCGCGCTGCGGAAAGATTTCGAATCCGCGTTGCGGACATGCATCATCACCGGGCTTTCGGTGGACCACGGGGCCAGCGCGCGATGGGCGTGGCGGATGAACAACCCTTGTCGTTCGCGGTCGGTCGAGTCCTGCACCACCAGCCAGGTGCGGAAACTGGTGAACGTCTCGCCGGGTGCCAGCCGCACGCCGGGACCAATGGGCGGCTCGCAAACCAGCAGACACGGGGTCTTGAGGGCATAGCTCACCTGCGTCTTGAATTCCGGATCCGGGCGCCAGGAAGCCACCTGGTTGCCGGTGACAACGTCCATGCCCTTGAACATGTAATCGCTGAGCACGGTGATCGCCGGCGTGCGCCAGGCGATTTCCGTTCGTTCATCCACCGCCGACTCGGCCTCCACGACGGCGAGGCGCTCACTGGCGAAACGGTCGAGCGTGATGGTGCGGGCGGTGCCGTTACTGACCGTGAGCCACTTGCCCAACACCGGCAGGCCGTCGTACAGCTCATGGTGAACCGTGACCGTGATGCCGCGCGTGGCTTCGTTCGGGCCGCGGAAATTGAGCGCGAGGGATGCGCCCGGCGGCGGCCACGGCAGATCGGCGCTGTGGCGTTTGCGTTTCCAGGTGAAGGGCGCTTCCGGTTTGCCCGCAGCGTATCCGACGAATTGAAACGCGCCGGGATCGTTGGTGAGTTTTGCCGTCCATTCCGGGAGCAGGTAGGCGCGATCCGGCTGGCCCCGCAGCCCACCGACCTTGAACTCCTGGCCGTCAATGGTGACAGTCGCCTCCGGTTCCACCGCGCGCAGCACCGCCGCGCCCGTCATCAGATTGTCGAGCCCGACCGTGGCCGCGTTGGGGGCTAACTTGAATGTGCGCCGGAGCAGACCGTTTTGCAGGACAATCGCGTCGCTCGCTTCGCTGCGAAACACGCCCGCCGTGAACGAGCCCGCGTCGAGCAACCAATCGGTTCTCGTCGCCATCGAAGCGGTCGGCGCGGAGGCGAGCCGCGGGAGCGCGGAGTCCTGGGCGATGCTGGGCGATGCGCTGAGGGTTAGCAGCGCAAGCAGCGTTGGAAGCGGGGAATGGTTTGGCTTCATAGTTTGAATCGTGTGGTCATTGCTTGCTGATGTTTCTTCAACCTCGGCCTCGGCGTCAAGGATTCCCGGGCCGCGATGATGTTGTTGCCGAATCCTCGCGCAACCTTTTGGTCGCTGCCCCGACCGGGCGCAGATAACAGTCGCTCGGAAGATTCGGGCCATCAATGTTCAACGGGACGTCCGTCCCTTGCGACGGGCAAGACCACGATCCTCTCGCTCAATACCGGCGTGCCCCACGCCGTGCTTTACGTGCGGGACGCGGACCAGGCGATGGTCATGCAACTCGGCCCGGAGATTCGCCGCCACACCCATTTCGGCCCCCGCAGGACGAATGTGAGGTTCAAGTGTTTGGAGCGAACCACATTGGCGGGCGCACGTTTGAGCGCGGGGTGGAAGGCGAAACGCTCGCGTGTGGCACCGGCGTCAGCGCGGCGGCCCTCATTTCCGCGCGCGTCCACGGCTTCACTGCGCCCGTCAAGGTTCAGGTCCCGGGCGGCGACCCGCTCGCAGTGAGCTTCAAGGACGATGGCGCGAAGTTCGCCGACGTGCGCCTGACCGGCGCGGCAGATTTTGTTTTCACGGGACGACTGGAGATTTGAGCTCCGGAGCCACCTTGGGCAATTGCTCGCCAGCGGGTTTCCACCGCCCGGCAAGTTGCGGAACCCTCCGACTTACGGCGTCGTGACCGAAACGCGGTAATATCCCGTGCCGCCGCTGATCGCTTCGCTGAATTCGAGGTCGGCACCGGTGCCGGCAAGCGTGGTGCGCGGGCTCCAATTCGCGTCGGTGAGGGCCGCCTTGAACTCGATGTTATAGCTGTGCCCGGTCACGGTCGGGAAACTGAAACGCAGGACACCGCTGGCGACGGTCGGTTGGCCCAGGGTCAAGGTGATTGGCGCTGACACAGCTCCAATGGCGGCATAGATGCCCCGGGAACCGTCGGTGAAATGTACCATGAAGGCCACATCATCGCCGTGCCCGTCCACAATCGACATGCTGCTGATCTGCCGGCCGTCCAGTTGCGGTGGCTGGCCATTAATAAAGCCGCCGAGCACTACTTCGGACACTCCGTCCGTTAACCGTGCCCCGAGATTGTAGAATTGATTCCGGTTTCCTCCGGCTGCCGCGACCATGCCCGAGGTATCGAAGAAGGTGTTGGTGCCATCCACATCCACCGTGACAAACTTTCGGTTGCGCTGAGCGTAGGTTCGCCCCAGCGCATCGCCGGGAATCACGTCGTTCACGTCCACCACCTTGGACAATGCGCCATCCGCTGCCGACCGGTAAACGCCCCGGGGCGCATTGGCGGTGAAACCAGCAATGGCAATGAAGGCGACGGTCTGGCCATCGAACATGAACGCGTATTCCGGGGAGCCGCCGTAATTGCCCAGCGAGCCGGGGAGGTCGGTGTCGCTGTCCACGAGCGTTTTCAGGGTGTTGCCATTCCAGCGAAAGATGCCCGTCCTTTGCACGCCATTGGTTACGAATTGCCCACCCCAGACGACTTCATTGCCCGCGCGGACGGGATAGCCGAAGCCAAAGAAGTTGATGCCATTGTAGGGGTTGGTGGTGTCGAAGACCGTGGTGATATTTCCATTCCTCAATTCAAACAGTCCATAGATGGCACCGGGATAGCCGTAGAAAACTTCGCCAAAGAAGTTTAGCGCACCGCTGGCCTCGTCAGTGACGGCATGAACGGTATGAAATTTGGCACCCGTGGGCGCCACCGTGTTCGTGTAAACCAGACTGGTGAGCGTGTTGGTGCGCCACTGGAAGATTCCTTTCCGGGTGGAACTCTCGCCGCCGACCAGATGAATGGTCCCATCGCGCAGCGTGAACCAGGTGAGTTCGTTGAAGGTGGCCCCGTTCGCGCCAGGGATGGGATCACCCGTGTGAACAACTTTGACAAACGGACGCCCCAACCAGGTGGGATTGCCCTGAGCGTTGCCGGTGGAGGATGCAACCATACCGGTGGCAAACAGACCAAAGGTCAACCACCGGATGGGCATAAGCAGATCAGATTTCATTGGCAAAAAATGAAATCAGAAGATTTTCCAGTTGGCAACGATTGAATGGTAGTCTGTCGCGGGGCGAGTTGACTCATAATAAATGTTACCGGGACTGGGAGGTGGACGAGGAGTCTGCC
>CAYHFK010000109.1:10638-14135 GCA_964355895.1 uncultured Bifidobacterium sp. | reverse complement strand
AACAGTCCCTGGGTTTGTCATAGAGTGGTTTCCCTTTTCGGTGTCTGTGGCTCTGATACCGGGTTCTCGGGGCGGAGACAATGTTTTGTTTGTCTAAATTTGTGGCAGGCAGTCGCGGCCAGTGGGCATTTCATCCCCGGTCAGGAATTTGTTGCCGGGCGCGTTGGTGCGGAAATCCGCGGCCGGATATAACCTTTTCAGGGTTGCCGGATTTGTGGCTGGCTCACCTGGGGTAGCGCGTTTCTCGCAACCCCAGGCTGAATGATTGCCATCTCTTTGGGATTGCCCGGATGGCGGCGCGATAGCCGATGAGCAAGGTCAACCTTTCGCGCGGGTTGGGGGGCGGAGTTCAAATTGGCAAGGGGGTTGCTAAACGTCCGCTCGCGAACGGGTACTTGGTGTTGGCCAGCTCGTGTGAGTTCGGCTCGGGTTTCTCGCTGTGTTCGCTTCGTACATTCGTAACTTGTCTCATTAACAAAGAAAGCACAGGAATAGTATGCCCACATATAGGGTCTCGTTAGGTTTCGCTCAACTGCCGGATGCGGAGTTGGGCGATTTCGGTATTACGGTCGCCACGAAGCTGGCGAATAACCCCAGTTACACCAACCCCACCGTGCCGTTGCCTGACTTGGTGGCAGCCAATGCTACGTTTGCCACGGATATTGCGGCAGCCGCGCAAGGCGGCACGCAGTTGACGGCGGCGAAGAATGCCTCACGGGCGAACCTCGTGGAGTTGTTGCGCACGCTGGCGGCTTATGTGCAGTCGGCGGCGCAGAATGATCTCACGGTCATTTTGTCCGCCGGCTTCGACATCAACAGCACGAGTCGCACGCGGACGCCGTTGACCAAGCCGGCGATCACGAACATTGACAACTTCGCGAGCACGCAGTTGATGGTGCGGATGTCGCCGGTGGACAATGCGCGGTCGTATGAGGTGCGTACGCGGCTGGGCACGGCGGATTGGAAGAATGCCGGGGTGTTCACCAAGTCGCGCGGGGTGTTGTTGGATAATCTGACGCCGGGCGCCACCTACGATGTCCAAGCGCGGGCCGTGGGTGGAACCACGGGTTATTCGGATTGGAGTGATCCGGTGTCGCACATGGCGACGTAAGTTTGGTTACGGATGGAAATGACGGGAACGGCGTGGTTCGCTCATGGCCACGCCGTTCTTTATTGCGATGGGGAAGGCGGGGTAGGGCACGTCACTCCGTGCGCGCCGTCATTGTCAGGAAACAGCCCGGCGCGCACGGAGTGACGCGCCCTACCTTCAGATTGCTATCCCCTTGCTCATCAAGTCGTCGCTGGCGGGGTTATTTGTTCTCCGCCTCGAAGGTTGCCAGCAGCGGACGATGATCGGAGGCGATGCCCCAGTTGGCGAAGGTGGGGATGTAGGTTTGTTCCTTGTTCCACTCGCGGGCCATGCCGGGGCTGAGCATGAGGTAATCAATCCGGCTGTAGGTGTCTTCCACGCCGTAGTAATGGGTCCAAGTGGTGTTGCGGGGGGAGTAGCGCGGGTTGGTGGGGTTGGGCTGGTTGTCGCCGTTCTGTTCCGCGGGGCGGGTGTCCACCAGTTTGTCGTTGCCGCGTCCCAGGATTTCCTTGATGGCTTTGGTGTTGTAAGTGTCGTTGAAGTCGCCGAGAACGACGACGTTGGCTTTGGGGTTGGCGGCGAGTTTTTGGTCCACGATGGCGCGGAGAATCTTGGCTTCCTCGTAGCGCAGTTCAGCTTCGTCACCCTCGGGCACGGGGCGGCGGGATTTCAAATGCGCGCCGATGAGGGTGAATTCGTAGTGGTCGTTCACCTTGAGGTCCACATCGGTAAACCCGCGACTGACGCGGAAGCGGCGACCGCTGAGGAGAAAGCTGTCGTTGGTGTGCGGGCGGCGGGCGACGATGGGAAATTTACTGAGGACGGCGACGTGGATGTTGGTGTCGAAACCGGTGACGAGTTCGTGATGCGGGAGGTTTAGGCCATCTTTCTTGAGCGCGTCGCGCAATTCGAGGAGCGCACTGAGACAGCCCATTTCCTCCAAGGCAAGCACGTCGGGTTTCAGCGCGAGAATGGTTTCGCGAATCTTGGCTTTGGCGGCGGGCGACTTGACGTGCTTCCGCGATTCAGTGGTTTGATCGAGATAATTCTCCACGTTGTAGGCGGCCACGCGGAAAGTTTCAGCAAGGGCAGGGGAGGCGAACAGGAGCAAACCAGCGGTCAGAACCAGGAAGTAATGGCGATACATCGTAGCGTGATAATCTGGCGGCGGGCGCAAGTCAAAGCGCAAGTTGTGGCCGCGGAGATTTCATGATTCACCAGACCGTGGGCAGTGTTCCCGGCGGTGAAACGAGGGGGCTATTTGTTTTTTGCATACGCTCCGAAATTTGCTAATTTGCTGCCATGAGCCGAACCAGTGTGATTAAGTCGCCGAAGCGCGGAACCAAGTTGCAGGACAAACAAAGCGAGCGCGACCATCGCCAGCTCCGCATTGACAAGGTGGGCGTGCGCGGCCTGCGCTTCCCCATTCAGGTGCGCGACAAGGCCCACGCGGTGCAGAACACCGTGGCCGTGATCGGCTTGTTCGTGGACTTGCCCAAGGAATTCAAGGGCACGCACATGAGCCGTTTCATCGAAGTGTTGAACGCGCATGGCGGCGTGGTTCACGTGGAGAACATTCCGGACATGCTGTTTGAGCTGCAGGCAAAGTTGAACGCGGCCACTTCGCATCTTGAGATGGAGTTTCCGTATTTCATGTCCAAAAACGCACCGGCGTCCGGCAAGGAAAGTGTCATGGATTACACCGCGCGGTTCGACGCGGCGGCGTGCAAACGGGAAATTGATTTCGTGCTCACGGTCAAAGCGAACGTAACGACGCTTTGTCCCTGCTCGAAAGCCATCAGCGCCCGCGGCGCGCACAATCAGCGCGGTGAAGTGACGGTGCAGGTGCGGTTTAAGAAACCGATCTGGATCGAGGACTTGGTCGCGATCATGGAAAGCTCGGCGAGTTCGGAATTGTATGCGTTGCTCAAACGCGAGGATGAGAAGGCCGTGACGGAACGGGCGTATGACAATCCCGTGTTCGTTGAAGACCTGGTGCGCAACGTCGCACTCAAGCTGAACGCACATCCGGACGTGACGTGGTACAAGGTGGAGGCGGAGAATCAGGAGAGCATCCACAACCACAACGCCTACGCGTGCATTGAGAAGGGGTAAAGCAGAGCCGGGCAGCCGGGGCGAAAGTTATCGCTTCGCTTTGCCCCGGGAGCGCCCCGCCCCGGCCGCCGCATCGCCGCACCCCGCGAACCGTTCCAGCTTGTTGCTCGCATAGCGCATCAGGCCCGCTGCGGAAGGAGGATCAATGTCGGCCGCGATAAATTGGGAATTCGGCAGCTCCCCGGCAGCCAAGATTCGAGTGAGCAAATGGCAACGGCTGCGCAGCGGCTGCAGATATGGCTGCTTGGTTTGGTGGGCCTGCTCGGACTCGAACCGAGAACCAAAGCATTAT
>CAYHFK010000109.1:4013-10538 GCA_964355895.1 uncultured Bifidobacterium sp. | reverse complement strand
TGGCTGCTTGGTTTGGTGGGCCTGCTCGGACTCGAACCGAGAACCAAAGCATTATGAGTGCTCTGCTCTAACCATTGAGCTACAGGCCCGCCGGGGTATGCTTTCATAAGCAACTGCAACTTTCAATAGCAGAGCTGAAAAGGAGAAAAACCAGTTTGTCGTGATTCCGTAAACGGTCAGTGAAATTTACGGGGCCGCAGACCAAGGTTGTTCAATTGGGGGAGGCCGTTTCAAAACCCCGTAGCTGGCGGCTCGCCTCTCGGGGCGGCGCAGAGCTCTTGGCCGGGTCACAGGCATCACAAATCCGAATTCTTGGAAGTCAAGGTTCGCCAGGGATGGACTGCCGTCCGCCGCCGCCGATGCTACGAACCGTTTGGTTTGATTTTCGCACCGGCCTTGGGATACGCGGCGTAGTAGTCCTTGTACTTGTAATAGTGGTATTCGCCGCCTCGGGGATCCACGGCGTTGAACACCAGGCCGAGCACGGTCACGCCCCGCTGATAAAGCAATTCCAAGGCGGCGCGGGCCACCCGGGTCGAGGTGTGTTCGGCGCGGATGACAAAGAGCACGCCATCCACGAGGGGCGCCAGACTCGCCACATCGTCGGCCGCCATGACGGGGGCCGTGTCCAGAATCACGTAATCATACTGGCTGACGGCCTCCCGCAGGAAGTTCTTGGTGGTCGGTTGGAGGAATAGTTCGCTGGAGGCCTGAGTGACTTGCCCGCGGGGCAGGAGGAAGAGGTCCCGGATTTGGGTGGGTTGAACGCTTTGCGCCCACGGCTGGCCGTTGCCCAACGCTTCGCACAGGCCGGAGTTGCCGGTGACGCCGAAGCGCTGGTGCAAAACGCCCTTGCGCAAGTCCGCATCCACCAGCAGCACGCGGGAGCCGGTGCCGGCCATGGTGATGGCCAGGTTGGCCGTGGTCATGGATTTGCCGTCATTGGGAATGGAACTGGTGACGAGCAGCAGCCGGGGTTTCTTTTCCTCCACGGAAAGGAACAGCAGGGAGGAACGAAAATTCCGGTAGGCCTCCACGAAGGCGTGCCGATCATCGTTGGGGAGCAACATGCGGGCACCACCCTTGCGCAGGGATTCGCGGTCCTTGGGTATCTGGGCGAGCAGGGGTTCGTCAAAGAGATCTTCCAGTTCGGTAAAGGAGTTAATCCGGTCGTCGAGGCGGTCGAGCAGGACCAGCAGCCCCAGGCCCGCCGCCAGTCCGAGCACGGCGGCGATGAGCAGGCTCCTGGGGACATTGCTGATCGTGGCATAAGCCGGTGAAGCCGGCTGCATGACGGTCACGCTTTCCGGACTGATATCCTTGTTGACGCCCACGGCCTGCATCGTGGCCAGGAGGCGGTCGTACAGGCCTTGGATCCGCTGGTTGTTGGAGCGGATTTTTTGGTACTCCGCCATGCGCTTGCTGACATCGAGGGACTTCGTCTCCCACTCCTTGATCTGTTCTTCGAGATTTTGCAACTGGAGGGTCAGCGAACCGCGCCGGCTTTCGAGTTGATCCAGGCTTTGCTCGCGCAGGATTCCCAAAAGCTTTTCGCGCCGGCTGATGTCTTCGCTCAGATTGATCATCTTGGGATGCTTGGGGCGCAGGTACTCGCTCATCTGCTGCTGTTCGGCTTTGAGCATTTGCACCTGCTGTTTGGCGCGCAGGTAGTCGGCATCCGACTCCAATGCCCGCGCGGCGCCCTCCGGTTCGGCCGCCGGCTTTTTCTGTTTGCGCTCCAGGTTCTGATCCAGGGTGAGCATGTTCAGCAGTTGCAATTCGGTCCGCTGATCGGCCAGTTGGCGGTTGAGCTGGGCCAGGTAGCTGCCGGCGCTATTGCCCTGTTCCTGGAGAAACACGACGCTGTTGGAAACCTGGAAGTTCAGAATCTCATCCTCGCCCTTGCGCAAATCACCTTCCAGCCGGCTCAATTCTTCCGTGATGCTCGCCAGCGTGGTTTCCGACGTCTGCGACCGCATCTCCTTTTTGAAATTGCCATACTCTTCCATGCAGGCCTGAAGGAATGCCTGGGTATAAAGCGGTTCCGGGCCCATGGCGCGCAACACGAAGATGGTCGTCTTGGGCGTGACGGTAACGGCCAGCTTCACGGGTGCCGGCGGCAGATCGGGCTGGGTGGCGCGCAGGCGCACGGCCGCCCGGTTGGTGACGGCGGCGCTTTGCATCAGCGCTACCTGTGTGCCCAGGAAGTTGCTCACCTCCTCGTTGTAAACCGAGCCTTCGGGGATGCTGAGCTTGATGCTCACAATCATTTGCCCGAGTGAGATAAAGTTCGGGGGCTCTCGCCGGATGAGCCAGCCCTGCACCGCCAAACCCGCCAGCAGCGTGAGCGTCGGAATCCACCAATGGCGGCGCAGCCGGGTCCGGAAGCGGAGCAGGCGGCTGTGGAAATGGGCGGAACGCGTGGCGCGATCCACCGGCGGCAGGGCAAGGGGCTCGTTCATGATGGCTAAAAGTTGATCAGGCGGGCCGGCACAATGATCGAGTCATCCTCCTGCACGGCCAGGTCCTTCTCCGTTCGGCCATCCTCCATGATTTCCAGCATGTTCAGCTCGAACGTCTGATTCTTGCCGTCGGGGTTGGCGCGCACGAGCTTCACTTTTTTCTTGTTCGCAAAGTCCGCAAAACCGCCGGCCCGCAGGATCGCCTTGCCGACGGTGAAATTTTCTCCGACCGGGATTTCAATCGGGCCCTGATTGCGTACCTGTCCCCAAATGTACAGCCGGCCCCGCACCTTGCTCACGGAATCCAGACCAATCACGACGCTGGCGCGATAATAATATTCCTTTTCCAGCAAGGCCTTGAGCTCTTGCGCCAGTTGTTTGCAGGTCTTGGTCAGGGCCACCACCCGGCCCACATAGGGCACGTCCAGTTCGCCCGAGTCCGTCACCGTCAAACTCTTCGGCGGATCCCGGTCTTCGATGATCTGGAAACTGATTTTGTCGCCCGCGGCCAGTTTGTGTTTGTCGTCGAGGGAGTAGGCCGCGCGCTCCGCGGCGGCGCCGTTGGTGGCCGCGCTGGCCGCCGCGCGGGGGAGGGTGTTGGAGATGGGTGATTGGCCCGGCGCGACCGCGCTGGCAAACATCGTGACGAGCAAAATAAACATCCGCATAGGCTGAAAATCCCGGTTCGGACCAAGGTTAAATAATTCTGGGCGCCATCGCGCCGGGCCATTTGGGCGGGTGTCACCACCAGCCGTAATTGAGTGGCGACGAAAGCTTTCAGGGGATGGGCCGTTCTGATCGTTGCCCCAATTTACCCGCGTCGCTCGCTTCCTTGCCCGAAGCAACCGCCAACTGCGCTGACCAACTCAACCGCCCCACGAACTTCAAGAACCCGAATTCTGACAAAAACCGCGCGCAATACAAATTCAAAATGGAAAAAGCCGAACGCTTCTGCCCCCGGCGCGTATCAAAAAGCATAGACCAAGTTGAGATTCACCTGATTCAGGGGGTAAGTGCCCCCCGCCACATTGGAACTCCGGTAGTAGAATTGGTAGCCCAGGTTGCCGCTCAGGTGATCGCTCAGCGACCGCCCCAACGTCACGCCGAAGCCGTAGCGGTTGCTGGTTTCCGGCGCCGGAACGCTGTCCATGACGTATTCGTAGGAGAGGGTCGTCGTGAGGGTGAATTTGCGGAGCAAACTCCATTTCGCCTGCTGGCGGGCGTAGATCACATCCGTGAGGTCGGAAAAAAAGCCCGGCTGCAGACTGCGGCCCACCGCGATCGAATGGGACAACAGGGCGGAGACGCGCTGGGAAAAGGTCAGGTCGCCATAAACGGCGCCGAGGGTGTCCCCGTTGGTCAGCGAACCGCCGGCATCAAAATTGTAAAAGACGTAGCCCCCGGAAACGCTCAAGGTTGAATACTCGCTGACTTGCGTGGTGAAGAACACCCCGGCGGACACATGCTGGTTGTCGTTATACGTGTCCGCGGTGTAGTCGGTCAGTCCGCCGCCCAACTGCACTCCCGCCCGGGTGCTGGGATTGAGCTCGAACGACGCGCTGGCCGACATCAAGTCGGCCCCGCGTTCCTGATCTTGGTAACGCTCTTCGAGCGGAATGAAGAGATCGTAGTCATAACCCGCGCTCACCAGCAGGTCGTTCAAATCCCAAATCAGGCCCATGCCGCTGACATTCTCGAAGCGATTGTAGCCGCCGATGCCGGTCACCCCGGGCTGGTTCGCCACGCTTTGCGAAACGGAGAACCGGTCGTGGACGTTGACGACCACGTCGCCCACGTACACGTTGAACGACAAATCCGAACCGGGGGCCACAAACAAACCGTTGTACTCGGTGGCCTTCAAATACTCGGTGTAGCCAAGTCCGAGGGTCAGCGACAACGTATTCCGGTCCGTCGCGCGCCACAATCCGGTGACGTTGAACTGTGGCTGAAAAAACACGTCCGCCTGCCGATTGTTTCCGGTGTTGTAAACATTGTCCGTGCCCTGGACCTGCAGGCTCGCCGAGAAGCGCAGCGATACCGGTCCTAACTCGAGATTGGCCCGTGAATTCTCCAGCCCCCGCTTTTGTGCGTCGGCCGCCTGCTGGCCGGCCACGGACATCCGCACCGCTTCCTGGGCGGTCGCGGCCATCGTGAGCAACAGGCACGCGGCCACCCCGGTCCGGGTTGGGGCCGGGCGCGCGAAGAACCGCCGCCCGAAGCGGGAAACGCGGCGCGTAGTTCCTTGCACAATATCCATTATGGCTTCGGTAATCCGACCGTGGAAAATTCTGGTTGCACCACCAAATTGCGTGCGCCAACGCTAAGGGGTTTGGTTTTCGGGGTCAAGCCGGATGGCCGGAGTCCCGCGGTTTGCCGGATTCTCTTCAACCGGCCCGGCGCCCTTGGGATTGGAAGCTGGGCGGTCGCTGGCGGTGGCCCCGTGTACCGGCAAGCCAACCCGGAAGCTTTGCTCCGCCAGCGGCTCTGCCGGCCGCACCGTCAAGGGTGCGCTGGGTGGCGGCGGAGGCGAGGAGGCAAAGCGCAGCGCCTCGCCAGTTCGTTCGCACTTTTGCAGGCTGGCTTTGTGCCAGCTTTCCGCCAGCAACTCGCTGATCACCCGGAACGTTCTTTCGTCCTCCAGACCCGCGCCGGGCTGTCGGTTTCCCGTGCCGGCTGCCGGGGGGGGCGGGCGATCCACGCCGGCGGGTTTTCGGGCCTGCAACTCAATGACGCCCGCGCCCGCCTCCCGGAAATCAAATCGCACAAAGTGACAATCGGCAACCTGGGCATCGGGGGTTTCCCACGTCCGCTCACCACCTTCGAGTTGCAAACGCAGGTGGCAAAACCCCAGGCGCTCCGTCGCAAACTGCAGCCCCTTCCAGAATTCTTCCGTGGAATCCCCACGGCGACTCTCCAGGGCCAACCACCGGGCCAGGGCCAGCGCGTAGGCGATGTCCTCCCGCATGCGCAGCGAATGGCCCAGCGCGTCGCCGAGGTTGAACCACCGCCGGCTGAAGTTCATCCAGCTCATCACGACCACAACAATGAGCATGCCGACGCCCGTGAAGATCGGCAGCAGTTGCACTTTTGACCGGAACGCCGCCAGGCCCAGCAGCAGAAAGACCATGGTAAAACCATACATCCCCATTACGGCCCGCTGCCGGGACAGGCCCATCTGCAAAAGGCGGTGATGAATGTGACCGAGGTCCGCCCGAAAGACCGGCAGCCCTCTTAATCCCCGCCGCAAAATTGTCAGGCTGACATCCAGGATGGGCAGGGCCAGGACGAAGAGGGGGGCAATCATGGCCGTGACCACCGTGCCTTTGTTGGAACTGGCAATCGTCAATTCTCCAATGAGAAAACCGAGGAAATAGGCGCCGCCGTCCCCGAGGTGGATTTTGGCCGGCGGAAAATTAAAAATCAGGAACCCCACGAGGCTGCCCGCCACGCCGCCGATCAGGAGGGGAAAGGAATTTGCGGTGTAGCCGACATAAACCATCAGGCCCATCAGCATGAGGCTGATGCCCGTGGCCAGGCCATCCATGCCGTCAATGAGGTTGATCAGGTTGGTGAGGGACACGAGCCAGACCACGGTGGCCAGCACGCTGAAGCTTCCCAACTGTAGGGGGACATCCGAAAAGGGCAGACTCACTCCTTCGATGTGAAGCCCCAGAAAGTGAACCGCCGCGGCGATGATTACTTGGGCCAGGAGTTTCTTTTTCGCGCCCAGCGGCTGCAAATCATCCCAGAATCCCACCGCGAACATCGCCAGCGCCCCGCCCATCATCACCAGCCGCAAATAACTTCTTTCGTTGTCTTCGCCGGCAAACCAGTAGGTTGCGACCGCCAGGATCAGAAATGCGATGGCGAGGGCCAGTCCCCCCAATCGCGAGATGGAATGATTGTGAGTCTGGTGGAACTGATGGCGGCGCCGGCCAAAGGCGCGCTCAATCCACTGCTGCCGGAGCAGGGGAATCAGCGCCACCACAATGACCAAGCCGAGCAGGCCAAAGGAAAATAGTTCAAGCATAAGTAATCCCACCGCCAGTAATCCCACCGCCAG
>CAYHFK010000109.1:0-3913 GCA_964355895.1 uncultured Bifidobacterium sp. | reverse complement strand
AGTAATCCCACCGCCAGTAATCCCACCGCCAGCTTGCTACCGGCTGGTGCTGTAGTTGCCCAAATTTGCGCTCACGATGGCTTGAATGGTTGTTTGAATGTCTCCGGGTTTTATCCGGTGGACGGTTGGTGCGCCTGGAAATTAGTTTTAACACTGAAGCGTTTTTACGCTGGGAATGCAAGGATAATCCGAGGCCCGCTTTCCCCGCGATTCCGCGGAATGCGGGGGCGGCGCATCGGGCGCTTGCCGCGCACCGCACCAACCGCTACGCTGCGGAATCAAAACCAAACCGAAAGCAACCATGACAACCATGAAAATTCTGACCGCAATTCTGTGTGCCGTCACCTTGGCGGGCGTACCGGCGGCCGCTGTCGCCGCGGAAAAAATCCAGCACGTCGTGTCGTTTAAGTTCAAGCGCACGGCCACGCGGGAGGACATCAAGCGGGTCGAAACCGCCTTCGCGGGCCTGAAGAAAAAAATCCCCCAGATCAAGGCGCTGGAGTGGGGCACCAACATCAGCCCGGAGAACCTGAACAAAGGCTTCACGCATTGCTGGATTCTGACGTTCTCCAGCACCCAGGCTCGCGATGCCTACCTGGTTCACCCGTATCACAAGGAGTTCGGCAAGAACCTGTCGCCCGTGCTGGAAGACGTGTTTGTGATCGACATCGTGGCCCGGAAGTAACCAGCGCGGTTGCTGAGGGCGACGGGACGGCGCGGGAAACGAAGACCGTTCAAACCTGCGGGGCCGGGGATGGCAATCTGCTGTTTCGCCGAATGGCATTCGGCAGAGCGTGATCCTTGCCCTGGCCGCCAAAGTTTTCCAGCCCAGCGGATTAACAATCCACGATCCAGCCGAGTGTCACTCTGCGCGACGTCGTCCGCGCTGACCGCCACTTCCCGCCGCCCCGAATCGTTGCCCGGGAAGGTTTCCGTTCGCGGTTTCTTGCACCTTTCGGGCCTGAACATTTTGCCTGCCCGTCACCGGCTTCCGGCCGTCCCCCCAGCTTTATGCGCCGCGCCGCGAAAGCGTGGATAGGATGGCGCAATAGAGCAGGAACAACAGCAGAATGGAGTAGATCTGGAAGGGGAAATCGAACCGTGCCTGAATCAGGCAGCCCGCCAGTGCGAGCCAGAGGAGAACCACGAAGCGCCGCCCTCCATGCAGCCCGCCTGGCAGGCCCCACCGTGCCAGCACAACCAGGAACCCGGCGGCAATCAAGCCGCTGCCTGCCCGTCCAAACGTGATGCGCGTTTCCAGCCAATCATTGTGCAGTTGCGCGGGCCAGTACTCGTCGGGCGAACTCCGATACAGTTGAAAGAGGGGATCAAACGTGCCCGGCCCCGTGCCGAACCAGCGGAAATCCTCCGCCATGCCCCGGGCGGTTTCATACATCTTCTCGCGTCCTTCATAACCGGCTTGGAGTTCGGTCATGCGCTTTTCCAGCGGTTCCCAACCGAGCTGTACCGCCAGCAAGGTGGCGCCGGCAAAGAACGCACCCAGCACGGCGAAGGTGAGCAGGCTGACTTTGAGCGAGTGGCGGAGTCGTGTCGGCAGCAGCAGCGGCGCGAGCAGCAGGAACAGGGCGGCGAGCCCCAGCATCCCGCCGGCAACCAACGCCCCGCCGCGGGCGGTCGAGATGATCGGACTCGCGGCCATGACCATCCCGCAGGGCAACAGCAGATGATGCCGCCATTTTTTGAACCCACCCGCCCGGTGGAGTGTCCACCAGAAGCCGAGGCAGACGGGCCATACGAGATTGAAGTATTGCGCCGCATTCGCGCGGTAGGCGAAGGGCCCGAATTGCGACAGAGCTTCCCGATTGATGCGCGTCTCCACCCACCACAGTAACTTGTTGGTGCCGCTCAGTCGTTGGGCGATGCTTTCAACGCCGAGCAACGCGCCGCTGAGACACAACACCCAGAGCAGACCGCGCAGGCGGGCGGGCAGATAGGCCGTTTCGCCCTGGTCCGGGCCGCTAGTTTTTTGCCACCAGGAATGCTCCTCGTTTGCCGTTTTGCCCGGCAACCAGTCCCGGACCGCCCAGAAAAAGCAGGCCAGGGCCAGGAAGTTCTGGAACACCCGCCAGGTACTCGCGCGGTCGTAACTTTGCGGCAGCCAGGTGATGGCCGCATGGTAATCAAAGCGCGCGGACTCCGGTTGCCAGGAGGCACGGGCGTTGAGCGCGCTGATGAGGCAAAAAGCCAGGATCGCCACGGTGAGCGCGGCCAGCGTTCGGGTCAGAGTGACCAGGGCCGGCGTGGGTTCACCGCCCCACTGCGGGGGACGGTAGCCTTTGGAACGCCGGATAAACCATTTGACGGCCAGCAACGCTCCCAGCGCGTAGCCCGTAAAATTCATGATCCGGATCGTTTCGGGCTGCGTGGTGCCAAAGGCCCACGGGCTGAACACGACCATGAACCCGATCAATCCTCCGGAGAGTGAATCGCTCACGCGATAACGGCGAATGTCGCGAATTCTCAGTCGGGGCGGTTTCGTTGCCGGGCCGGCTCCGCCGCGGGCGACTACGTCAGATGAATCGGCGGCGTTCACCCGGGAGGATGGAGTCGCCCGGGTTCAACCGATGCCAAGCAACGGGGCGGGTTCCATTTTCCAGCGGCGGCAAGGACCGCCTCCGGGGCGGCTGGGAAGATAATTAAAATGCGGGCAAATTTTTTGTTGACATCCGGCGCCATATTTACAAGGATGCGGCAGTCGCTCATACGGTCAATCCCAAAAACCTCAGTTAACTGGATTCATTATGACAAACAAGACTTCAAAAATCACCTGGCAGGCGGGCGCGGCTTTGGCGGCGTTGCTCGCCTTGAACGCTTCGGCGGCCACCATCTTCGACAACGCATCCAGCGATTTGCTGACCCGCTTCAACCCGGGCACCAAGGAAGTCGGCGACCAGATCGTTTTCGCCGGCACCGAGCGCTTCATCACCAGTTTTTCCTTCGAGTACTATGGCACCAATACCGCCAATCCGACGGCTTTCGCTGGTGCCAATGTCGAGGCGCGGGTGCGCTTCTACGAAAACAACGGCGCTCCCTTCAACGGTTATCCCACGCCCGGCATTTCGTCGCTTTACGACAGCGGTTGGTTTTCCGTCGGCACCCCGACCGACCGCAGCACCTTTGTTTTCACGGCGGGTTCGGATTTTGCCAGCACGGGCTTGCTCCTTCCCGTCAGCGAGTTGACCTGGAGTGTTCAGTTTCAGGGATTGGGACCGACGGATGAACTCGGGGTGGACATTTACGGCCCCGCGACCGTCGGACTTAATTACACGGATTATTGGGAAAACAACGCGGGCAGTTGGTCGCTGATGACCAACGCGGTGTCCATGAACTTTGCCGCGCGGTTTGAAGCCACCGTGCCGGAGCCTTCCTCCATTGCGCTGTTGGCTCTGGGCGGACTGGGCCTTTTCTGCGCCCGCTTGCGGGTTCGCAAGCATTGACCGATTGCTGCTTTTCCTGGCGCGGGCTGCGAAGCTCGCGCCATTTTTTTGGGTGCGCCCGGACGATTAGGGAGTTCGCGGAGTCTTGTGACTCGTTACCAGGCAGCGCCACATTCAGCGGCTTGGAATATTTATCCGCGTTCCCCCTTTCTCCCTCGCCCTCTGCGGTGCGACCGCAAGCGCTGCGTTGGCCAGGTTCAGGGCGGGGTTGCCGCGCGGAAAAATTGCCGCGGCAAGTTCGTGCCGCTGGTGTTCGTGTAATCGTATTGCCCGCTGACGAGCGTGTTGGTGGCTACGGACTGCCAATGCACCAGGTTGGTGGACGCCAGAATGGCGAACCCCTGCGGGGCCACGCCGGCCACGCGAAAGGTAAACCCGCCCGGGCCCAGCCAGCGCGACGCGGTCAGTTGCAACTGTGGCTGGATCACGGTTACGGTCCAGGTCAGCGTCTGGCT
>CAYHFK010000108.1:1626-14200 GCA_964355895.1 uncultured Bifidobacterium sp. | reverse complement strand
GCCGCGCCCCGACGGCCTGGCTTCGGGTTTGCGATTCCTTCATTTCGGAGTTCGGGCTGAAATCATGCTCACAATCACGGCGGTCATGGTGTATTCATTGTCCCTACTCAACGACCACCCGATAGAACATCGCCTTCTGGCTCAAATCCCCGTCGTCCCACTGACAGGCTCCCTCCGCTCCCATGAAAACGTACGGCCAGCAATCCTCCCAGTCCTTCAAGTCGCTGCTTTTTTGGAGACGAACGAATTTGTTGGGTGCTCCGATGATGCTCAACCGCCAGCAATCGGGCATCCGCTGCGGGGCACAGGTGAACCGGGGCGGCGGGAACGAGTTGAACTCGTAAGCCCCCATGTCCCACGCCACCGTGCCGTCAAAGTTGCCGTCGATGAAACGGGTGTTGCCGAGCATGTCGGTGGGGTCGGTGATATGGCCCACAAGTACCCAATCATCGCCCCAATCCTCCACATATCTCCACACCATTATCGGGAAACCCATGAGATTCGTCCCTGCATCAATGCAGGGCGATTCTTCCCGCAACCGGAAATCCTCCGCATCCCAGTCCATGAACAACGGCGGGCTGGAGATGTTACCGACGCCGTTAGTCGGAAGCGGTATCGTGCAGCAATAATTCAACCTCGTTCCCGCGGCATAGTTCCCGCCAAAGTTGTAGTACACGATGGAGTTGAAAAGGGTGCTGCCCACGCCCCACCAGTTGTCACCAACCCCGCCGCCATCGTTGCCCGTGACCGTGCAGTTGTAGAGGATGCACCCCGAAGCCCCGCCACCGCCCCAGTTCGCCGAGTTGCCGGTCAGCGTGCAGTTGTAGAGCGTGCTGCCACCAGCCCCGCCACCATCGCCGTATGTTATGTTGCCGGTCAGCGTACAGTTGTAGAGGGTGCTGTCATAAGCCCCGCCGCCAAAGCAATTCCCAGAGTCGCCAGCTGAGTTGCCGGTCAGCGTGCAATTGTAGAGCGTGCAGCCAGAAGCCCCGCCGCCGTCCCAAGCCGAATTGCCGGTCAGCGTGCAGTTGTTCAGTGTGCTGCCAGAAGCCCCACCGCCGCCGCCCAACCAAACGTGATTGTCGGTCAGCGTGCAGTTGTAGAGGGTGCTGCCATAAGCCCCGCCGCCGCCTCCAGCCCAGTTGCCGGTCAGCGTGCAGTTGTAGAGGTTGCCGCCGTAGGCCCCGCCGCCTGCGCCACCACCACCACGGGCAAAAGTAGTACAGCCGGTCAGAACGCAGTTGGTCACGACGCTACTTGGTTCCGAGAAGACACCACCACCCAAAGTATAACCCGTGCCATTCGTCAGTGTGAACCCGCTCAACACGGCGTTGGAACCCAGATACACGCATCTACCCCCTATCCCACCCCACGACTTCGCCAAACTCGTTGGTCACAACTGTATCCCACCCCTCTATTGTCGTCACCAACGGCCCGTTGACGCTCTCCAGCCCGATGGCGTTCGTGACAACGACACGGCATAAACTATTTTGTGGATATTCTGGATTAGGTCCCCGGCTCCCCACCGCATACACGCCATTCGTGACCAGAACCGTATCGCCCGAATGTGCAGCGTCCACGGCGTGCTGTATGTTGGTGGCTACTGTGACCCAGTTGGTATAGGGGAACACCGGGTTCGGGTTGTCGATGTTGACGTAGAGAGTCGTCACATCGTCGCTCTGGATCCGAATCACCACGCTCGAATTACCCAGCGACACGCCGCCGGTGAGATTGCTCAGCACAATGCGGAACTGTTCCTCGGATTCCCACAACGTGTCATTCAGGATCGGAATCGCAACTTGTTTGCTGGTCTCGCCTACGGCGAATTGCAACGTTCCGTTGGTCGCCATGTAGTCATCTCCTGCGTGCGCGGTCGAATCGACTGTGGTATAATCCACCGAAATGGCCAAGTCCGTTAGATTCGTGCCGCGCAGAAGGATCACGCTGACGTTCGCTTGGCCCTCGTTCTCCCAAACCCAAACTGATCCCGGCCAGAAGGAAACCCAACTGCCGGCGAAACTACTAGTCTCCACGACGCCACAAATAGACCAATCGTCTGGTGCGTCGTTCCATCCCGGCGCCCTGTCTTCATCCGGCCCAAAAATATGTGCATAATCCTCGCCCGTTGCATTGTTATTCGGCTCATCGCCCCCCCAGTTGCTGTAAACCAGCGGGTCTCCCGTTACCCACACGAAGGTTCCCTCCACATCCTTGTCCGTCAGTCCAATCCATAATCGATGGGGGTCGCCTCCAAACATACTGAAGGTTGAGTAGATCCAAGCGTTCTCGGCTGGATCATTGATGATGGCCAGCGTTCCGCCCAGCGCCTCAGCCTCAGCCTCCGAGGCTGTCCACGTGTTCTCGCTGAGCAGGTAATAAACGTGGCCGTTGGCGGGATTGAATACTGGCCCGGCGAGAACACTGGCTCGGCCAGTTGTCGCGGTCAGGAGCAGCATCGCCGCCAATAGAGCTGTCGCGTTAACCGTCTTCCTAAGTCGCAACAGGCCTGCCGCTGCGCGGCTGGGTTCAATAGCTAAGCCCAGCACGGAAAGGAAGCGAACGGGATTTGAGTATCGTGCCTTTGTTTTCATGATGTCACCTTTTCGGTTGAGGATTTGAATCGGGCGCGGACATTTCTTTGGCCTGATTGAGGCAGCGGCTATTTCTGTTTGAAGCCGGTGACCCGTGGGTAGCTGGCCAGCGCCGGCATCGGATCGGCGCTCCCTTTCAGATGCTTGTTCAGGAACCAGAGGGCGTAGTCCTTGCATGTTCGATCGACTTCAACGTCTGAAAGTCCCCCGAAATCGCCGTGTGTGGTGCCGCTGACTTGGAAATAGATGGCGTCCTGCTTGGCTTTCCTGAACAGCGTATCACTGCCCATTCCCGAGCTGGCGTTGATTTCCAGCGATGGCTTCGGCAGGCCGGAGGCAGCCACCTCTTCCGCTCCTTGGAACGTCCCTTCAAAAAGTACCACCGTCCGGCACCGTGCGTCCACCCGGCAAAGCTCAGCGACAGTGCCCCCTCCCCAAGAGTAACCCATCGCTGCAACCCGGCTTAAGTCCAGGCTGCCTGCGAATAGCGGGTCCTCCACATTCCATCGCGCGAGCTCGTTTAGAATAAACCTCAGGTCTTGCACGCGGTCCAAAAGACCAGCAGCGGTCGACATGGTAGCAGAGCGTTCGTCAATGTACCTGCCGTCCGGAAATATGGTCGGAAAAGCATCAGCATGATCAACGCTCACCCAAACGTATCCATGGCTTGCAAGGTGTTCTGCGAGATATTGAGCTTGAGATCGCGGAGCTGTAGCGCCAGGGGAGAACACGACGACCGGACATGAACCAGCAGCGGAAGCGAAGCGTGCGCTTGGAAGGGCGTGGTTAATCATGGCCATGTTCTGCGGTATGTAGCTGAGCTCCGCAGGGTCATAGACCGCTTGATCCTGGCTTATGTAGGTGCGGCCCCAGTCATCAAGCGGACAAGGCCGCGAACCTAACTTAGCTTGCGCGGGATAGCTCACCGTTACCATGAACGAGCCATTGGTCGAGATCAGATACCGGTTCCTACGAGTTGGGTCTGTCAGCAAGAGGGAGACTTGTCCCACGGCAAACGGACCACTCGGGGGTTGCAGTGGCGTCATCAGATTGCCGGCTGGGGTCCGATAGAAGCGCATCGCCATGGTCGGCGCGGCGTCGTCGGCGTACAGAAGGGCATTTGTTGCCGAGTTGGTTCGTTGCAGAGTGACCAACGGAAACCATTCAACCAGATTGGCGGAGGCCTCAATCGGGTAGAGGTCGAAGAAGCTTTTGAAGCGGGGATTCACTGCGCCAGTGAGCGACATCTGAAACGTGCGGTCCGGCAATACTGAAATGCTCCCAAAGCGGTGCGGCGACATCCCTGTCATGTCGAGGATCGTCACGGTCACCGCCCCCCGAGCGCCCAACGGCGCACCGTTGGCATTCAGCAGGGACACTTTGAAAGTCTCACTGGTTTCAATGAGGTCATCCTGGACAATGGGAATGACAACCGTCTTCTGCGTCTCGCCCTCAGCAAACGAGAGTGTCCCGGATGACGCTTGATAGTCCTGGCCTGCGACGGCAGTCAGGTTTGTGGTCTGGTAGTCCACGGTGAAGGCCCCGAGTTCCTTATCGTTGCCGCGCCGGACTACCAGCACCGCATCCCCCTCGTTTTCCTGGATCCAACACTTCGCGAACTCCCATTCGACTCCCGGATCGTTGTCGCGAGTCGAGACCGTAGCGGTCTTCTGCGAACCGAGGACTTGATTGGTCGGATTGCTCAAGGTTACGCGGAACAGCTCGCTGCCCTCCTTGACTCCGTCGTTGAGGATGGGAACCGTGAACGTCTGAACCTTCTCGCCCGCCGCGAAGAACAACGTGTTGGTGACGCCGGTGAAATCGAGCCCCTGGATCGCGGTGCTGGCGGTCGTGAAATAGTCCACACTCACCGGAAAGTCCCCATCGTCCGTCCGCACCACGCCAATGAGCACCGAACCGGCATCTTCGGCCACCGAGTAGTAGCCGAACTCAAAGGCCAGCCCCTTGTCGTTGTCCGTGATGCGGACAGTGGCGATCGTGCGCGTGCCCAGGGAAGCGTTGGTGGGGTTGGTCAGCGTCACCGTGAACGATTCGTAAACGGCCGCTTCAACAACGCCATCGTTGAGGATCGGCACGGTAATGAACTGATTGGTTTCGCCCGCGAGGAACGTCAACGTGCCGTTAATGGTGGCATAGTCCAGCCCATCGGTCGCCGTCCCGTCGGCGGTGGCGTAGTCCACGGACACGACCGCGCTGGGGTCCCCGGTGCGCTGCACGGTGAGGAGGACGCTGCCGGCGTTTTCGGCCACGTAGTAGATGTTCGTGGAGAATTGGAGGCTGGACTGGGCGAAGCCGTTGGCCAGGGAAGCCATAAGGAGACTGCCGATGAGATGTAGTCTTGTTATTTTCATAGCTGGTGCATGCGTCATCAAGCTATTCACGCGCGCGGCTGGCCCGGTTTAACAAAGAAAATGAAGTTTTGTTATCCGTCCCGAATCATTGGCTAACCGCACAGGTTGCGCACGCGTGGGTGAGGCTTTGGTCTGGCCGGGGGGCGCGGCCTTGAGGCCGCTTCGACGGTCGAGATCTTGTGGCGTTGGAAAGAGCCGTGCGGGTTTGCGGTAGTGGGTTGAAGCGGCGTGAACGCCGCGCGCCGGTTGCGTCTCACTTCCCATGCGGAGTGCTTTGGGCTAAACTGAACCCATGCGAACACTGGCCGAGGACACCCATCCCAACGCCGAACGCGTGCTCATCGAATTGCTGCGGGGCGCCGCGCCCGCCCGCAAGTTGGCCATGATGCTCGATGGCAACCGCACGGCACGAACACTCGCATTGACCGGCCTCCGTGAACGCCATCCGAACGATTCGCCGGCGCGGCTCCGGCGGCGGCTGGCCGACCTCTGGCTGGGCCCCGAACTGGCCGCCAAGGCCTACGGCCCTCTGCCCGAACATGAGTGAGGCCGACACCGAACTGCCAACTGAGCATTCCATCTCGAGCGCGCAATCGTAGATCGTAGCAGCCGACGTGAGGAGGCTCTTGCTTTCAATGGTCCCGATTTGCGCATGCTTTTCCGAAGACGTTTGAGCCGCCTCACGTCGGCTGCTACAACGCGATGATTATCTTTGTTAGAAATCCGCCTATCGTTTCGTGTATAGCTTGTGCAGGCCGTTTCATCACCAGCACCGCCGACTATGCCGGACCAAACATTTGACCCGATTCTCACGCGGCACAGTTTGCTCAATCGCCTCAAAGACTGGGACGATCAGACGAGTTGGCAGGACTTCTTCGACATGTACTGGCAGTTGATCTACAACGTCGCGGTGAAGGCCGGGCTCTCGGACACAGAGGCGCAGGAGGTGGTGCAGGAAACCGTCATCGCCGTAGCGCGGAAGATCGGCGAGTTCAAGGCCGACCCGGCGCAAGGCTCTTTCAGCGCCTGGCTGATGCAATTGACACGCTGGCGCATCGCCGACCAATGGCGGAAGCGCGGCAAAGTAGGACAGGCGTCCCGCCTGTCTGGGGCAGGCGAGACGCCTGCCCTACGTTCGGACGACACCGGCTCTACTTGCGAAATCGAGCGCATCCCCGACCCGGCGGGCGTGGCGCTCGACGCGGTGTGGCAGGCGGAATGGGAGAAACATTTGATGGCTGCGGCGCTGGAGCGGGTCAAGGGTCAGGTCAGCCCGCGACATTTCCAGATGTTCGACCTGCACGTAAGGCAGGAGTTGTCGGTGGCGGACACGGCGCGCACGTTGCAGGCGAGCGTGGCGGCGGTGTATATGGCCAAGCACCGGGTCGCGCGGCTGGTGAAGAAAGAGCTAGCCCGCTTGCAAACAATGGCGAGGTAGGAGAAGCCCCGGAGAGAAACTTAGCTTGAGGACGGTATGACGAGCGTAGCCACCGACGTGAGGAGGTGGATTGATGATTGAAATATCGAGGGAATGATCCGCCTCGTTATCTCGGCGGCTACGGGATTCCTGGTTACGCAACTGGCTCTGGGTGATTTTTGATCCACGGGGGACCAGTTCCAGGCTCGACGGCACAGCATTCTCTTTGGCATTGTGGAAGGCCATGAAATCGAGCGTGAAAATGAGGAACGATTTGCCCAGGTCCCGACCGCCACTCGCGCGGATGCTGAGGATTCACCAGGCAATTCAATCCGGCAAGTTTCCCAACGCCACCCAACTCGCCGCCGAACTTGAGGTCAGCACCAAGTCCATCCATCGGGACCTCGAATTCATGCGCGACCAGATGGACCTGCCGCTCGCATACCATCCGCAGAAGTTTGGCTACCATTACACCGAGGAAGTTAGTTCCTTTCCCACGCTGCACATCACCGAGGGCGAACTCGTGGCCCTGGTCATCGCGGAAAAAGCGCTCCAGCAATATCGGGGCACGCAATTTGAAAAGCCCCTCCTCAGCGCCATTCGCAAGATCGAGCAATCCCTGCCCGACACCATTTCCCTGAATCTCGCCGACGTGGAGCAAACCATTTCCTTCCGCACGCGCGCCGAGCCGGTGTTAAACTTGGATATCTTCGACACCCTCGCCAAGGCCACCGCGCATCGGCATCAGCTTGAACTCACTTATCGCAAGGCTGGCAGCCGCCAGAGCGAGGCGCGCCTCATTGATCCCTACCACCTCGCGAACATCAACGGCGAATGGTATCTCTTCGCCTGGGATCATGCGCGCAAAGACATCCGCACCTTCGTTCCGGCGCGCGTGCAAGCCGTGAAGCCAACCGGTCAGACCTTTCCGCGCCCGCAAAAATTCTCGCTCGAACAACGTTTGCGCGACAGCTTTGGCGTCCACTCCGGCGCCGGTCAATTTGACGTCATCCTCCGCTTCAATGCGCGCGTTGCCGATTACATCCGGGAAAAGAAATGGCACGCGTCGCAACAACAGCGCGAACTGAAGGGCGGGGGCGTGGAGTTGCGGTTGAAGCTTTCGAGTCTGGTGGAAATCGAACGCTGGGTGTTGAGTTGGGGGGCGGACGTGGTCGTGATAAAGCCCCGGGAACTCGCCGCCTCCATCCAGCAGGCTGCGCGACAAATTCTCGCCGCGCGCGGTTGAAAACACGTAGATGCACTGGTGCGGGGGTGCGGTTGTGCCCGGGGCGGCCGCCACAAAACTCCCTTATTGCGGGGCTGCGCGCCGCATGTTAGTTTGCCCGCGATTAAGTTAAGATATCATGGCTGACGACAACAAGAAACAAGACAACGACAAGAGCGGAAAGAAGATCGGCGAGTTCCGCCTGCAACCGCGCACCTGGCTGGTTTGGGTTATCATCATCGGCGGCATCGTTTTGCTGGTGACGATGAAGGACCGATTGGATGTGCCCCGCGCTCCGCTCTCGCAATACGAGTTTTTCCAGAAGGTGGATTCCAATCTCGTCGCCAGCGCCAGCATCAACTACGGCGCCCAGTCCGCGCTGACGGAAATCGTCGGCAGTTACTACCGCACCACCCCGGACGGGAACAAAGTCATCAAGGACGGGGGCAAGGCGGAGGAGATCCCGTTCCGCACCAAGGCGCGCTTGACCGAAGCTTTGGAAAACAAACTCCTGGCGGTCGAAAAAATTGAGCCGCACGAGGCCAGCGCCCTCCTTTACAGTTTGGGCATTCAACTTCTCTTTTTGGCCGTCATTGGCTTGTTTCTCTGGTTTTTCTTCATCCGACAAATTCGCATGGCGGGCAAGGGCGCGCTGAGTTTTGGCAAAAGCAAGGCGCGGTTGCTGGCCAAGGAGCGCAACAAAACCACGTTCAAAGATGTGGCGGGCGTGGACGAAGCCATCGAAGAAGTCTCGGAGCTGGTCGAGTTTTTGAAAGACCCGAAAAAGTTTCAACGGCTCGGCGGGCGGATTCCGAAAGGGGTGTTGATGATTGGCGCCCCCGGCACGGGCAAGACGCTTTTGGCCAAGGCCATCGCGGGCGAAGCGGATGCGGCGTTCTTCAGCATCAGTGGATCGGACTTCGTGGAAATGTTTGTCGGTGTGGGCGCGAGCCGCGTGCGCGACATGTTCGAGCAGGCGCGTAAAGCCACGCCTTGCCTCGTGTTCATTGACGAAATTGACGCGGTGGGCCGTTCGCGCGGTCACGGCATGGGCGGCGGCAACGACGAACGGGAACAAACTTTGAATGCGTTGCTCGTCGAGATGGACGGCTTCGACACGCAGGAGGGCATTATCATCATCGCGGCCACGAATCGGCCCGACGTGCTCGATCCCGCCTTGCTGCGGCCCGGACGCTTTGATCGCCAGGTCACGGTGAATTTGCCGGATGTGCGCGGGCGGGAAGGCATTTTGAAAGTTCACGCCAAGAACGTGAAGCTGGCGCCGGAAGTGGACTTATCCATCATCGCGCGCGGCACGCCCGGTTATTCTGGTGCGGAGCTGGCGAACTTGCTGAACGAAGCGGCGCTGCTCGCCGCCCGCACCAACCGGAAGGCCATCGGCATGCTCGAGTTGGAAGAGGCGCGCGACAAAGTCCGCTGGGGCCGCGAGCGCCGCAGCATGGCGATGTCGGACGACGACAAGCGCGCCACTGCCTGGCACGAGGCCGGCCATGCCCTCGTCAACGTGATCCTCAAACACACGCATCCGTTGCACAAGGTCACGATCATTCCGCGCGGTCGCGCCCTCGGGGTCACGATGTCGTTGCCCAAGGAAGACGTGTTGAACATGCGCAAGAAGCAGGCGATTGACACGATCATCATGACGATGGCGGGACGTATCGCCGAGGAATGTGTGATTGATGATATTTCCAGCGGCGCCGCCAGCGACATTCAGCAGGCCACCGCGATGGCCCGGGCGATGATTATGCACTGGGGCATGAGCGAGAAACTGGGCAACGTGCTGTACGGTGAGAGTCAGGAATATGTTTTCCTCGGTCGTGACATGATGCGGTCCAAGGATTACAGCGAGCAGACGGCGCGGAACATTGACGACGAAGTGAAACGGATCATTGACGAAGCCTATCGGACGGCAAAGGAGATCATTGATACGCACCGCGACAAGCTGGAGATGATTGCCAAGGCGTTGCTCGAGTATGAAACGCTCGACGGTCTGCAAGTGGCGGACATTGTTCGGACGGGCACATTCACTCCGCCCCCCAAACCGCCCCCGCCCATGGATCCGCCCATGGGTGCGCCCGCCGGGACGCCCTTGCCAGAAGCTCCGCCCAGGTCGGTGCCGCCCACTCTCCCGGGATTGGGAACCCCTGCGCCTGCGCCTGCGGCGTAAATCTTCAAACTTTCCTCCCCGCATGGCTTTGATTAGCTTCCGCGCATGATTATTGCGCCGTCGCTGCTGGCCGCCGATTTTGGGCAACTCGCCAAAGATACTGTGCGCGCCTCCAGGTCGGGCGCCGAGTGGCTGCACCTCGACATCATGGACGGCCATTTTGTGCCGAACATTTCCTTTGGCCCGCACGTCGTGAAAACGCTGCGGCCCTTGTCGAAAATGTTTTTCGATGTGCATCTCATGTGCTCCAAGCCGCAGATTCTGCTGGAACCGTTCGCCCAGGCGGGCGCGGATCAAATCATCATCCACGTCGAGTTGGGCGACGCGGTCGCGCCGTTGATCTGGAAAATCCGGGCGCTCGGGAAGAGGGTCGGCCTGGCGGTCAACCCGCCCACCAGCATCGCGCTCATGCAGCCGCATCTCGATCAGATTGACCTGCTCCTGGTAATGACGGTCAATCCTGGCTTCGGTGGCCAGTCGTTCATCCACGAGTGCCTGCCGAAAATCCAACAGGCCAACGAATGGCGGCGCGAACGGAATCTCCGCTACCGGGTCGAAGTGGACGGCGGCATCAATCATCAAACCGTCGCCGAATGTGCCGCGGCGGGCGCGGACACGTTTGTGGCGGGCACGGCGCTGTTCGGCCAGCGCAACATGAAGGCGGCGGTGGCTAGGATGCAAAAAATTGCCGACGCCAACGATCCGGCGCTGGCGGATCTGAAGGTCTGAACCGTGGAGCGGATTCTTTACCCATGAATATCAAATTCGGCACCGACGGCTGGCGCGCAGTCATCGCGGAAGATTTCACCTTTGCCAACGTGGCGCGGGTGGCGCAAGCCACGGCGGATTACTGGAATGCGAATCCGGTGCCGGGCACCGAGAAAAAGGTCATCGTCGGCTACGACCGGCGTTTTCTCTCGAATGAATTTGCCCGTTGCACGGCGGAGGTTTTCGCGGGCAATGGCTTCTCCGTCGTGCTGACGCCCGAGCCCACGCCCACGCCCTCGGTCTCCTTTGCGGTGAAGCGGCTCCGCGCCGTTGGCGGAGTCATGATTACGGCCAGCCATAATCCGCCGACGTTCAACGGCTTCAAACTCAAGTCCCATTACGGCGGGTCGAGTGATTCGGAGACGTGCAAGGCCATTGAAGGTTGCCTGGATAAACATCCCGTCCGCAGCGTCAAACTTCCGGACGCCCTCAAGGCGAAGCAGATCCTCGTGAAGGACGTTCGTCCGGCGCACTACGCCGCGTTGAAGCGGCTTGTGGATTTCAAGGTTATCGCGAAATCAAAACTGCGTTTCGCGCACGAGGCATTGTTTGGTGTGGGCGCGGGGTGTTTTGAGCAACTGCTTGCGGGCACGACGTGCCAAGTGACCACGCTCAACGGCGCGCATGACCCACTGTTCGGTGGCATCAATCCCGAGCCGATCGAGAAAAATTACGGTCGCAGCCAGGCGTATCTTCGCAAACACCCGCATGATCTCTGCCTCGTTACCGATGGCGACGCCGACCGCGTCGGCGGCATGGATGGGCGGGGCAACTATCTTACCACTCACATTCTCATCTGCCTTTTGCTCCGGCATCTGTTCCTCAATCGGCAGCTTCGGGGACGCATGGTCAAGGCGATCACAACGACCTCGATGCTGGACAAGATGTGTGCGGCGTACGGTATCGAGTTGGTCGAGACGGGCGTCGGCTTCAAATACATCTGCGCCGAGATGCTCCAGGGCAACGTCCTGCTCGGCGCGGAGGAAAGTGGCGGCATCGGTTTCCCGGGGCACATCCCGGAACGCGACGGCATTGCCGCCGGTTTGATGCTGCTCGAAATGCTCGCCGTCGAGCGCAAGCCACTCAACAAGTTGATCGCAAATTTGGAGAAAGAATTCGGCCCGCATTGCTACGGGCGGATTGACACCCATTTCCCGCTGGAGAAACGCGGCGCGCTCATGGATTTCCTCAAGCGCTGTCCGCCGGCAAAATTGCTCCGCTCGCCCTTGGCGGACGTGAAGAGTTTCGATGGCGTGAAGTTCGTGGCGCAAGACGGTTCCTGGCTCATGCTGCGCGGTTCCGGCACGGAGCCGATCTTGCGCATCTATGCCGAGACGAAGTCCGACGCGGATGTTCGGAAGCTGCTCCGCTTGGGAATGCAATTGACGAAACGTGTTTGATCTGCCAGCGTAGCTTTGTTGGCGGATGCCCTTTCCGCTCCGCGAACCCCCCGGCTGCAATCCGCCGTGGCATGGCTGTAGCTCTGTGGCCATGCGTGCTTGGTTTCCGCTCGAAACCGAGGCAACCGTTGTCCGGTCTTTGCCAGACTGGGCAAAAAATGAACCGACCTGAACATGCAACCCGTGAAAGAAATGAAAAAGACGACCAAGAAATCCGCTCCCGCCGTCGCCGTCGCCGCTAGCGTGCCTGTCGCGACTGCACCCGCCGCCAGCAAGTCTGTCGCAACTATACCTGCCGTCCGCCAGTCTGCCGGCCCGGCGCGTGCCAGCAACACTACCATCGAAGCCAAGATTGACGTGGGCTTCGGCAACCGACTTTTCCTGCGTGGCCAAGGTGAAGGTCTCTCGTGGGATCATGGCATTCCGCTGGAGTGCGTGGACTCGCAGACCTGGCGATTGATCGTTCCGGCCAAGGACAAGCTCCAATTCAAATTGCTGATCAACGACAGCGTGTGGGCCAAGGGTGAGGATGTGGTCGTCCCGCCCGGCAAACGGGTGGAACTTGTCCCCACGTTCTAATCGGCGCGCCGATTAGTAAATTGCCGTGGGGGGA
>CAYHFK010000108.1:0-1526 GCA_964355895.1 uncultured Bifidobacterium sp. | reverse complement strand
GAACTTGTCCCCACGTTCTAATCGGCGCGCCGATTAGTAAATTGCCGTGGGGGGAGAGACATCCCGCTGTTGCGCGCGTAGTTGAACAACCCGTCCGCATCCACCACGGGACGAACGGCGACCAGTGGTTTGAAATTATTTCTTCGGCGGCAGCTCGCGGATGAAGGCCCACGAGACTTCGGCGGTCTGGCCGTTGTCGTAATGAACGAAGAAACCGGCATGGCATTCGACTTCAAGTTCCACGCGCTCTACCTGGGCTTTGGGGGAAATGCGGTTGGCTTTGCGGATGGTCGAGTGCGGTTCAAGAAATGTCAGGCCGTCCTCGAAATCCACCGAGAACGCGTCTTCCCAAGCCAAGTAATGGACGGCGGTGAGGTCCACCATCTTTGCCGTGCCGAAGGGCTTTTTGAGTCGTGCCAGGGTTGGGGTCATACGCGGCCTTCTTTTTTCAATTCCATGATTATCTTTACCAAATCTTTGGGCGGTGTCCAGCCTTCCAAGCCTGCGAGCGTTTCCAGATTCAAACGGCCCAGCTTTTTGCCTTTGGCGGTTCGCACATGAATATGGCGCGGCTCGTGGTCGCCAATCCACCAGAACAAGATATAACCGCCACGGCGAACTTTGCCCATAGTTCAATTGGTTTTCACTTCGCAATCATCCCGCTGTTGCGCGCGTAATTGAACAATCCGCCGGCATCCACCACGGGACGCACGTCGCCCAGCGGTTTGAAGTGAAACACTTTGCCCATCGCCTTGACGGTCACGGTGGCGGCATCGAGGTCAACCGTCACCACGTCGCCGGTTTTCAGTACGTCGCAGAGGCGTTCGGTCATTTCGCAGGGATAAAGCTCGCCGGTGGCGACGCAGTTGCGGAAGAAGATGCGCGCGAAACTTTCCGCGAGCACGAGTTCGCAATTGGCCGAGCCCAGGGCGATGGGCGCGTGTTCGCGTGAACTGCCACAGCCGAAATTGCGTCCGGCCACGACGATGGGATATTCGCTGTCGAGCTGGCCGTCTTTGACGTAGCGCGTGGGGTAGAGCGATTTGGGCAGGCCATCGAGCGCGTAGCTGCCAAGCTTTTCGTATTCCTCGGCGATGGTGGGCACGAGGTTCAGGTATTGCGCGGAGATGATCTGGTCGGTGTCAATGTTGTCGCGCACCACGTAAACCGGCCCGGTAAAAACAGACTTCGTCATGCGCTGAATGTGGCGGGCGGCGGCGCCGTTTTCAATTCCAAATCCACGACCGCTCCAAAAGTGAGTTGCACCCGTTCCCGTAGCGGCAGGCATCCTGCCTGCCGTAGAGCCGGGCTTCCAGCCCGGCGGAGAAAGCATGTGGAACGGCCAATGCGAAGCCAGTGCGGTGGGCGCCGCGAATTCGAGGTCCCATCCGGGCGGCAAGCTGCCGCCCTCCACGGCAGGCAAGGATGCCCGCCGCTACAAATCGGGGGGCAGTGTCCAGATGCACCCCGCGGGTGTGAGACAGAATTCTTCAAATTGAGTATTCCGGTTCGCTTTGTCTGGTGCG
>CAYHFK010000107.1:0-14472 GCA_964355895.1 uncultured Bifidobacterium sp. | reverse complement strand
TGACCGCATCATTCATGGGGCATGATGGCCATGAGCAAACTGGAGCGACTAAACAGGCCCATTTCGCCGTAGGCGAGATCGTAGGGAATAAACAACTGCCACTTCGCGCCGGTCTTCATTTGGATGAGCGCCTCGGTCCAGCCTTTGATGACGCCGCCGACGCGGAAAGTTGCCGGTTTGCCGGTCTTGGCCGAGCTGTCGAACTCCGTCCCGTCAATGAACGTGCCGCGATAGTTCACCGAGACCGTATCTTCGGGCTTGGGAATTTCGCCGGAACCTTCGGTGACGACCTTGTATTGCAGGCCGCTCGGAAGGGTAACGATGCCCGGCCTGGCTTTGTTCTCGGCGAGGAACGTTGCGCCCTGAGCTTTGTTCTTGTCGCCCAAGATGGCGCGGCGCTCCTGCTGATACTTTTTGATGGTTTCCTGCGCTTCCGGCATGGTGAGGCCGGGTTTGTTCGCCAGGGCGTCCAGCATGCCACGACTAAAGGCCGCCTCGTCGTATTCAAAGTTTGCCTGCTTGAAATTGCTGCCCACGCTCATGCCGATGGCGTAATTCGCCTTCTCCTTGTCATCTTTGAAGGTTTTGGCGTCTTCGGCGTTCAGCCCGTTGGCTGCCAGCAGGCAGGCGAAAATCGTACCGGTAATAACTTTCATGTTCATGCGGCGAACCATAGAGAATTCCCCCGCAGAGTTCAACTTGATTCTGGCGTCGGCTTTGGGGCCTCCATTCGACGGTAACACTTACTGTTGAGTCACGGCGGCGCTGACAGTGCCGACGCTGCGCCGTTGCCAATACCAAGACCCCTTTTCGGCGGGCGAGGTCACGCTCGTCAATCGCTTGGCGGCATCGGAGCCAAAGTTGTTGGTCCACGTTCCGGTCGGCTGGGCCAGACTCAGGCTCGTTCGCGTACGATTGGCATAACTGTTGGTCACGGTGCCACATTGAAGCCACGAATCAAACCGGCGCAATTCAAAAATCAAAAAAACGCCGCCGCGAAAGCACGCCGCCCGGGGCATGACCACCACCGACTCGCCCGACGATTTGGTGTCAAAAGTAAGGAGCGACCCCTTTAAGTAAGGAGCGACCCCTTTACGACCCCTTTACATCACAAAGTATACTTGTTTCAGTGGCAGTGCCCCTTTAGCCTCCCTCCACCAAAACTTGGAGAACTCTCTGGACAATGGCAATCACCTCGAAATAGTCTGCGGCGCATCATTACGTCCACGAACCAACACCCCGCGTAAACCGCATCATGATGCCATCCCGTCGCCATTCAGTTATGACAAAATCCGCCACGCTGTTACTCGCCGTTCTGGTCGCCACCGCCAACCTCTCCGCCGAAACCCTCAATCTCACGGGAGCGAGCGGCTCTGCGGGGATCGGCGGGGGCACGCCCGGAGCGCACGGCGGCAACGGATCTTCCGGGGAGTCGCTCACCCGATCCGCCACCAATGCACTCGACGCTGCCCAAGCAATCACGCTGCGCGCTGGCGCTGGCGGATCGGGAGGATCGGGGGCCGGCGCGGCCAACACGCAAGGTGGCGGCGGCGGGAATGGCGGTTCCGGCGGCCACGCCGCCGGAACCGCTGCCGTCACGTTGGATACGCTGGAACAGGAGCTTTCCATCACCCTGTTCGCTGGCTCCGGCGGCGGCGGCGGCAATGCCGGTGTCGGGAGTTCCCTGTCATTTGGAGGTGGTGGTGATGGCCGTGCCGGGGGTGATGCCTCGGCTAATGCGAGGCTGACCGCCGGCCCGAGCACGACCAGGCAGACGGCTTCTCTGACGGCCAGCGGTGGGGTCGGCGGCAACGGAGGAGGCGGCGTGCTCATGGATCTAGCGCAGACCGGAGGCAGCGCGGGGCTCGCTGGTCGTGGCGGCGAGGCTTCCGGAGCCGCCGTGATGCGCGGTTCCGCGGCCACGGTGCGGCAAACCTTGACGGCTAATATCGGCGGCGGGGGAAGCGGGAGAAACGGCTCCGGCGCAGGTGTGCCGCAGTCCGTGAATCCGGCAGCGTCGCATCCGCTGAACGGGGAACTTGCATTCGACATGGAAACTCCCGCCGACAACGCCGTCGTCAATGTGAACGTTTCCGTCCTCGGCGGTGCAGGTGCAGGCCGTCCTGGAGTGGTGGGGGGCGGTCCACTTCCGTCCAAGGCACACCTCAGGGCCTCGCGCATCGTGGCCTCGGGAACCAACGCGTCCATCGGCTTTTCGGGAGGGGTCGCGGGAGGCGGTACCTACGCGTGGGAAGCGCCGTCGGGCCCTGGGGTGGTGCTCCCTGGAAACCTCAGTTCCGGCGGCCGCGGTGCGGAACCGATGATTGATGGGGTGGAACTCACCGCCGGGGTCAACGGTACTATCTCGGGTTCACTCTCTCTTCAGGGCGGCGACGGCGGTGGGGTGACGAGCGCGCCGTTCCGCGCGGGCAAAGGAGCGGATGTCGTGACGAAACCGGGCATCCTCCGGGCGACCTCCGCCGGTGGCCCGATTAATCTACAGTTGCAAGCGTTCAGCGGCGGCGGCGGGGTGAGCGGCGCCGGCGTGGACGGCGTCGGTGGTCAGGTCACCGTCGTCAACGGTCTCAATGCCGAATCCCCCACCGGCGCGGTGATACTATCGCAAGGCGCCAGCGGCGGACTCCGAGGCGGGCGCGCCGTCTCCTTGCTGGAACACGTTGGCACGACGAGGGGATTTCTTGGCGTCGCGACCCGGGCGACGGGCGGTGGCGGGGCGACGTTTTCCACGCTGGGTACTGCCCAAGCCACCACGATTGTCACTTCGATTGGAAACCAGACCGAGATCGAAGCGACCGCCACGGGCCGGAGCAGCAGCGAGGCGTTGAAAGGCGCTGATGCCGGGGCGACCGCGCTCGCCAGCGGACCGGGCAGAGTCATATCAACTGCGGTGGCCACTGGTGCCGACGCCGTGGTGGATGGTTTGGCCAGCGCCTTCTCCCGTGCGGAAGTGACCTCCCCAGGCACGGCCGCCCTTGCCAAGGCGCGCACCGGTGGAGCCCGTGGACAGAGTGAAGCTGTAGCCGTGGCCCTCGGCGATGCCGTGCTGCCGGTGAGCCGCGTCACCGCGCGATTCAAAGGCGAGGGCATCGCCTCTGGCGGTCAGGACGGTGGCACAGGAGCAGCGGCCATGGCTGTGAATAATTTCACCGCTGACGCCGGTTTAGCTATCAACGGCAACAGCGGCGTGCGGGCAAACGCATTTGACGCCGCCGATTTCACCCAACGCAACATAGCAGTGACCCAGCCATTTCTGGTAAACCCAGCCGTCGCCGCCTTCTTCACGAATGTCCCCGACGCGAAACATCTCGTTTCCTGCCGTGCGGTGCAGCGTCCCGCATCCATTGTGTTCACGAGTGGCCGCGTCGTCAGGCAGACCTTCTCCGGCACGCTGGAGCTGGCCACGAACCGATCCGGCGGACAACTGGTCCTCTCGGGGCTCGGCTTCACCACGCAGGGCGGCGGGTTCGATTCGATGCGCTTCACGTTCCGGCAAAACGGCGCGGTGCTGATCGAGCAGACCTTCGCCACGGCAGCCGAGGCCGGGGCGTTTTTCACCAACCAAGTGATGACGCTCGCGGACCTTTCGCAAGCGGACAGCCACACCGTCTTCAGTTGGGAAATCATCACTGAGGCTTCGACCTCCGCGCAGTTTGTGGAGGCGAATTTTCTCCTGTCCGCAACCGCGTCAAGCGGACTGGTCGAAACGTTGCCCGGCGTTCCGCCTCTGCCTGGAGGCCCGCGGTTTTCCAGTTTCTCCCTCGGAGCACCCTCGTCCCCGAGCAGCGATCCAGCCGATATCGCACCCAAGACGATCTCCGGACTCATCGTCAGCCCGATGCCGTTTGCGACCGTCATTCTGGAATCCTCGACGGATCTTGGCCTGCCTGATTCGTGGCGGCCGATGAGTGTCTTCACGACCGACGCTGCCGGCGAAGTGTCCTTCGACAGCCTCCCCGTGCTCATCAACTCGGAAGTCCCGCAGGCTTTCTTCAGGCTGAAATTGCCTTGAGCGAAGTCTGGCATTCGCGGTGTGTAAACCACCGCAGCACTCATCCGTTTGCCCAGTTTGAACCGGCCCGAAAAGGGTTCCTGGTTTCATGTGTCCGAATTTGCAGGAGGCAGTGGCGGCAGTGATACGAAGAACGCCGTTTGGGTGGGTCTATCCACAAGGACAACCCCGGGGGCGAAACCAGGACGGGGGGTTCCCGCAAAGGCCTATTTTCCAAGACATGAAAGGGGTCGGTTCTTGGTATTGGTTACTCACGCGGTTTACAAATTGTTCAACACGTCAATCAACTGGCGCAGCCGGCCATAGTCCCGCCGGTTGAAGCCGAAGGCGATGCGTTGCAGACCGAGTTGATCGTTGTCCTCGCGTTCTTCCAGCGTTGGCTCGATCCGCTTGATGGGCGGGCCGACGATGATGTCCGCGTAGTCTTCATTCATCGCTTCGATGGCGGTATCCGTTGGCGCGTGGTTGAGGCGGATGATGAACAGGTCTTTCACGAAGCGGGTCGAGTGGAAGTTGCGGTAGAAGCGAGTGACGATCTTCACCGCTTCATCGGCGTTGTCCGTGATCCGATACAGGTTGAGGTCGTCGGGCGAGATCAGTTGATCGCGCAGCAGGTGTTCGCGCACCTGTTTGTCCCAGGTCTTCCAATACGTGCCGCCGGGTTTGTCCACGAGCACCAGGGGCATGAGCTGGCTCTTGCCGGTCTGCATCAGGGTGATGGCCTCATACCCTTCGTCCATCGTTCCGAAGCCGCCGGGGAACAGCACGATCGCGTCCGAATGCCGGATGAAGATGAGCTTGCGGGTGAAGAAGTATTTGAAAGTGACGAGCTTCTTGTCCTCGCGGATGACGGGGTTGGCGCTTTGTTCCCACGGCAGGCGGATGTTGACGCCAAAACTATTTTCCGGCCCGGCGCCCTCATGGCCGGCCTGCATGATGCCGGGGCCGGCACCGGTGATGACCATGAAACCGGCCTTCACGATTTTCTGTCCGAATTCGACGGCCTGCTGATACTCCTGTTTGTTGGGCGTGGTGCGGGCGGAACCGAAGATGGTGACCTTGCGGGTCTGCGAATAGGGCGCGAACAGCCGGTAAGCGTAACGGAGTTCCCGGACGGCGGTCTGGATGACCCGCACATCGGCGGTGCCCTTCACGTCCGTGAGGATCTTCAGGGCGTTCTCGATGAGGTCGGCCACGGCTTCCTCATTGTAGCCGCCGCCTTTGAAGGCGATGAGTTCCAGCACGCGGCGGTGCAACTCCGGATCCACCGGCGTTTTTTCAGGCTTTTGAATCATGGCGCGAGGATGAGGTGGGGCGGGGAGCAAATGCAATCGTGCCCGGCGGCGTGCCCGGCGGCGGCGGTTTCCATTGGGCGCGCCCGGGAATGCGAGCCGCACCTGGGGTTATTTCTTCTCCGCATCCTTGTCCTTGAGTGTGGCCTTGTCCGGTTCGCCAGCGGCATCGGTGACGGGCGCAATCGGCCCTGTGGGCGTGGTTTTCCACCGCTCCCAATCCGTCAGGAAAACTTGTTCCGGGAAGAAACCCGGCGGCGCTTTGCGCAGGGGAAAATTATCCACGAAGCGATTTCGCATCATGCTTTCGAGAATGAGGCTCGCCCAACTGTGTTCGCCCGCGCGCACCCATTGCGAGAGGAAACGGTTGTCCATCGTTTGCGGTGTGAGATAGAGACCGCGCACGGGTTTGAGGAAGTCATGGATGGCGAAGAATTCCGACTTCGTGTTCTGCGTGAGCCAGAGGCACTGGCGGTTGCCATACCAGGCCAGCGCCCACGGAATGTCGCTCATCATGAGTTCGCCCTCCTTCATCCAGCCGCAGGTCTTCTGAATCACGGGCGGAAAGTAGGGGGGATACGCCAGCGGCGAGGATTTGGGCGGCAAAAAGATATAGACCATGGGCAGACAGGCCACGAACCCAAAAAGGCCGATGACCACGTAACGCAGTTCGCGGGTGCGGAACGACATCTGATCCAGCAACTGGAAGAACAGCCCCGTGCCGAAGAGGAACACCAGCGGCACCGTGAGCACGAGCAGATTTTCCCCATTGACCACCGGCGAATCCACGGTCAGTTGGGTGCGCCCCAGCGCTTGGACGACGATAAACACCAGCAATGTGCCGAGCAGGAAATAGCGCAAGCGGCGCAGCGCCGGACTGCGATAGCCCAGCAACAAACCGGTGAGGAACAGTGCCGACACCCAACTGCCCCCGAGTTTGGGCAGGTCGTTCTGCAGGATCTCCCGCGAATTGGCCGCGAACTTGAACATAAATGGCTTCAGGCCCATTTTCTTAAAACTTGGCTCCAGCGACCGCTGCAGCTTGTTCTCTGGAAAGAGAAAGGAGGATTCCAACAGGGCATAACCGGCCGTGCCGAAGGGGGTGTGGCTCACGGCCACGTTGCGCGCCACCCACGGCGACAGCACCACGAGAAATACTCCCAGCGTGATTGACAGCAGTTGGACCCGCCGCAACACGCAGCCCACGCCCAGATAAATCAACACCGGGATGAGCAGCCAGCCGAACGCATAGCGCGTCAACGTCCCCAAGCCCAGCAGCAGACCGGTCGCCCCCGCCAGCCAATACTGGGCGCGCGGTCCCCAGGCCGGTTCGCGTTCTTCGCTTTCGAGCCACACCAGACACCAGATCAGGCCCAGGAAGATCAGCAGCAGCAGTTGCGTGGACAGCCCCGACATGCTGAAGCGCCAGAGCAGTTCACAGCCGAACATGAGAATCGCCGTCAGCCATGCCACCTGGTTGTCAAACAGCCGCCGGGCGAGAAAAAATGTGAGTGCCACACTCGCCAGCAACAAGGCCTGATTGAACAGCGCGATAAGAAAATCCGGCTGATAACGCAGGAACTGGCGTGGGGCCTCGGCGGTGGGTTGCCGCGCCGGCACGCTCCAAAAGGCATCCTGGACGTTCACCGGATACTTAAACGGCAACACTTTCATCAGTCCGGCCAGCACCACCGGATACACCGGTGGATTCGCCAGATCGGGATGCGGGCCCTCGGGATGCGTGCCCTTGAGCTGGGCGGGATCTGTCGCGACCTCCGCCGAGGGGTTTTCGTACTTTGCCTGGTTGCGTTTTTTGATCAGGTAAATACTAAACGGCCGGATGAACTGCGTGGTGTAACCCCGGCCTTCGGCGAGATTGCGCCCCACCTGCGCGGCATCCATCGCCTCCGGATTGCTCAGGTTGTGGAACGCGCGCCCGTTGTAGCCCGCCACCAGAATCACCGCGAGCAGTCCCCCCAGGCCAATGCGCCACCCCCGCCCGCTCCGCAGGGTTTCGAACTTGTAAACCAAATCTTGAATGGACGCCATAATCAAAAACCTTCCAGATGATACGTGTGCAATTTGCGATGAAAGGTGCGCCGCGCCATGCCGATCCTTTTTGCGGCCAGCGTGCGATTGCCATTCGTCTCTTTTAATGCCCGTATAATCAATTGCTTCTCCGCTTCCTTCACCGTCAAGTCATTCTTGACCAGCTCGCGCCCGGGATCGCCCGCCGCCCCGGCCGCCGCGCGCAGGGTGCGGGGCAGATCGCGCGCGGAAATCCGCTCGCCGCGACACAGCACCACTGCGCTTTCGATGGCCGTGCGCAGCTCGCGGACATTGCCCGGCCAGCGATGGTTCAGCAGCAACTCGAGGGCGTCCGCCGTGAAATCCTTCACCGGCTTGTGATTCTCCGCCGCAAATTCCCGCAGAAACCCCTGCGCCAGCAGCGGGATGTCCCCCATCCGCTCGCGCAACGGCGGCAGGTTGATCTCCACCACCCGCAACCGGAAAAACAAATCCTCGCGGAACGTCCCCGCCTGCACAAGGGCCTCCAGATTCTTGTTCGTGGCCGTGACCAGCCGCACGTCGGCGGTCAGCGTCTTGTTCGAACCGACGCGCTCGAAGGTCCGCTCGCCCAGAAACCGCAGCAGCTTGATCTGGATCGTGGCGTCAATCTCCCCGATTTCGTCCAGGAACAACGTCCCCCCCTGCGCCTGCTCGAACCGCCCGATGCGTCGCTCGTAGGCGCCGGTGAAAGCGCCCTTCTCGTGGCCGAACAGCTCACTTTCCAGCAATGTCGCCGCCAGCGCCGCGCAATGCACCGTCACAAACGGCTGCTTCGCGCGCGGACTGAGTTGATGGACCGCCTTGGCGACCAGTTCCTTGCCCGTGCCGCTTTCGCCGAGCAACAGGACCGTGGCCCGGGTCGGCGCGACTTGTTGCACCACCTCAAAAATCTCCTTCATCGCCGGCGATTCGCCCACGATGTTTTCCATGCCGAATTTTTCGTCGAGCTGCTGACGTAACGATACGTTTTCGACTTCCAATTTTTGCGAGCGCACCGCCCGGGCGATGCGCATCTCAAGCTCGTCAATTTGCAGCCGGCCCTTGGCGATGTAATCATCCGCCCCGCGCTTCATGGCGTCCACGGCAAGTTCCTCCGAGCCATAGGCCGTCATCAGGATGCAGACCGGCGGTTTCGCCAGCGACTTCGCGCGCCCGATGAGCTTCATGCCGTCCTCGTTCGGCATCTGAAAGTCCGTGAGCATCACGTCAAAACTTTCGCGCTCGAGCAGTTCCATCGCGGCCTTTGCGTCCTCGGCGAGGTAAACATCGAAGCGTTCCTCCAGGGCCGCGCGCAGGCCTTCGCGGGTGGGCTTCTCGTCGTCCACGATGAGCAAAGTCGGCTTCGTCATGCCACGGGCGCCTCCAGCAATCTTGGCTTCCGCTCATGCAACGGCAGCCACAACCTAAATGTTGTGCCGCGACCAACGTGGCTTTCGAGTTCGATGCGGCCATTGTGCGCGCGCACGATGCGCTGCACGATCATCAAGCCGAGGCCGGTGCCTTTTTTCTTGGTCGTGTAAAAGGGCTCGAAGATGCGGTTGAGCTGCTCCTGCGGAATGCCGCCGCCCGTGTCCGCCACGCTCATCCAGACCGCCTCGGTGCTTTCGCCCGTCTGCAAGGTCAGCGTGCCGCCCTTGGTCATCGCCTGCATCGCGTTTTTCACGAGGTTCAGGAGCGCCTGCTGGGTCTGCGTCGGATCAATCGGCGTCGCGGGCAGATGACGGGCGAGTTTGGTCTTGATCGTAATGCCGCGGTTGTCGAGTTCGGGACGCAGGAGTTCGAGCGTTTTCTGAACGACTTCGTTCAGCGTCGTGAGCTTGATCTGCAACGGCGCGGGCCGGATGGCCTGGAGAAATTGCGTGACGATGTAGTCGAGCCGGTTGATCTCGCCCTTCGCGACGGAGAGATATTGATCCAGCTTGTTTGCCACGTCGGCGGTGTCCGCTTCGCTGGCCGCGGATTGCGAACGGGGTGGTGACGAAATCCCGCCTCGCGCCGGGCGGGGCTTCAGCTTCTTCACCTCGCGCTCCATGAGTTGCAGGTGGATGTGCAGCGCATTGAGCGGATTGCCGATTTCATGGGCGACACTGGCGGCGAGCAGCGTGAGCGCCTGCACGCGCTCGCTCTCAATGGCCTCGAAGTTTTTCTGCCGCGCCTCCGTGGCGTCGTGCAAAATCAGCGCCATCCCGGAGCTGCCGGTTGCCTCGCCATCCAGCGGCGCCGCGTAGAGTCGGAGAAAGCGCGGGCGCGGATACTCGACCTCGAACTCGTGCCGGACGATGTGGGGCCCGCCGTTGGCGTCGAGCCGTGAAATTTTCCCCCAGTCCACTTCGGGCAGGATTTCCTTCAACTGCCGGCCTTCGGTATTGGGTTGCAAGCCGAGCAACCGGGTCACGGCTTGGTTGAGGTAAAGAATGCGCCCGGTTTCGTCCACGACCAGCACCCCGTCTTCGATGGTATTGAAGAGCGTTTCGAGAAAGCTCCGCTCGCGGGCGAGGCGTTGCACCACGGTCTGCAAACCTTCGGCATCCAGCCGCCCGATGCGACCGAGAACCTTGTCAAGGAAACTGGATTTGGGCGGCGGCATCGGATTAGAACCATTTCCGCTTTTTGAAATACCAGTAGGTGGCCACCGTGGAAACCAAGGTCACTACGATCGCGAGTTGATACGCATGCGGCCACTTCATCTCCCGCATCTGGTCGCCGAAGTTCATCCCGTACCACGTCCCGATCATCATCAGCGGCGTCGTGATGACCGTGATCAAGGTCAGCAATTTTACCACTTCGCCGGTCTGGTTGGACGACATGTTCAAATAGACCTGCAGGATGCCGGTGAGCGAATCGGTGTAGTTCTGCGCCAGCTCGGAAATATGATACAGCGCGTCATAGACATTGCGGTAGTAGGGCACGAGATGCGCCCGGATCAGCTTAAACTCACCGCGGGCGAACCGTGCCAGCACTTCCCGCTGGGGGCCGATGATCTGGCGCAAATGCAGTACTTCCTTTTTGACCTGGAGAATCTGATTGAGCGTCTTGTGCGTGGGATTTTGCAACGCCTTCTGTTCCAGTTCCGCGATTTCCATGGAAAGCTCTTCCAGCGCCGGCTTGTAATTATCCACAATCGCGTCCAGCAGGTTGTGCGCGACGCGATCCGGCGCGCGGGCGATGTGGATCGTGCCCTTGCAGGCGCGTTCCTCGGTGATCGCCACACTGCGCAAGGGCACCGCATGGTAGGTGACGAGAAAATTCTTGCCGAGGAAAAAGTTTAATTCGCTCGTGCCGAACACGCCGTCCTTGCGGCTGTAATCCACCGCGTGAATCACCATGAACAGGTACGGCGCGAATTTGTCCTCCTCCTTGGGCAGGTATTCCTCAACTTTTGGCGACGGGCTGACCCCCACACAATCCTCGATGGAAAGCGGATGAAAATGAAACAGGTCTTCCAGGATAAACTTGGTCTCCTCCGGGGTGGGCTTTTCGAGATCAATCCAGAGAAACAGATTCGTGTCGCTCAACAACGTGGGCATCAGAAACATCTCGATGTCCCGCGTGTGCAGGCGACCTTGCGTGGTGAAAGCGAGCGAGCGGATCATGATCTTTGGTGGTTGTCCTGACGAGACAGCTTGGCACGAAGCTTAGGCCGCCGCCGGCGCGACGCAACCTCAAACTGGGCTGAATCGGCTCAGGACTGCATCGGTCAACGCGACCCTTTCGCGAGTATCAATGCATATCAGCAACAACACCGCAGCCGATTGGTTCTCCGCTGTTTTCGGTGGAATCTTCCTTGCCCGGCAAAAGCTCCAACCTCCAAAAACCAATCCAGAAACCTCCAAGCTCAAACAACTAAAATCGGTTTCAGCCGAAGTCGCTTCCTGACCAGCCCAGATGCGGTCTTCTTCTGACTACAACCGTTTTTCTAACACCGATTGGAGCTTGAGCCTTGGGATTTCTCTGGAGCTTGGATGTTTGGGTTTGGTGATTGACTGCATTTTGTTATATCATACACATCACTGATGCGTAACTCTGAAGACCTTGTTTCAACCCTCCGCGACCTCCGCACCAAGCTCCATTTGAGCCAGGAAGAACTCGCTCAACGCCTCAATGTCTCCTTCCCCACCGTCAACCGCTGGGAAAACGGCAAAGCAAAGCCACAAGGTGCGGCCCGCGATGCGATCAACAAAATGCTGGAAGAAGCCGGTGGTGAACCCCTGGTTGCCCGCGATTCGGGCGAGATCGTCACCGGCGACCTCGCTGGGCAGCCTCGCCGCCGCAAGCGCGGCACGGCCCGCAGCGCCGTTTTAAGTACCAAATCCATGGAGCAGATGCTTTGGGATTCCGCGTGCTCGATCCGCGGCGAGAAGGATGCGCCCAAATTCAAGGACTACATCCTGCCCCTCATCTTCATCAAACGCCTGTCCGACGTTTTCGATGACGAGGTCAAGCGGCTCGCCGAAACCTACGGCGACATCGAGACCGCCGTCGCGGTATTGGAGGCCGACCATTCCCTCGTCCGCTTCTATCTCCCGCCGGAATGTCGCTGGCCCGTCGTCAGTCGCCGCCAGGAGTTCAAATGGCGGAAGGATAAATCGCCCAAGACGCTGGGCGAACAACTCACCATGACGGTCCGCGCCATCGCCAAGGCCAACGCGGAAAAACTTTCCGGTGTGATTGACATCGTGGACTACAACGCCGCGCCGCACGGAGAGCGCGAAATCAGCGACCAGGCATTATCCGGTGTCATCGAAACGCTGTCCGACCCGCGCTACCGTCTCGGCTTGCGCGATGTAGAACCGGATTTCTTGGGCCGCGCCTACGAATACCTGCTCCGCAAATTCGCCGAGAGCCAGGGCCAGAGCGCCGGCGAGTTTTTCACGCCGCAGGAAGTCGGCTGGATCATGGCCTACATCGTCCGCCCCCGGCAGGGTGAGGAAGTCTGCGATTTCGCCTGCGGCTCGGCGGGACTGCTCATCAAGTGCGAACTCGCCCTGGTCCAGCGCGATCGCAAAGTGTCCAGCCCGCTCAAGCTCTACGGCCAGGAACTCACCGGTTCGAGCTACGCTATTGGCCGCATGAACATGGTCATTCACGACATGGAAGGCGACATCGTGCGCGGCAACTCCATGACCAACCCGAAATTTAGGGACAACGACACCAGCCTCAAAAAGTTCGACATCGTCGTCGCGAATCCCATGTGGAATCAGCCGTTTGACGAAAAGACGTTTGAGAACGACCCGTTTGACCGCTTTGATTCCCACGGCGGCAACACCTCCGGCAAGGGTGATTGGGCGTGGTTGCAGCACACCGTTTCGATTTTGAAGGAGAACGGCCGCGCCGCGGTGGTGTTGGACACCGGTGCGGTCACGCGCGGCAGCGGCAGCAAGAACGAGGACAAGGAACGCATACTCCGACAGTGGTTCGTTGAGCAGGACTTGATTGATGGCGTGATTCTCCTGCCAGACAATTTGTTCTACAACACCACCGCCGCCGGCATCATCATTGTCCTGCGGAAACAGAAGCCCAAGGACCGGCGCGGTAAGATTACGTTGGTCAACGCCAGCGCGGAGTTCAAAAAAGGTCAGCCCAAGAACTACATCCCGGATGAGTACATTCGCAAAATCGCCGACGCCTTCAACGACGGCAAAGACGTGGATGGCTTCGTCAAAGTCATCACCACCACCGAAGCAGCCAAGAATGATTTCAATCTTTCTCCATCGCGGTATCTCGTCTCGACCAGCGGGCTGACAACAAAGGACCTCTCAACAGCAATCGCCGAATACGACGGAGCTTGCGTCGAAGAGGTGGCGATCAATGCGGACCTCGCGCCAGTGATTAAGCAAATCAAGGCACTCGCTAAGCGCACACAATCCAAAGAGGCATGAAATCATTCTCTCAACTCTGCGATTGTGTTAAAGACCAGTGCGACCCGGCTACAAGCGGGGCGTCCGTGTATGTCGGCCTGGAGCACCTCGACAGCGGGGCGTTCATTCTCAATCGCCACGGCAAGCCCTCTGACGTTCAGAGTGCTAAAACACGCTTTCTCAAGGGTGATGTCCTCTACGGCAAACTTCGCCCATATCTCGACAAGGCCGTACTCGCACCAGCAGACGGAATTTGCTCGACGGACATTCTCGTCTTTCGCCCACAGCCTGATTGTTGTGCAGCCTACTTGCTTGGCCTCATCCACACTGCCGAATTCCGAACGCACGCAGACCAAACGACAAATGGGGTGAATCATCCGAGAACTTCCTGGCACGGACTGGCGGGATTCTCGTGGGACGTGCAGCCCGAGCGGGAGCGGGACAAAATTGGGGCCGTGCTTTGGATGATGCAGCGCGCACTTCAGGCAGAGGAAAAGTTGCTTGCCACCACTCGCGAGTTGAAACAATCCGCCGTGCGCCAACTTTTCACCCACGGCCTGCGCGGCGATCCGCAAAAAGAAACCGAAGCCGGACTCATCCCCGCGCGATGGCAGCCCGAACGGCTTGCGCAATTACTCGACATCAAGCACGGCTATGCTTTCAAAGGTTCATCCTTTGCGACATCTGGAAAATACGTTCTGCTCACACCGGGACACTTCCGCGAGGAAGGAGGGTTCAGAGACCAAAAGGACAAAACCAAATACTACATCGGCCAATTTCCGCCCCAATATCTGCTGCCGAAGGGCGACATGCTAGTTGCCATGACCGAGCAGACTTCGGGCCTGCTCGGCAGCGTCATACTTGTTCCAGAGTCGGATAAGTTTCTTCACAATCAGCGTCTCGGCCTTATCTCCATTCTGGACGCGAACAGATTGAGCAAACTGTTCCTCTACCATTTTTTTGCTAGGCCGGAAGTTCGTAGCAAAATTGCGCAGACAGGTACAGGTTCAAAAGTTCGTCATACCTCACCAGGCCGCATCCGGGACCTGTTAATTGCCTTGCCCGACCCCGACGAACAGGACGAAATCGTCAGCATCTTGCAAACCATTGACCGGAAAATTGCCGTTCACGAGCGCAAGCGCGCCGCGTTGTCGGATTTGTTCCAGACCCTGCTCCACCAACTGATGACCGCCCAAATCCGCGTGGACAAACTCGACATTGA
>CAYHFK010000106.1:0-14558 GCA_964355895.1 uncultured Bifidobacterium sp. | reverse complement strand
CCAGCGAACCAAAGCCGCAGCGCTGGTGTCTTCAAAAAGAAATTTCAGTGTCGGAGATTCGACGTGGCCGTCGCAAAATGCCACGTTGGCTTTTCCTTGATGACGTGATGATGCACCTGCTCTTTGATCCGAATTATAAAAATGGTGGCGCATAAAATCCACCCCACCACTAAGACTGTCGCCAATCGCCATCATCTCACTTGGATTGACCACTTCTGATTCGCGAATGGGCGCAAACAATTCCGACCTGGAAATGAGATGTCCGAGAAGTCCGAGCGCGTTGGTGTGGTTTCCTATCGCAAGAACACCATAGGCGTTGTAACCGTAACTGACTCGGATCTGGCCCAGGCGCGTCCCCGGGACTGATGGACAATGCCATACACTCTCGCTAAAAAGATTTGTTTTTAGTTTGGAATTGCCAAAGCCGCCGCGCTCAAGCTGACTGATCCAATGTCCCGGATTGTCGCTATTCGTGCCTGCGAAGTACGAGGGATAAGCGTGATTATCTGCGACGAAGTTCTGTAGGCCGAGCCCCAATTGATGCAAATTGCCAACGCACTGTATTTGGTGGGCCTTGCTTCTGGATTTGGAAAGTGCAGGAAGTAACAGGGCAGCCAGAATTCCGATGATGGCAACCACCATCAAAAGCTCCATCAGGGTAAAGGCCGATTCGCCTTTGATAAGCGTGCTGTGCTTTGAATTCGTGGTTCGCACAATGGTTGCAACAATCTTAACTGCGTTTAGTTGCGTTTACCCACCAAATCTTGCATGGCCAACCGCCCGTTCAACCCGCTGCATCGCGTTGTCTTTCCCCAAGACTTCAAAAGGTTCAGGCCGGAGGGATTTGCCGGCGTGGGTGAGGCGGACCAGATACATGAGCCCGCCGGTTTTCGTGCCGAGTCCGAACAGTCACGCCGCTTTCGCCGTTTGAATGTCCTCGATGCTGGCGATGTGAAGAATGGCACACCGTCTGGTATTTGAAACGAAGCCCTCCGCGTCCGGGTCCATCCCGATCTCGACCGCATTTCGAAGCACCCAGGCGGCATCATGGTTTTTTATGTCATAGGATTCGCCGTTGGACATTCTGATGCGGAACGGGCGGAACGGCTTTTCCTGCATTCGTTCCTTGAGTTGATTCGCGGTGAACATATTTGACTTCTCGTAAGACCTTTTGTCCTGCTTGTCAAATTCTTATACGAGCCGATCCAGCGCCCTGTCAATCCGCGCCCGCTTCTTTTACTTTCCCCGCACTTCCATCATGCAATACCAACTCGCCGCCGCCTTTCTTTCGGGCGTGCAATTATCCAACGATCCTGTCACTACTGCTGCTGTATGAAACGATTCTCCCTGATTCTCCTGCTGGCCACGGCAGTCACCGCGCGGGCGGCCGATAACGATGGCTTCGTGCCGCTGTTCAACGGTCGTGATCTGACCGGTTGGGTGAACGCCAATTGCGCGCCCGAAACGTGGAGCGTTCGTGACGGACTGATTCATTGCACCGGCCAGCCTACCGGCGCGCTGCGTACTGAACGGCAATACGAAAACTTCATCCTCGAAGTCGAGTGGCGGCATTTGAGCAGCGGTGGCAACTCCGGCGTGTTCATCTGGGGCACGCCCATCGCGGCGCCGGGCGTACCGTTCCTGCGCGGCATCGAAGTGCAGGTGCTCGATCATGGTTACGCCGAACAATATGAAAAGCAGACCGGGAAAAAGTCGGACTGGTTCACCACGCACGGCGACGTGTTTCCCATCCACGGCGCGACCATGAAACCATTCGGGCGCCACAATGGCGATCGCAGCTTTCCCTCGGAGGACCGGAGCAAAGGGACGCCGGAGTGGAACCATTACCGCATCGTCGGCACGAACGGCGTGCTGCGCCTGAGCGTGAACGGCAAGGAGGTATCGGGCGGCGAGAATTGCAATTACCGCAAAGGCTACCTGGCCCTGGAGTCGGAGGGGGCGCCGGTGGAATTTCGCAATCTCCGGATCAAGGAACTGCCGTCGAGTGGGGCATCGGCGGAACTGACGGCTCCGCTTGACCTGGGTTGGCGACCCATTTTCACAGGCCTCGACTTGCGCGGGTGGCGGACGAACGCGGCGACGGCGTCCCGCTGGCAAGCGGGCGGCGGACGCATCGCGCTCAAGAGCAGCGAAGCGGACGCGGCGGCCACGCTCTGGACGGAAACGGATTTTGGCGACGCGGAGTTCGTGCTGGATTGTCGTCCAGCGAAACCGGCGGATGGAAAATCAGCCGTGGTCCCGACGATTGAATTGCGGGGCGTCGGTGGCAAAGGCACACAGGTGAAACTGGAGGGCGCGACGCCGGGCAACTATCAACGCTATGTCATCACCGTGAAAGGCCGCGAGGTGACGGTGAAGCGCAACGATCAGGAAACGCAACGTCTCACGCTTCCAGCCGATGCTCCGGCGCGGGGTGCGTTGGGTCTGCGCGACCCGGGCGGGGCGGTGGAGTTCATGAATCTCTGCGCGCGTGATTTGTGAGGGAGCCAGGCGAAGACTTCCACTCGCTTTCCCTGCGTTCACCGGGACTTTCCCTGGCGCTGCTCGCCTTGGTTGCCGTGGCAGCTTCTGCCGTGAGAGGGGAGAGCGCGCTCGCCGAGTGGCGCTTTGACCGGCCCGGCGACTTCGAGGGCTGGCAACCCAACGCCGATTTGACCAATGTCGTGGTCACGAATGGCGTACTCGCGGGTCGCGCGGTGGGGGGCGACCCCATTCTCGAACTCGGTTCGTTCCTCGATCTCAAAGCCTCGCCGTGGCAGGTCGTCGAAATCCGGCTCAAGGCGGATCATGACGGCATGGGTGAACTCTTTTGGAGCAACACTTCGACGGGCCGTTTCGGCGGGTTTGCGCAGGAGAAGACCACGCGCTTTAATGTGGCGGGCGACAATCAGTGGCACACGTATCGCCTGCTGCCCGGCTGGCATCCGGAAGGCCGGATCGTCCGGCTGCGCTTCGATGTTTATGACGGCGCGCAGTTTGAACTGGACTCCATTCGCGTCGTGCAACTCACCACGCCCGCCACCGCGGTCGGCGCGGATTTTGATTTCACGTCGGGCGCATCGGGCTGGCAGTGGTTCGATTCGACCGGCGACAACGGTTCCGCTGTCTGGCAACCGGGCGAATTTCATTCCGTTCCGACGGGCTGGCTGCTGAGTCCGCCGCTGAACATCAACCCGACCAACCAGAACTTTGTAACCGTCCGAATGGCGGCAAGCCAAGGCGGACATGCCACGTTGTTTTTCATCACGGAGCGGGAGCGGGGGTGGCACAGCTTCACCTTCCCGATCGCGGCGGACGGTCGCGAGCACACTTACAATCTTGACCTGCTTGCGAGCCGCGAGTGGCGCGGGCGCGTGATTGGCCTCGGCCTCCGCCCGAGCGCCGCGGCGGGGGCAACAGTCAGGTTGCGTTCGCTCACGGTCAGCGACGTGCCACAAGGGCCGCCGCAGTTGAAGGTGGTTTCATTTGCGCTCGAAGCGGCGCTTCCTCGCGTCGGGATGCCGGTGAAACTTGCGGCCGTAATCGAGAATACGGGCGGTCAGGGGGCCACGAACCTCAGCGGCCAACTCGACTTGCCGGAGGGCATAAAGCTGGTTGGGAGTTCGCCCACCGATCACCGCGCCGCTGCCCTCGGCTTTGGCGAAGAGGCCAAATTGTCCTGGACCGTGCAGGCCGGGCGGCCATTGGCCGGCGAGGCTCGGCTCCAGCTCACGGCGGTCAATGCCGACCCGACGAGTGGGGTTGCTTCGCTCCGTTTTACCCCGCGGCTGGACCTCAAGCGCACCGGCTATGTTCCTGAACCCAAACCGGTGCGCGGACCCTTCGAGGTGGGCGCTTACTATTTTCCGGGCTGGCAAACCGCGAGCCAGTGGCAGCCCCTGCAACGGTTCCCCGAGCGCAAACCGGTGCTGGGCTGGTATCGCGAAGGCGATCCCGAGGTGGCCGATTGGCACATCAAGTGGGCGGTCGAACACGGGATCACGTTTTTTGCCTACGACTGGTATTGGTCGCAGGGCGCGCGGCAGCTCGAACACGCTTTGCACGACGGCTACTTCAAGGCGCGCTACCGGCACTTGCTCAAGTTCTGCCTGCTCTGGGCAAATCACAACCCGCCGGGCACCTCATCCCAGGACGATTGTCTCGCCGTCACGTGGCACTGGATCGAAAACTACTTCCGCCGGCCCGAACATCTGACCTTCGACGGCAAGCCCGTCGTGATCATTTTCAGTCCCGAACGCCTGACGGAGGACCTCGGGAGCGCCGGCGTCAAGCGGGCGTTCGCGGCGATGCGGGCCGAATGTGAACGCGCGGGCCTCAAGGGTCTCCACCTTATTGCCTGCGTGGGCGAAGCGGGCGGCGTTCGGCGGGCCGCAGAAGAAGGTTACGACGCGGTGACGGCTTACACCTGGCCCGGTCTGGGCATGAGTGGAGAAGGGAAGTTTGCTCCGTATGAAACCTTGCTGGCGGGCTATCGCCGGCAATGGAAACAATTGCAGACAGAAAGCAATTTGCCGTTATGTCCGCTGCCGCTCAACGGCGGTTGGGACAGCCGGCCGTGGCACGGCGAGAACAATCTCGTGCGCTTTGGTCGGACGCCGGAGCTTTTCCGGCGTCACGTTCGCGACGCAAAAGACTTTTTGGAAACGCCGTCCCAAACCTCAGCAAGGAAAGTGGTCCTGATCGAAGCTTGGAACGAGTGGGGCGAGGGATCTTACGTAGAACCGCACAGCGAATTTGGCTTCGGCTACCTCGATGCGCTCCGCGAAGTCTTCACAGACGCCGCGACGGCGCACGATGACGTGACGCCCGCTGATGTTGGACTCGGACCTTACGACGTGCCGACGCCGTAATCCGACCTCACTTCACGGGCAATTGACCGGGGCAACGACGGTTGGGGCAACTGTTTCGAAGCGGCGATATTTGGATCGAAGGATATAGACGATGGCCTTGACGGCGAGTTCCATGAAGGGAAAGGGCTTGGCAATGAAGTCGTTGCCGCCGCTCATCATCGAACTGGCGCGGGCCTCGAAGTCATTGAGACTGGTGACGAACACGACCGGCGTGGTTTTGTAACGCGGCAAGGCGCGCAGTTTGGTGCAAAGTTCGTAGCCGTTCATGCCGGGCATGTCCACATCGAGGAAGACGAGGTCGAAGGCATCTTGGGTGAGCAGTTGGTAGCCGACGTTCGGATCCTCGACGGCGGTGGATTTGAGTTTGGCCTTGTCCAGGGCTTGCGTAATGGCGCGCCGCGAAAAAACTTCGTCATCCACGACGAGGATTTTGGCGATGCTGACCTCGAGTTGCTTGGCGGCGTTGGTTTGCTCAAACAGAAAGCCCAGACAATCCACCGCGCTCGCGGCGGTGCGCAGAGTGGACGCGGTGATGCTGGCGGGTTTCTCGCCCAGGGCCTGGAACATCGCCTCCAACGCTTCGGCCAATTGCGCGACGGGCGCGAAACCGGCCAGGCTGGCGTTGCTGGTCAAGGTATGGGTGTGGCGGGCTAACTCTTGAAGGGGTTTCACGCAGGCGGCTTCGCTGTCCGCCTTGGTGAGTTCTTTCAGCCCGACGCGTAGAAAAATGAGGATTTCCGGCAGGGTGGTGGCAAAGGTCCCGCGCACATCTGTCTCGAGCTTCACGTCAAAGATGGGCGCGGGGGCAGGCGCGGTCAATTTTGCGCGGGGTTCTGGGATCGAGGGCGGCAGCGCCGCGGTTCCGTTGGTGCCCAACACGCTCCCAAGCGCTTCGAGGACCTGGCGCGGCGTACAGTTTGCCTTGGAAAGGCATTTGGTGGCCCCGGCCTTCCACGCCTCTTGCACCATGCTGGTGAGGTAGGTGTTGGAGAAGGCGATCATCGGCAGCTTCGCGAAGTCCGCTTCGGCGCGGACCATTTTCATTAATTCAATGCCCGAGAGTTTGGGCAGGACCAGATCCAGCACGACGGCATCCGGCTGGAAACTCTTGATGAGATCGTAGCCCGTTTCGCCCGTATTGGCGACTTCCACCCGATAACCCTCCACGACCAGTTTGTTCCGATAGATGTTCGCAACTAGCTGATCGTCCTCAATGATAAGAATCTTTTTCATGCTCAAGAACGGACGGCCGGGGCAGCCGTGGTTGCCAGATACGGGGTCAGGGCGGCGCGAATCAATTCAAATTCCTTGATCGTCTGCGCGCAAAGTTCGGCGGCCTGCGTTAATTGGCCCGCGTCGCCCTGGCGTTCGAGTTCGCGCAGCGGCACGACGATGCGGCGCATGCCGCAGGTGGCGCTGGCCCCGGCGCAACTGTGGGCCAGCCGCCGAATATCCGCCGCGTTGTTCGCCTTCACGGCGACTTCGAGTTGCTCGAGTTGTTGGGTCGTCTGCTGGACGTAAAGGGTGGCCAACTCGGTGAGATTTTCCGGATTGCCTTCCGTGAACTCGTGGAGCCGGTCCAGATCAATGGGGGGTAGGTCGTTCATAGGCGTGGCGGTGGTGGCCAGCATTTTGGCCGTGGTGGTGGCGGAATCGGTGGACGCGGCAGGTTCGCCCGCCGTTGCGGTGGGGCCCCAACGTTCGACGATGGTGCGCACATCTTCCGGGCGGACGGGTTTGGAGAGGTAATCGTCCATGCCAGCCGCAAGACATTTGTCGCGGTCGCCCGGCATGGCGCTGGCCGTCATGGCGACGATGATCATGGGTGACTTGAAATTCGGATGCTGCGCGCGGTCTTTTTGCCGGACGCGAATCTGTTGGGTGGCTTCGAGGCCGTCCATCTCGGGCATCATCACGTCCATAAACACCAGGTCAAACGGCGCGCGTTCAATGGCCGCGAGCGCCTCGACGCCGTTCCCGGCGATGGTGGAGCGATAACCCATCTGTTGCAAGAGGCGCGTGGCAACTTTTTGATTGATGAGATTGTCGTCGCAGAGCAGCACCCGCAGTGGCAGGCGGCGGGCCAGGGTCGGATCGAGCTTACCGGGCGTGCGCGTGGGCTTGGAGGCGGTGCGGACGCCGGAGACGATGCGCACGAGCGATTCAAACAATTGGGCGGGCTTGACCGGCTTGGTCAGGCAGGTCGCGAAGCCGGCCGCGACAAACTCCGGGCTGTCGGCGCGTACGCCCATCGAGGTCAGCAAAACGAGCGGAAGATTGCCCCCGTTCGGAAGTTTCCGGATTTCGCGCGCGAGCATCAGGCCATCCATGCCTGGCATCTGCATGTCGAGAATCACGAGATCAAAAGTTTCCCCCGCGCGGAGATATTCGAGCGCCTGGGCCCCGCTCGGGGCGGTGCGCGCGTTGATGCCCCACTTGCCGGTCTGGAGGGCGAGGATGCGGCAGTTGGTCGGGTTGTCGTCCACGATCAACAGGCGCAAGTTGGCCAGCTCCGGTTGGCGTTGGTCGAGCGTGGAAGTGGTGGTGGGCCCGGTGGCCGGGAGCGAGAGCGTGAAGTTGAACGTGGCGCCATTGCCGGGGGTACTTTCCGCCCAGATGCGCCCGCCCATCAATTCCACGAGCCGCCGGCTGATGGACAAACCCAAACCGGTCCCGCCAAAATGCCGCGCGGTGGAAGCGTCCGCCTGCTCGAACGGGCGAAATAATCGGTCGAGGCGTTCCGCCGGAATGCCGATGCCGGTGTCGCGCACGGAGAAGAGCAACTCAAACGTCCCCGTCGCGTCCGCCGGGGCCGTGAGGACTTTGACGGTGGTGATGATCTCACCGTGGTCGGTGAACTTTACCGAGTTGCCAAGCAGGTTGACCAATATCTGGCGCAGCCGCGTGACGTCGCCGAGGACCTGCGTGGGCGTGCCATCTTCGAGTTGATACGCGAGGTCAAGGCGCTTCTCGCCGGCCTTGGCGGCGAGCAGGTCGAGCGCTTCCTCGATACACGCGCGCAAATTCACCGGGCGGCTTTCAAATTCCATCTTCCCGGATTCAATTTTCGAAAAATCAAGAATGTCGTTGATGATCGTCAGGAGGGATTCGCTGCTCGAACAGATCGTTTCCACGTAACCGCGCTGGTCCGGCGTCAGCGGTGTTTCCAGCAGCAAGCCGGACATGGCGATGATGCCGTTCATCGGCGTCCGGATTTCATGGCTCATGTTGGCAAGGAATTCGGCCTTGGCGCGGACGGCTTTCTCCGCCGCGTCGCGGGCCTTGGTCAGTTCGCGATTCGTCTGCGTCAGCTCATCCGCCAGGCGCTTGGCGCGCAGCACAGCGCAGACGCGCGCCCGCAACTCCGACGCCTCGAAGGGTTTCGTCAGGTAATCCGTCGCTCCCAGTTCAAAGGCCTGCACTTTTTCGGTCGCCCCAATCCACGCGGTCAGCACGATGACGGGGATGGCCTGGGTCTCCGGGGCTTCCTTGATTTGACGCAACAACTCAAATCCGTTCAAGTCGGGCAGACCCAGATCGAGCAGGACGAGGTCAACGGGCGCGGTTTGGAGCGCGCGCACGGCGGCGGCATTGGCCACGCAAGTCAGTTCCACGTTGGCTGCCTTCAGATGGGCCGCCATTAAATCGGGCATCGCCGCGTCATCTTCGACCAACAGGACTTTCGCAATGGGTGAATTCATAGTTCGACACTCTCGCCATGCACACTTCGTGTGCCCAACAAATCACGAGTCGAACAGCATTTAGCACATTCAACACCAATCTCCGCGAAGGCCAACTTGGAATGTCCCGTGTGATCTGTGGCGCTGATGAGTGTCGCCGACGGCGCGGTTCGTTGACCCGAAACAAGACAAACGGCCTCCGCTTCAAGACAACTCGCTCCGTGGGTGTCGGAAAGAATCGTTGCGCCAGCGCGCTTGGGCGTCGTAAATTTGCGCAATGGTGCAATCGCTGGTCGAACCCAAATCCGTGGAGGAAATTTCCCCGCCGCCGGAGCTTTACGTCAAAGCGTATCGCGCCATGTTGCTTGCGCGCGTGTTGGACGATAAATTTGCCAGCCTCTATCGCGCGGGCAAAATCCATGGCGGCGTTTTCCTTGGCCGCGGCCAGGAGGCGTTGAGCGCGGCCATCGGGGTGGCGCTGCGCGAGGGCGACGTTTTCGCCCCGCTCATTCGGGATCTGGCGGGCCGGCTGGCGTTTAACGAACCCATTCTCGACGGCGTCCGGAATTATTTTGGCTCCACTCTCGGCCCGATGCGCGGGCGCGACGGCAACGTCCATCGCGGTCGCCCGCGCGAAGGCCAGCTCGCGATGATCAGCCATCTTGGCGCGATGATTTCCGTGGTCAACGGCGCGTTGTTCGCGCGGCGCATGAAGAACATTACCGGCACGGTCGGCGTGGCGACTTGCGGTGACGGTGCAACTTCGACGGGTTCATTTCACGAAGCATTGAATCAGGCGGCCGTCGAGAAACTGCCGCTCGTAATGGTTGTGGCAGACAACCAATACGCCTACTCGACGCCGACGTCGCGGCAATTCGCCTGCCGCTCGCTCGTGGATCGCGCCGTGGGCTATGGCATCCCCGGATACGAGGTGGACGGCACCGATCTCGCCGCGTGTCTGCGGGTAGTGGGTGGTGCCATCGTTCGCGCGCGTGCTGGTCAAGGTCCGCAACTGGTCGTCGCCCACTTGCTTCGTCTCTGCGGTCACGGCGAACACGATGACGCCAACTACATTGACCCCCAACTGAAGAGTTCCGCGCTGGGGGGCGATTGCCTGAAACGGGCGGAGGATTTTCTGCGGCAGCAAGGCTGGGCCGATGTGGAAACCTTGGCGCAGTGGCGCAGTGAGACCATTCACAAAGTGGAAGAGGCGGTGGCGACCGTGCAGCGGGAGCCGACACCCGATCCGTTCACCGAAACCTGGTCGGCTCTGGCCACCGCGCGTCTGGCGGAGGGAAACCTGTCTAATTAAAAATGCAAAATGCAAAATGCAAAATGAGGAGCCGGAAACATCCGCATCCATCGGATTTTTAATTTTGCATTACCCCGCATGAGCATCACCTATCTCGAAGCCATCCGCTCCGCCCAGGCCCGCGCGCTGGCGGACGATCCGCGCGTGTTCATCTACGGGCAGGACGTGGGCGCATTCGGCGGCGCGTTCAAGGCAACGAAAGGGTTGGCGAAGGAATTTCCGGGTCGCGTCCTGGACGCCCCCATTAGCGAGGATGCCATGGCCGGTCTTGCCATTGGCGCGGCGATTGAAGGCCTGCGGCCGATCATCGAAATGCAGTTTGCGGATTTCTCGACGGTGGCGTTCAACCAGTTGGTGAATCAGGCCGCGACGCTGTTCTGGCGGACGAAGGTGCCGTGCCCGATCACCGTGCGCCTGCCCTGCGGCGCCACGTCGGGCAGCGGGCCGTTTCACAGTCAGACGATGGAGGCGATCTATGCCCATTATCCCGGCCTCGTGGTGCTGACGCCGGCGACGGTGGAGGATGCGTACAGCATGTTGCTCGAAGCGGTGGCGATTGATGACCCGGTGATTTTCTGCGAGCACAAACTCCTTTATTACCACCTCAAAGCCGAGGCGCTGCCCACGGAGGCGTTGCCCGTCGGGAAAGCGCGCATCGCCCGCGAAGGCCGCGATCTGACAGTGGTGGCGTACAGCGCGATGGTGCATGAAGCCCTCGCGGCGGCGGAAGTGCTGCGAGGCGACGGTTGGGAAATTGAAGTCGTGGATCTGCGTTCCGTGAAGCCGCTCGACACCGATACCGTGATGGGCAGCGTTGCGCGCACCGGGCGGTTGCTCTGCGTGGGCGAGGCGTGGCCGTGGGGCGGCGTAACCGCCGAAGTCATCGCCCGCGTTGCTTGCGAAGGCTACGATTTGCTCGACGCGCCGCCGCAACGGCTGAACGCGAAGGACACGCCCGTGCCGTATCACCCGGACCTGTGGGCCGCGCACCGGCCGACCGCCCAGAGCATTGTCGAGGCGGCCCGAAAAGTATTGCAGCATTGAGCCATGGTGCCCATGAACTTGAAACCTTTGAGCGTTGGAGCAGTGGAGTGTTCGGCCGATCAACGCGGCATCACTCCATGGTTTCACCGTTCGATCATCCCATTCTGAATCATGCCCCACGTCCCCATCATCATGCCCCAGCTTGGCGAATCCATCGCCGAGGCCACCATCGTTAGTTTCCTGGTCCAGCCGGGCGATACCGTCGAGGCCGACCAGGACATCATCGAAGTCGAAACCAACAAAGCGAACATGAACCTCGTCTCGCCGGCGCGCGGGCGCATCGAGCGGTTCACTGTTCAACTCGGCGAGAGTTATCCCGTGGGCGGCTCGCTGGGACAGATTGAAGTGACCAAGGAAGAGGCGGACCGGCTCGGGCTCGACACGGCTCAACTCGACAAGGCCAGATCGCAATCCGCGCCCGCCACCACGTTGTCCGGCAACACCCGGAACACGCAGGAAGCCCAGGTGGAGCCCACGATTCGAGGTTTGCCCGTGCCGGCCCATGCCGCCGGGGCGGGGTATATGTCGCCGCGACTCAAGGCGCGCATGCATGAACTCGGCCTCCACGCCGCCGACCTCGCGGGCCTGGCCGGCAGCGGAGCCGGGGGCCGCGTCACGGTCGAGGACTTTGAGCGCTACATCAGCAATTTGGAGAAGCAAAAGCTCACGCCCGCCTCCTCGATGCGCGTGGCGGTGGCCGATGCGATGCGGCGCAGTTGGACGCGCCCGCTCGCCACGGTCGGAATGCCGGTGCTCATGGACCGTTTGCTGGCGCATCGCAAGGCGCAGGCCGTCAAGCCCGGCCCCGCGCTCTACGGTCTGCGGGCGCTGGCCATCGCGCTTTCCGAGAACAGCGCGCCGGCGGGACGACTCATTGGCAACAACATCGTGCATCCTTCGGCCATTGACCTGGGGTTCGGCGTCGAAGTCGAGGACGGCGTGCTCGTCCCGGTGATCCGCAACGCGGACCAAAAGAAACTCGCCGATCTGGTCGCACGGTATAACCACCTGATCGAACTCGCGCGCCAGCGAAAACTCCCCCTCGATGCCACGGGCGGCTCCATCGCCACCGTGACGAACTACGGCACGTTTGGCCTGACGCTGGCGACGCCGATTCCGTTGCCGGAGCAAAACCTTGTGCTCGGCATGGGGGCGGGCCGCAAAGTGGTGCGCTGGGACGAAGCGAACTCTCAGTGTGTGCCCGTGACCGAATCGCATCTTACCCTGAGCTTCGATCATCGGGTCCTCGATGGTGGCGCGGCGGGCCGGTTGCTCGGTCGGGTGGCCGATTTGTTGATGCACCCGGAGCAGCTTTAGAGGCTGTTTGAAAAATGACGGTTTATTTTTCGTCCTCGCCCTTGATTTTCCGAAAGCATTCGAGGACGAGGACGAGAAGGAGGACGAGGAGGATCGGCAAAGTCGAATTGTAACACCGGCTCTCAGGCCCGGCGGGATTACTTCAATTCACTTTCACCGAGCAGCGCCTTGCTGGCGTCCTTGCCGTAAAGCCCGCGATTGCTCTGGTTGAACTCAAATTTCAAATCCACCTGCAGGTCCTGCAAGGTGATGAGCTTCCAGTGGACGGGAATAAACGCGGTCTGGCCGTCGCGGGTGGTCTTTTCGAGTTCGTAGGCGAGGAGCAAATGCAGCGCGTCGTGGGTGACTTTCGGATGTTCGGACGGTGAGTAATAAAACGAACGCTGAGTGGTGTTGGCGGTGGTGGCGCTGTAGGTCTTGAGTTCGAGATAGCAGGGCGGGTCGCTGAGAATTTCCACATCGGGATAGCCGGTGGTTTGGGCGTCACCGTCGGTGGTGACCGGTGTGCGGGCGGTGAGGCCAGCTTCCTTCAACGCGGCTTTCACAAAAAGCTCCATGTGATTGCCGGCTTCGTTGGCGCGCGCGGAGAACACGCCTTCGGCCCGCGCTTTGGCCGCGGCGGCGGTTGCGGCGGCAGAAAGTTTTTTATGCAACGCAACGTGCGCGGGATTCTTGGTGTCGAAATCGAGGATGCGATGTTGGGTGGTGGCGAGGATGACTTCTTTGAACGGAATGTGCTTGGTGGGCTTGGTGAGTTCGGCTAGGGCGGCGGCGGTGGGCGTATTGGTTTGAGCGACCGCCAGGGTTGCGACCAAAGAAACCAGCAAGGCGACGGAGAAAGAGCGGCGCAGTTTCATGATTTGCGGAAGAGGACGATGCGGTTGGTGTTGGTGCCTTTGCTCATGTTGTCCACGCCCCAGCAGTTGGCGGTTTTGGTGAACTTCTGGTCGTTGATGAGGACGAGCACGGGGTCAAGGCCCGCCGCGATGCCGCAGGGCAGGACGGTTTCCTCCAGCTTCGTCTTGCCGCCGTGAACTTCGCCGACCTCGAAGGCGATGTGGCCGCCGGGTTTCAACACACGCTGGAGTTCGTGGAAAATCTGTGTCATCGCAATCGCCCAGGCGTCGAGTTTTTTCGGGACGGTGAGCGCGACGGTTTTTGGATCAATGCCGAGAAACCAGCAGCGCAGCCAGTTGTCGTCGGCGTATTGCACAACATCGAGGAAGGGCGGCGAGGTGACGATAAGGGCGACGGATTCGGCGGGAAGTTCGCGGGTCTCGGCGGCGGGGCGGTTCACGAAGCGCGCGCGGTCGGCCACGCTGGCGAGGGACTGGCGAACTTCGGGCGTGACGTCGCGGAAGAGTTGTTTGGATTTCTTGAGGATGAGTTTGGTGACGTCGCGGCGCGGCGGAGTCTGGTTTCGTTTTGCATTGATCTTGCGTTGCGAGACGAGGCTGACGGCTTGGTTGGGCGGTAGCGTGTAAACCGAGAAGAAGCCCGGCGAGTGTCCGGTGAGGCGATTGAGCGCGACCATGCAAAGCCAGTCGTCCAGCGGGTCGGGCAAAGTTGTAGCGGCAGGCGTCCCGCCTGCCGTAGAGCCGGGCGTCTCGCCCGGCGGCGGGGGCGCGTGAAATCTCAAGCTCGCATCAACTTTGGGCGCAAGTCCGGGCGGCAAGATGCCGCCCTCTACGGCAGGCGAGCCGCCTGCCGCTACGCAGCGTTGACCAAGGAAATATTTCTTCAGCGCGCAAATCTCCCGGAGCGTCTCCGGGTGATAGAACGCCAGCAGGTCTTCGGGAAACTCATCGTGGTCGGCGAGGTTGATTTGTTTCAGGCGGGCGACGAGTTCATCGAGCGTTGGCGGGCGGAGGCGCGGACGGGTGAAAGTGAGGCTGAGTGGATTGATGTCGTTACCCCACGGCACGCGGCCCAACAACGCGGCTTCCACCGGCGTCGTGCCGCGGCCCATGAACGGATCATAAACGACCTCGCCGGGTTGGGTGAGCCGCTCGATGAAGAAGCGCGGGAGTTGGGGCTTGAAGCAGGCGCGATAAGAGACTTCATGCAGCGAACTGGCCTGGCGCTGGCGTGCGGTCCAGAACTCGTTGACGAAAGTTGGAGTCGAGCCGGCTTCGCTGCGGGTGACGATTTGGCGGGTGGGTTCGCCGAATTCGCGGAAGCCGGCCAGTTCGGCGGCGAAATTAATCGTCACCGGGCGTGGGAAACTGTGGTTCGCCGGATTCAAAGCCGGCAAAAAGGGCTGGGCGAGACGGTTCAGCATTTCAGCGGAGATGAGAACAATGATTATCCTCCCGGGCAAGCTCCGAGGTGCGG
>CAYHFK010000105.1:0-14708 GCA_964355895.1 uncultured Bifidobacterium sp. | reverse complement strand
ATGCCCCAGCGCGTGCCCATCTCGCCCCAGTGGAGGATGAACTTCTGTTGGACTGAGCTTAGTTTCGACATAATTCGTTAATTTCTGTCTATTCAGAAATTAACGTCACACCGGTCGTTGTCAAAGTAATTTTTCCGGGCAGGCGACAATCGGCATCGCGGAAATCATGGCGAAGCCCGGCGGTGGGTTGTGCGACGGAGCGACAGCGGCGGAAACAATAAAGGCCGACTCGGAAGGCGACCTGATGGCGGCCGCGGGGGTGACCTTCACCGTCGGGCGCGAGGCGACGACCCTCGACAACGAAACCCTCGCGGGTCTCCAGTCGGCAATCACTTTCGCTCGACAGTCGCCGCCTACTGCCGGATGATCGCAAAAATCATGCGGCCCCCGATTACGCCAAGCCTTTTGCTCATCAGCCAACTGTTGCGCCCCGGCCTGGCCCAAGAGCCCGCCTTCCCAGCAGAAACCCGCCCCTTGACCATGACGGGCGACCTTTCGGCGCAAATGGTCGCGGGCATTGACCAGTTTCTCATGCGCGAAATCGAGCGCTCCGCCGGCGAGCGGCCGAAGTATTGGCAGCGGGATTTCACTTCGCACGCGGCCTATGAAAATTCGGTGCAACCAAACCGCGATCGCTTTCGCAAAATCATCGGCGCTGGCGATTCACGCCTGCACGGCACCGAACTGGAATACGTGAGCGACACCGGCAACCCGGCGAAAGTTACCGAGACGGAAACCTATACGGTCTTTGCCGTGCGCTGGCCGGTGTTCGACGGGGTCTTTGGGGAAGGCTTATGGATTCAACCCCGGGGCGAACCGGTCGCGCGGATCATCGCGATTCCGGACGCTGATCAAACTCCGGAAATGCTGTTGGGCCTGGCACCGGGAATCAAACCGGAATGGCAGTTCGCTCGGCGGCTGGCCGAAACCGGTTGCGAAGTCATCGTGCCGGTGTTGCTTGACCGGCAGGATCCCTGGTCCGGTAGTCGCGCGCTGAACCGTTTCACCAATCAGCCGCATCGCGAATGGATTTACCGCCAGGCTTACGAAATGGGCCGCCACATCATCGGCTACGAGGTGCAGAAGGTGTTGGCAGCGGTGGACTGGTTCGATCAAAAGCGAGTCCAGAGTCCGGAGTCCAATGTCCCGAGTCTCAAGATTGGCGTGGCTGGTTATGCGGAAGGCGGTTTGATCGCGTTTTACAGTGCGGCATTGGACCCGCGGATCACGGCCACCCTCGTGAGCGGTTACTTCGATTCGCGGCAGCGGCTTTGGGAAGAGCCGATTTACCGGAATGTTTTCGGGCTGCTCCAGGAATTCGGCGACGCGGAAATCGCCACACTCATTGCGCCGCGTGGATTAGTGGTGGAGTACAGCGCGGGGCCGACCATTGCCGGACCGCCGCCCGCTCGCGATGGCCGGCGCGGGGCGGCACCCGGCAGGCTGAACACGCCGGATTATTTGTCGGTTGCAACGGAATTCAAACGCGCCCGGGTGCTGCTCCAAAAAGGCGGGAAAAATTTCGCGCCGATGGCGTTGATCTCTGGCACTGAGGGAATGGCCACCGGGCCGGGCTCGGAGCGGGCGCTGACGGCTTTTCTCCAACAGTTGGGTTCGCCCGTCGAGCGAATCAAGTCATCGGGCCTAAGTCCGGCGGACCGCCGTCCGCGTTTTGAGGCCGCCGGGCGCCAGCAACGGCAGGTCAGGCAATTGGAGGATTACACGCAGCGATTAATGCGCGCGTCGGAACGGGTGCGCGCCGAATTCTTCTGGCAACAAATCAAAGCCGGCGCGCCGCCGGACTGGGAAAACGCGGTCCAGCAATCTAAAACCTATTTCCAGGAGGAAGTCATCGGTCGGTTTTCAAATCCGGTTCCGCCGGCCAACCCGCGCCGCCGGAAACTCCGCGAGACGCCGAAATGGACCGCTTACGAAGTTGTGCTGGATGTTTTTCCCGACGTGTTTGCGTGGGGTTATCTGCTCGTGCCGAAGGATCTTAAACCGGGCGAGCACCGGCCGGTCGTCGTTTGTCAGCATGGACTGGAAGGCTTGCCGGAATCGGTGATCAACGCGGACCCGCAGAGCCAGGACTTCCAGTACTACAAGGCGTTCGGCGCACGACTGGCCGAGCGCGGGTTTGTCGTCTTCGCGCCGCACAATCCGTATCGCGGCGAAGACAAATTCCGGGTCCTGCAGCGCAAGGCCAACCCGCTGAAAAAATCACTTTTCTCCATCATCATCGCCCAGCACGACCAGATTCTAAACTGGCTGGCCGAACTTCCTTTCGTGGACCCGCAGCGCATCGGTTTTTACGGCTTGTCCTACGGGGGCAAGACCGCGATGCGGGTACCCGCCGTTTTGGATCGTTACGCTTTGTCCATTTGCTCGGCCGATTTCAATGATTGGATTACGAAGAACGCCACGGTGGACTCGCCGTACAGCTATCTGTTCACCGGCGAATACGAGATGCCGGAGTTCAATCTCGGCCATACGTTCAACTACGCGGAGATGGCGGCGTTGATTGCGCCGCGCCCCTTCATGGTCGAGCGCGGGCACGACGACGGCGTCGCGCCGGACGAATGGGTCGCCTATGAATACGCCAAGGTGCGCCGCGCGTATGATCGCCTCGGCATCGGCGACCGCACGCGCCTCGAAGTTTTCAACGGCCCGCACACGATCAATGGCGTCGGCACGTTCGAGTTCTTGCACCAACACTTGAACTGGCCGAAGCCGTAAGCCGGAAGCCCCCGCTTCCCGCCCCCCATGCCAAAAGTTCCCAATTCGATTGCTGCGGAACGGCTGTCGTGCGCACCGCACATCTTGGTTCGCCGTGGGTTCGCGGGTTTGAGCTTTGCTTCCCCGGCCTTTTCGCGTACTAAGTTGCCCCGCTCTTGCGGATTTAATGAAACCCCAAGTGGAAATCTACGACACGACGCTGCGCGATGGTGCGCAGGGTGAAGGCATCAATTTTTCAGCGCTGGACAAGCTGCGCATCGCGGAGCGGCTCGATTCGTTCGGGGTCCATTACATTGAAGGCGGCTGGCCGGGCAGCAATCCCAAGGACCTGGAGTTCTTCCAACAAGCTGCCAAACGCAAATGGAAGAACGCCCAAATCGCCGCGTTCAGCATGACCCGTCGCAAGGGCATTGCCGTGGAGCAGGATGAATTGATGCGCCTGATCCTCGAAGCCAAAACCCCGGTGGTCACCATCGTTGGGAAAACCTGGCTCTTGCACGTGACAGAAGTTTTGCGCGCCCGGCCGGATGAGAATCTGGCCATGATTGGCGATACGATCCGCTATCTCAAAGATCATGGCAAACGCGTCATCTACGACGCGGAACACAGTTTCGACGGTCACGCCGACGAACCCGAATACGCGCTCGCGACCTGGCAGGCAGCGGAAAAAGCCGGCGCCGAGTGCATCGTGCTTTGCGATACCAATGGCGGTCGCCTGCCGGGCGAAATCGCCCGGATCACTGCCTTCGCCAAATCAAAGCTGAACTGCGCGCTCGGCATTCACACCCACAACGACTGCGGCTTCGGGGTCGCCAATGCCATCGCCGGGATCGAAGCCGGCGCGACGCAGGTGCAAGGTACGATCAACGGCTTTGGCGAACGCACCGGGAATTGCAATCTCATCAGCGTCATCCCGACGCTGGCATTGAAAATGGGTTTGCGCTGCGTGCCGTCGAAATCCCTGGCCAAGCTGAAGGAGCTTTCCGAGTTCGTGAACGAAGTCGCAAACATGCGACACGACGTCCGCGCACCGTGGGTGGGACAGACGGCGTTCGCCCATAAGGGCGGCATGCACGTCCACGCCATCGAACGCGTCGCGCGCAGCTACGAACACATCAATCCCGAGCGCGTGGGCAATTTCCGGCGCGTGCTCGTGAGCGACATGTCCGGCCGCACGAACATCCTGATGAAGGCGAAGGAACTGGGCTTCCAGCTCGCCGCCGACGCGCCCGAGACGCGCGAAATCACGTCCCGGGTCAAGGAACTCGAAAGCTCCGGCTACGAATATGAAGCCGCCGAGGCGTCGCTCGCGCTGCTCATCCGCGGCATCATGGATCACAATCCGGAATTGCTCTTCACGGTCGAGACTTATCACGTCTCGATGCGCCGCGACAAAAAGGAATCCATCTGCGAAGCCACGGTGCGGGTCCGGGTCGGCGATGAGATCGCCCACACCGTGGCCGAAGGCGATGGCCCGGTGAATGCGCTGGACGGCGCCCTGCGCCGCGCGTTGGTGAAGTTCTTTCCCAAACTCAAGACGGTGGAACTCACCGACTACAAAGTCCGCATCATCAACGGCACCACGGGCACGGCCGCCAAGACCCGCGTGCTCATCACCTCTACTGACGGCAAGCGCGAATGGGGCACCGTCGGCGTGAGCGAGAACATCATCGAAGCCAGCCTGCAGGCGCTGGTGGACAGCCTGGAATACGCGCTGGTGAGGAAATAGCGCGTTTTGCCAGAGAATCGTTGATTCCAAATGGCGCCGCCAGGCCATTTCCACTGCGTGGCCGCCCTTTCCGCAACCACGACCCTTGCTCCGAAGTCCCCGACCAGACACCAACCCCCCAGGCGACTGAGGCACCGACGACCCCGATATTCCCATTTTACCCGTCGGCGTTCCAATAGTACGGCACGCCGTTCCAATAGTACGACACTGAGGTTTCCTTTCCAGCGTCAGCGTTCCAATTTTACCTCTCGACGTTCCAATATTACGACTCGTGCGGGGCACCGGCGACGGCAGCGTTCCAAGAGTACGGCATGACGTTCCAACAGTACGACATAAAGGTTTTCTTTCCGACGGCAGCGTTCCAATAGTACCGCTCGGTGTTCCAAGAGCAGGACAGGCAGCGCGCCCCGAAGCTGGCGGCATCCAAACTCTAGACAAATTCATCCTCCTCCGAGCCGCTTGAGCTTGAGCCAGACGCCGGCGACACGCACCGGGCCCGCTTTGGACGGCCATCTTATCGCCACATTTCCGTCACTCGATTGTTAATAACTTTTTGTTTACAGAATCATTAACTCATGATGAAGTGCTTGCCAGAGAGTCGAAACCAGTCTGCGTCCGTTCGAGCTTTCTTCTTTCGTCGGGTTTCTCGCTTGTTGTGGGTGTAGGCAATCATGGTCACTATTTCGACAATCGGGAAAAGGGTTCATGTTGGGGCGGTGCCCCCCCCCCAGCGCAATTCTTTTCTTCGCTGACCTGCGCCTCGCGCGCGGCCTTTATTGGCCGGGGTTTCCCCGGCTCTGCTCCTTCTCCGTGGTATCCCGTTCAGCCCATTCTTGAAATATGAAAACCACCTGTTCGATCCTCGCTGTGGTCTGGTTCGGCGTGAATGCCACTCCCGCCCAAGGGGTCGGCCCCAACACCACCTGGTACTATGTCAATGCGGCCACCAATCTCTCGGCGGGCACCAATATCTTTGCGCCTGTCCTTCCAGCCGACGCGCCCCCGGAACAAGCCATTACTGAGGAACCCACCGTTTATGCCACCAACGGTCTCACTGGTTTTGACCTTGGGATGGAGGCGACCCGGATGGTGACCGCAGAAATCCGCTTGCTCGCTGACGGCGCGGTGGCCGATTACGGGTTGCAGAAAGTTTACTTCCCGGCGGAAATTACGGAAGCGCCCCTGACCATCATCACCCCGGACGGGCGTAAACTGGCCTGCCGCGCGACCCTGCTCGCGCTGCATGATCGGGCGAGCGGACAAACGCTCGTGCTCGGCGAGGTCCGCAAGAGCATCGGCGAACTTGTGGACGGCAACACCGTCGTGTATCCGGATGCGTTCGACACCATCCGCGCAGGAATTCGTTATCGGTACACGCCCCATTTCCTGGAGCAAGACATTCTCCTCTACGACCAAATCCAACTGCCTAAAGAATTCCAATCCACGAATGTCCAGTTGGAAGTCTGGACGGAATGGATTGATTCCACGCCCGACACCAAGGAAACCCAAACCATTGACCTGCGGCCGCTGGCGGCCACCGGAGCCCAAGCCGGAGTTGTGGCCACCGATGACACGATTCAATTTGGCGCGAGTCGGATTGCGGAGGGGTACGCGTTTGGGATGCAAAGCGCAGGCGAGAAGACACCCGTGGCCAAAACCTTTACCCGCATTGCCGGTTCCGAGTGGTTGATTGAAAGCGTTGACTACACCGCGTTGAAACCCAGTTTGGACAAGTTGCCCAAGTCCCAAGCCAGCATCTCCCCGGACAGGCTGAAATCCGACCGCCGCCAACTTGTCCAGTCCCTGCCGGCCCGAACCAATCCGAAATCCGCCGGCCAACCCAGGCGCATGGCGAAAGCCAGCACCCCAGCCAAGGACAGCGTGGTGCTGGACTTTGTCATTGTCAGCGGGGTGCCCGTGCCCTCGGGCGCCGTGAGTTGGTGGCCGGGTGGCGGCAATGCGGCCGATGCCATCGGTACCAACAACGGCACCCTGCAAGGCAATGTAGGCTATGCCGCCGGCAAAGTCGGGCAAGGGTTCAATCTGGATGGGAATCAAGATGGCGTAACCGTCGGCAACCCCACCAATCTGCGCTTGCAGGATTTCACCCTCGAGACGTGGATTCGCCGGGCCAGCACCTCGGTGGTGTCGTACGGGTCCTATGGCAATGGCATCCTCTTCGGCTATGGCTACGCCGGCTATGGCCTGTACCTGGATTCCACGGGGAAGCTCGCCTTGAGCAAGATCGGCATCAGCGGCGTGGTGTCTTCGGCCGCCATCACCAATACCAGCTACCACCATGTAGCCGTCACCAAAACCGGGAGTACGGTCGTGTTCTACGTTGATGGCGTTGCTTACGCAGTGGGTGCCTACAACCCCGGATTCAGCTTTTCCACTTCCGCCGCGGTCGGCTTCCGCGCGGACAATCTCGATAACAGTTTCTACGGCGCCATTGACGAACCGGCGGCCTATAACCGCGCCTTGTCCGGCGCGGAGGTGCAATCCATTTACAACGCCGGGGCCGCCGGCAAGATCAACCCGAGTTGCGTCACCGCCCCGACCAACATCGTGGCTTGGTGGTCGGGCGACGGACACCCCTATGATCTGGCGCGCACCAATGGCGGCACGCTCGTCAACAGCGCGACCTACCAGTCAGCGGTGGTCAGCGAAGGTTTTAGCTTCAACGGCACTGGCGGCCATGTCCGGGTCCCGGATCAGGCCAGTTTCCACTGCACCAACGGCCTGACGATCGAGGCGTGGGTGAATCCAACCAACGTGGCTTCGCAAAACGAAATCGTGGACAAGTGGGACGCCGTGGCGGGATTCAACCAAAGAAGCTATGCTGCGGCGCTGCTGTCGGGCGGACGGTTTTTCCTCCAACTGTCGCCCGCCGGAACGGGGGCCGGGGCAACGTATGTGGCGACCACGAACGCCGTCGCGCTCAATGGCTGGACGCATGTTGCCGGGACCTATGACGGCAGCCTGATCCGGGTGTATTTGAACGGGGTGTTGAATGCCCAAGGCATTTATACGAACGGGATATTTCCGGGCACCAACGACCTTGCCATTGGTGGCGTGGTCGGCGGGGCGGCCTACGGATCGGTTATCCTGCCGTTTCATGGTTGGATTGACGAACCCAGTATTTACAACCGGGCGCTGACGAGCACCGAAATCACGGCGCTCTACTCCGCCGGCAGCGCGGGCAAATGCAAAGTGGACACCGATGGCGATGGTCTTACCGATTTGCAGGAAGCCTTCCTCGGAACGAACCCGAACAATCCCGATTCAGATAACGATGGGCTGACCGATGGTGACGAGGTGTTTGTTAATCATAGCGACCCCCTTAGTCCCGATGATGATGGGGACGGGGTACCCGATTGGATTGAATTGGCTCAAGGGCGAAATCCAAACAGCCCGACGCTGCCCGGGAGCGTCACTGACACAAACAATCTAACCGGTCTGCGGGTTTACACACCTTTGAAATAAAACATTGCCGGACACTTCAGGGAATTCTTCTATGAAAACAAACTTCAATCCGCTGGTCTTCGTCGCGTTGTTACTCTTGGCGGCGCGCACCGCCACGGCAACGGGTGAAACCCCGTTTGCGTTTGAGCTTGAAAGCCGGAGTGCCGCGACCAATCGCAGCAAAGTGGGCGAGATCGAATTAGTACCGTCCTGTGGGACGGGTCCTACCAGGTTCAAGGTTTACAGAACATTTACATTGGATCAGTGGTCCATCTACGGGGGCAGCGATTCCTCCGGGTCTTGGGACGCATCATTTTATCAAAACTTTCGACGTGACTACGGTCTGGATGGAACCACGACCGAGAATGTATTCGGAATCATCTCAGCGTCCTCGACCCAGGGAACTTGCAGTTTGACATACACTAATGGGGTTAATTCAGGCGACGAAGGTTGCGGTGTGTCTGAAGCGAACCAGACTATTGCGGTTTTTAATGGCGGGCAACCTGATTGCTTGGATCCAGCTGATATTTATACGCCGACCTCGTTGACAAGCACGAATTACTGCACCGTCAGTTATGCGGACGTTTTTGCCGATTATGCGAGCGGAAATCTCTCTACACTGTCAGCTGAATACACTACCCCGATGCTGTTGGATACCGCTGACTTGAGCTATCCATCGGGATGGTTGGGGGGCAGCGGTGCTGCGAGCGATATTACCGATGTCACCACCTCAAATCCCAGCATCCCGATTCGTGACTTCTCTGCCAGCATGCAAAAGGGCCAGTATCGCTTCCGGGTCAAGGCCAATTCGGGCGAACATTTCGAGATCCAGTACATGGTTTTCAAGAAGTACCATGACGAGACGGGCACCAATTGGGTGGAAACGCTTAAGGGGATTGGCACGGGAGGCTGGGCTTACTACCCGCCGGAACCCATCGAATATCTCCCGTTTTACAAGATCGTGACCACGGATGGCTGCGAAGACTATGTCGGGGGGACGCAATGGTTGGAGCCGCTCTGTGGTTCTACCGCCGGCTCGGGCGGCTGTACGCAGTGCGACTCGACTCCGGGTAACACCACGGCGGGCTTGACCGACTATGGCCTGTCCGTGTCCAGCAGTTTGGGCAGCGATTCCTTTGGTGACCATTCCGGTAATCTGATTCTGGCCGGTACTTATCCCACCAATACTTTGGCGACGCCCAACGAGCTCGGCATCTCCGGGTCGCTCAAGACGCTGGAAGTGTTCCGTGCTTCCGGCGGCCTGCGGCAGGTCAAATCCACGCAGGTCTTGGCGGACATTGTGACCAACAACAGCACCAGCTACCAGATTCGGTTTTTCACGAATCCGGGCGGGTGGAATTCGGAAACGGGTTTGTACGAGCCGGCGGGCGGTCCGTTTTCCGTCACGACCATTGAACAGATCACCTCCCCCAACCACATTCGGGTGACGGCTTCCAATGGCGTGGTGCGGGTGTCCGATTATGAATGGTCGTCTGCCGACGGCGGGTGGACCTTGACTTCGGGCGGCGGCATCCGCAAGGAAACCGTGGGGTGGCACGAGCCGACGTTGACGCGCTCTAACACCGTACGGAACGCCGCCAATGAATTGGTATCGCAGACGACCAAGCATTACCTCGCGTTAACGGACTATGGGCGGGTCGTTTCCCGGCAGATTGTGGGAACGGGCAGTTCGGCACTCACCAATCTTTGGTTCTATTACGACAATGCGGGTAGCGATGGCACAAACTACGGCAACGTAAAGTTGACCATCGAACCCAGCGGTTTTTGGAAGCGGTATCAGTATGATCACGCGGCGCGGTTGACTAATGAGGTCTCGCAATTTCTCAACGCTGCCACCAACGCGGCGGAAAGTTCCTGTCGGGTGGTGCGCACGGATTACACGTCCCTGGACGGCACGCGCAATTGCGAAACGCGCATTGAACTGCTCCAAGGCGTCGAAATTGCCCGGGAATACACGGTCATCTACCCCGATGTCACCCACCACATCCGCTGCGCCACCCCTGGGGCCTCGTGGACCAATGCCAACAATCTCGTGACCCAGACGCGGTATTATTATGGCACCGTCGAGTTGGCCGGGAAGCCGGCCAGCGTAATTTCTCCCGACGGCACCCTGCAACTTTATCAATATGAGGATTACGGTGGCCAACGCACCACCACCGTGTTTTCCGGCCAGCCCAACGGGGACGGGAGCGCCGTGACCAACGGCACCAAAACGGTCAGCACCACCGCGGAAGCCGGCTTTGCCACGGCCCGCGCCTCCTACGACATCGCGCTGGGCGATGGCTACCCGTTGGATTCGGAAACTTATTATCACGACAGCTTGGGCCGGCCCACGACCACGTACTATCTCGACGCCACCTCAACCACCGTGAATTACGACTGCTGCGGCGCCGACAGCGCCGTGGATCGCGAGGGCGTGACCACCACCTATCTTTACGATCCATTGCATCGACCGATTGGCACGCTGCGCAATGCCATCAGCACCACCAACCGGCTGGATGCGGCGGGCAATGTCTTGGCTACCGTTCGCGTGGGCCGCGACGGAACAACCAATCTCCTGCGCCGCGCGAGTTATGACCTCGCGGGCCGGCTGGTGAACGAGACGAACGCGCTCAACGGTGTGACCACTTACGCCCAGACGTTCGATGCCAGCGGTCAGACCGTGATGACAACGACCTTTCCGGATGCTGGCCAGCGGGTGGAAACCCGTTATCAGGATGGCTCGCTCAAGAGTGTGACCGGCAGCGCGGCGTTTCCGGCCTATTTCGATTACGGCACCTACAACAATGGCACTTGGACCAAGGAGACCAAGGGTAGCGTGAGCGGCACGGAATGGGTGAAGACCTACGCCGACCTGCTCGGGCGCTCGTGGAAAACCGAATATGCCGACGGCGCGGCCAGCACAAACTTTTTCACTTCGAAAGGCCAGCTTGATAAAGCGGTAGACCCGGACGGCGTCACCCGGCTTTACACCTACAACGGCCTCGGCCAGACAGACAGAACCATCTTGGACATGAACCGCAACGGCGTGGGGACGGACACGGTTGATCGCATCACTCGCAGCACCAATGGCGTGGTTCTCTATGAATCCAGTTACGCCACGCGCCGGTCGCGGGTATTTCAGACGGCGGACAATGGCTCGGAAATTCTCGTCAGCGAACGGTTCATGATTCCGGCCAACAACACCTCCATCAGCCTCAGCTACGGTTTGGGCACAACGAATGAAACGAGTTACGATACCTATTACCAGCAACGCACCGTAACGACCACGCATCCCGACAGGTCGCAAACCGTGTCACTTTACACCAATGGATTGTTGGCGAATATCACTCGGACTGCGTCCGGGGGTTCGCCAATTCTGACGCAAACCGACTACGCCTACGATTCCCACGGGCGCCAGTGGAAAATGATCGACGCTCGTAATAGCGCAACCACATTTACCTACAACGCCGCCGATCAGGTGCAAACGCTCACCACGCCCTCGCCCAACGGCGTATTGAGTGGTCTGGTGACGACCTCGTATTATGACAAATCCCTGCGGGCGACGAACGTCGTCCAGGCGGACAGCACCAGCACGCGGAGCGATTATTTTGCGAACGGCCTGCTGCAAAAGACCTGGGGCTCGCGGATTTATCCGGTGGAATACCAGTATGACTACGCGGGGCGCATGACCAACATGACGTCGTGGCAGGATTTCAACGAAACCACCGGCGCGGGCACGACCGGTTCGGCGGCCACCAAGTGGTTGTTTGACACAACGCGCGGCTGGCTCAACCAGAAGAAATACGCGGACAACGCTGGGCCGAGTTACACCTACACGGCGGCGGGCCGGTTGAAATCCCGGGCCTGGGTGCGGGGCATCACGACGTGGTACACGAACAATAACGCCGGGGAATTGTGGGTGGTGAATTACACCGACACCACCCCGGATGTGGTCAACAGTTACGACCGGCGCGGGCGCATGACGAACACCCTGCAAGGCAGCACCAGTTTGACAAAAGTTTACAACGACGCGGGCAATCTGTTGCGGGAATCCTACGCCGGCGGCCCGTTGAGTGGCGTGGGCGTGACCAATATGTTTGATCAACTGCTGCGCCGGACGAATGTTACTACCGTTGGCAGTCGTTCTCTTTACGGCTATGACGAAGCCTCACGTTTGGCAAGCGTCAGCGATGGCACGAACTCGGCGACCTATTCGTTCCTTGCGAATTCGCCCTTGGTGGAACAGATTACGTTCGCCACGAACGGCACGACGGTGATGACCACCACCAAAGGTTATGATTTCTTGAACCGGCTCACGAACACCGTGACTTTAGACGTTGGACTCCAGCCGTTAGACTCCCACGCCTATGCGTACAACTCCGCCAGTCAACGGACCAGCGTAACCAATGTGGACGGCAGCTATTGGGTTTACAGCTACGACAGCATGGGTCAGGTCACGAGCGGCAAGAAATACTGGAGCGATGGTTCGACCGTCGCCGGGCAGCAATTTGATTACACGTTTGACGACATTGGCAACCGCAAGACCACCACGCGCGATACGCGATCAGCCACGTATTCGCCGAACACGCTGAACCAATACACCAGCCGCACGGTGCCAGGATACTTGAACGTTTTGGGCACGGCCACGAACCCGGCCACGGTGAGTTTGTGGAGCAAGGAGAGCACGGCGCTTTACACACCCACGGCGCGCAAGGGGGATTATTTTCGGGGCGAAGTGCCGTTCAACAACAGCACGGGCGCCATGTGGCTGACGATTACCAACGTGGCCGTGTTGAGCAACTCTGCCGCTGCGGACATCGTGACGAACATCGCGGGCAAATCATTGCTCGCGAAAACACCCGAACCCTTCACGTATGACGCGGACGGAAATCTCACGAGCGACAGTTTGTGGACGAACATCTGGAACGGCGAGAACCGGCGCGTCACGATTGAAAGCAGCGCGAGCTTGCCCGCTGCGGCGAAGGTGAAGGAGCAATGGACACACTTGGCCGATGGCCGCTGGATGGAGCGGATTGTTTCGACGAACAATGGCACCAGTTACTATCCGGCCCTCACCAACCGTTACGTGTGGGATGGGCAAATTTTGTTGGCGGTGCTAGATCACACGAATGGGGTGGTGCTGTCCTTCCTGCGCGGCTGGGATTTGAGCGACAGCATCCAAGGTGCGGGCGGCGTGGGTGGCGTGCTGGCCGTGAAAGCTGGAACATCTGCCCAATGCGGTGCGATGGTGAGCACCACACATTTCACCTGTTACGATGGCAACGGTAACGTAACAGCGCTGGTGAACGCGGCGACGGGCGAAGAAAGCGCGCGGTACGAAGATGGCCCATTTGCGGAGCGCATACGCGAAACCGGCCCGATGGCAAAGCTCAACCCCATCCGCTTCAGCACGCAATACCACGATGATTACACAGGCGACACGAAATACCTGTTCCGGGATTACCAAACGGATACGGGCCGCTGGCGGTCGAGAGATCTGATTGGAGAGATCGGTGGCATTAACCTTTTTGCGTTTGTGCTGAATGATGGTGTGAATGGATACGATATTTGGGGGCTTGCGCCGGAGTTTATCTTCAGGGTTACAGTTGGTAAAAAGAATGGCGCAGGCGGATCTGGTCCTTGGAGCCAGCCCGAAGGAGTTGGCTCAGGCGGATTAACTATTTCCGCGACGGGAGCCAGTTCAACCGTAACACTTAGCAATGTACGCACTGCGACCGCTGGAGACATAACGACAGATGAGGACAGAAGCTGCGGCTACGCCTGCAATTCGGTCGATGGTGGAAATCCTGAAAAAGATACTTACGCCCTAACTTCGGGGGTCATTAGAGGATGGGTACAGAACGCCGATCCCGGAACCTATAGAATACTCCTCAAAGCTTCCATCTCTGGGGCTGCAACATCATCGCGTGGCAGCTTGGCATCTGGCACTGCAAATTTCAACCCTAGCGGCGGAAAAACGTGGACTAAAGCGATTTATTCAAGTCATGGAAAAATCACCAAACTGTCTCAGATAGCGGAGGAAAAATATTTAGAAGCTGTGGTCACTATCGCGAAAAAAGGGGGCAAACAAGAGATAATTCTATACGTGCCGACACTCACAATAAACGGCTGTGATGCTTCAGTGACTTTAACCGGAGCTATTTCTGTCGAAAAATACACTTTCAATGGAAAATTGTACAATGCCGACGGAACTGAAGTTCCTTCCGCACCAGGCCCACCACGATGAAAACTCCTTTTACACCATTGATCAGTTTCTGCTTGCTTGTTTTTACTCCGAGTTGCAATTGGTCCAGTAATCAGTTTACAAGTAAAACTATCCCCCTTTCTAATGGGGAATCATTGCAATGCACATACGACAAGCAATCGCAGCTTGTTAGTGTTGAGCAATTCTCTGCTGATCAAAAACCGAAGCTTACTATTAAACGGGAACTATCAGAGAAAACCGAAATCATTAGCTTTATCTCGCCCGAAGGTAAACGATTGGCTGAAACGACAATTCGCCCAGATTCAGTCGAATCTGGAATCACGTCTAAGTTAATACTGCATTCCAGTGAATGGGATGCACATAAGTTTGTAAACAGATGGGCTTTTGAGAATAGCGAAACAATTTTGATCATTTCAAATTACTTTCCTCGCACGGGGAAAAAAGCCCATAGAATCTTTGGCCCTTTGGGAGTGGATTTGACTAAACGATGACTTCCAAAAAGGTGTCAGTCAATGGTATTGACAGATTTTCTGGTGGCGGCGCATGATG
>CAYHFK010000104.1:0-14782 GCA_964355895.1 uncultured Bifidobacterium sp. | reverse complement strand
GGCGCGAGTTCCTTGACCAGCCGCACAGCCTCGGTGCCGTTGGCGGCTTCGCCGACGATCTTGAGGTTTTCCTTCCCGGCCAGGCAGGACAGCAAGCCTTTGCGGACAACCGGATGATCGTCCACGATGAGGACCTTGATTTTGGTTTCGGTTTTTTTTGTAGCGCTCATGGCGGCGGAAACTCGCTGCGGTCACGATCAATGCCGCAGCATGCGCGTTAGATTACAGCAACCGCGCGGGGAGGCAAGCATCCATCCCGCGAAACTTGCACTTTCGGTCCGTCGCCCTAAACTGCTGCGGCATGCATGATTTTCGTTACGTCGGGAAAAAACTTTACTGCGAAGGCGTCGCGGTCGCGACGCTGGCCAAAAAATTCGGCACGCCGCTCTACGTTTATTCGCAGCGGACGCTGACGAATCATTTTCAGAAACTGGACCGCGCCATGGCGCCGGTGGATCACCTGATCTGCTTCGCCATGAAGTCGAATTCCAACCAGTCCGTATTGCGCACCATCGCCAATCTGGGCGGCGGGTTTGACATTGTGAGCAGCGGCGAATTGCAGCGCGTCATCGCGGCCGGCGGCGATCCGGGCAAATGTATTTTTGCCGGCGTGGGTAAAACCGAGGCGGAAATTGAATTCGCCCTGCGGCGCGGCGTGTATGCGTTCAACGCGGAAAGCGAGCCGGAGCTGCGGCGCATCAACCAGGTGGCCGCGCGGTTGAAAAAGATTGCGCCCGTGGCGGTGCGCGTGAACCCGAACGTGGATGCGCACACCCACGCGAAGATCACCACCGGGACGTACGAAAACAAATTCGGCATCGTCTTCGAGCAGATCGAGGGCGTCTATGCCCGCGCCAGCAAGTTGAAGAATTTGCGGCTGCGCGGACTGCAAATGCACATCGGCTCGCAGCTCACCACCGTGGCGCCGTTCGAACAGGCGGTGCGCAAGGTGATTCCGATTGTGCAACGATTGCAGCAGCGTTACGGCCTTGAGTTTTTCAGCATCGGCGGCGGGTTGGGCATTGTCTATCAGCCGGCGCTGGCGAGTGGCGACGCCGTGTGGTGGCAGCAGGAAGGGAAAAAGATTCTTACGCCGGAGAAATACGCCGCGCGACTTGTGCCACTGCTCAAGCCGCTCGGTTTGCGAATCCTGATGGAGCCGGGCCGGTTCATTTCCGGCAATGCGGGCATCCTCGTCACGCGCGTCGAATACGTGAAGCGCACGGGCAAAAAGAATTTCGTCATCGTGGACGGCGCGATGAATGATCTGATCCGTCCGGCGTTTTATGACGCGTATCACGAGATCGTGCCGCTCACGCGCAAAGGTGGCGCGACGATCAGTTCCGATGTGGTCGGCCCGGTGTGCGAGTCGGGTGATTACTTCTGCAAAGACCGTCCGTTGCCGAAGGTGGGCGAAGGCGATCATCTCGCGCTGTTGAGCGCAGGCGCTTATGGCTTCGTCATGGCGTCGAGCTATAACACGCGGCCGCTGGCGGCGGAAGTATTGGTCAGCGGGAAAAAGTTTGCGGCGGTGCGCGAGCGTCAGCCGGTCCAGGAAATTTGGGCGGGCGAGAAAATCGCGGCGTGGTTGAAATGACCGTGGCGGCGGGCGTCCCGCCTGCCGTAGAGCCGGGCGTCCCGCCCGGTGGAAAAGGTGTGGCCGGAGTCGGCGACGGCAAGTTTTTGTGAACCAGGGCAAGTTCGAGCATCCCTTCCGGGCGGCGAGACGCCCGCCCTCTACGTCCGGCGGGACGCCCGACGCTACCGAGCCGGGAGATTTTCAGTGACGGGTCAGGCCCTTCGTGCTAAGAGAATCGCGTTCATGAAAACAACCGCCTACGCACCCTGCCGTTTCCCCCGGAACAAAGGCGCACTTGCTTTGCTGTGCGCCGTCGCCGCGCTCGCGCGTTTGCCGGCGGCCGAGCTTGAGATTCGCGACGCCGCTGAATTCAATAAAATCGTCGCGCCGGATGCGAAACTGGCGCGGCTGGCCACGGGCATGAAATTCACCGAAGGGCCGGTGTGGCTGGCGGAAGCGGGCGGTGGCTTGGTGTTCAGCGACATTCCGGCGGACGAACTCAAAAAGTGGACGACCCAGGACGGCCTCACGGTGTTTCGCCAGCCGAGTTTCAACGCCAACGGCAACACGGTGAACCGCGCGGGCCGATTGATCACGTGCGAGCACAGCGGACGACGCGTGAGTCTGCTCAACCGCAAAGGCGTGCTGCGGACGCTGGTGGACCGGTTCGACGGCAAGAAGTTCAACTCGCCGAACGATGTGGTGGTGAAGTCCGATGGCACGGTTTGGTTCACGGACCCGCCTTATGGCCTGCCGAAGGGCGAAGCGAAGGAGCAGGAGGGCAACTACGTTTATCGTTTCGCGCCCAAGACCAAAACCACCACGATCGTCGTCAAGGATTTCGACATGCCGAACGGTCTGTGCTTTTCGCCGGACGAGACGAAGCTCTACGTCGCGGACTCCGGCAAGCCGCGCCATATTCGCGTATTCGATGTGCAGAAGGACGGCACGCTTACGGGCAGTGCGGTGTTCTGTCAGATTGACAAGGGCGGACCGGATGGAATCCGCTGCGACGCGCAGGGCCGAATTTTTTCCAGCGCGGGGGACGGCGTGCAGATTTTCGCCGCAGACGGCAAGTTGATCGGCAAGATTCTCGTTCCCGAAACGCCGGCGAATTTGTGTTTCGGGGACGCGGACGGCCAGACGCTGTTTATCACGGCGCAGACCTCGCTTTATTCGATTCCGCTGCTGGTCAAAGGTGCGCGGTGAGCCTGGTTGAAAGTGGACTGAGAATTCATTGACGGGCCAAAACGACAAAATCAAAACACCATGACTCATTTCAACTGGCTACTCGACGGCAGCATCGTCGGCCTGTATCTGCTCGCCACGATGGTCGCGGGACTGATGGTGCGGAAGTACGTCTCGCGGGTGGACCACTTCCTGGTGGCGGGCCGTGAGATGAACATCTATCTCGGCATTGCGTCGCTGGCGGCCACGGAGTTCGGGATCGTCACCTGCATGTACACGGCGCAGGCGGGCTACACGCGCGGCTTCGCGGGCGCCGTGCCCGGGGTCTGCAACGCCATCGCCATGTTCGTGGTCGGCTACACGGGATTCTGCGTCAAGCCGCTGCGCGATTCCGGCGTGATGACCATCCCGGAGTTGTTCGAGCGGCGTTACGGAAAATTGGTCCGCTGGCTGGCGGGCGTGGTGATCGTGCTGGGCGGGTTGCTGAACATGGGCGTGTTCCTGCGCGTGGGCGGGCAGTTCCTCGTCGTCTGCTGCGGTATGAATCTTCGCTACCTCGAACTCGCGATGACGGTTCTGCTCATCGGCGTCGCCGTTTACACGATTCTGGGCGGGATGCTTTCCGTGCTGGTGACGGATTTTCTCCAGTTCATCGTCATGAGCGCCGGGTTGCTGGTGGTGACGTTCCTCGTGCTGCACCAAGTGGGCTGGGACAAGCTGGTCGCGGCGGTGCAGACCCATCACGGCGCGGGCGGATTCAATGCGTTCATCCCGAAAGACCTGGGTTGGCCCTTTGTGCTGTCGAATTTGCTGACCAACACCGCCGCCGTGCTCACCTGGCAGGCGGTCATCGCGCGTTTGCTCGCCGCCAAAGACAGCCACACCGGACGGAAGGTCTATACGGGCACGGCGTTTTTCTTCATCTGCCGCTGGGTCATTCCCGGCATTTGGGGCATCGCGGCGCTGGCCATGATCGAACCGTCCGTGGTGGAGAAGATCGGTCTGCAATTTGGCGAGAAGGACGGGTCGCTCTTTGCCATGCCTTATCTGCTGAGCCAGATCGTGCCGGCGGGAATGATGGGGTTGCTCGTCGCCGCGATGCTCGCGGCGGACATGTCCACGGATTCTTCCTACATGCTCACCTGGGGCAGCGTGATCTACAACGACATCCTCGCGCCGTTCCGCAAGGTTGCCTGGTCCGAGAAGAAAGGGCTGCTTTGGAATCGCTGCATCATTGCGCTGATCGGCATCTTTCTGCTGATCTGGGGGCTTTGGTACAAACTGGAAGGCAACCTCTGGGAATATCTGCAAACCACCGGCACCATCTATCTGGCGAGCATGTCCGTTCTGCTGATCGCTTGCTGCTATTGGAAGCGGGCCAACAACTGGGGCGCCATCGCGGCGATTGTCGTCGGTGCCGTGCTGCCGGTGCTGGCGCTCTCACTGGACCTGTTCGTGAAGGTGCCGGTGCTCGATGCGGCGGGGCAAGCGCTCCTCAAAGAAGGCAAGGCCGTGACCGAAGGTTGGGCGGCGCACAACATTGGCAGCCACTTTGTGAACATTGGCACGTTCGCCGTCGTCGCCTTGTCCATGGTGATCGGTTCGTTGCTCAAACCAGAACCCAAAACGCCTCTGAAAGGACCATTGCCATGAATCTCTCGGCCATGCTGACGAATCATTCCTTCTGGGGACTGCTGACCTTGGCGGTGCTCGTGTGGTATTCGACGATCACGGTGTACGTCGGCATCCGCGGCGCGTTCGACATCCGACACATGCTGCGCAAGCTGAAGGAAAACCAGGAGACTGCTGGTGCCGATGACGCGGGGCGCGACGCCAAGCGATAACCAAGCGACTCGGAAGCCGCGTGGACGAAGAAAAAGAGTTGAGCCGCCGCGCTGCGTCCGCTAGAAAAAAATCAAATTGCACCAACCGAACCAAATCTATGGGTTGCTTCTCCCAACCAGTCATTTCCGTCAGCGCCACCAACCTCTTCGCTCGGGGCGGCGAGGAGGGTCGGCAGTTTTTGGCATACAGCATGAACGTCAATTCACAGCCTAATCTAGCCATGGTGCTGCCCTTGCCGGTGAAAATCGGGACGAACGAAAAAGGCGTCCACTTCATTGACCTCAGCGGCGATCCGGACTTTTTTGCAGACCTGCTGAACGAATAACGCCCCGCACCGTCCGCGCGGGCGGCGCCCGCATAGTTTCCATCCTGCCCCGTCAACGCCACGACGACAGCGTTGGTCGCGGGCGATGCCCCGAGAAACACCTGGCCGGTCACGGATTGCGAGCGCGTGGCGTTGGGGACAGTGAATGTCGCATCCACCAGCGCAAACCGATCCGATGGACTCACCACGCGGAAGATGTGCTGGCCCACGAAGTTCTCGACAAGCAGCGGCACGGAAAACAAGAGTGGGGGGTGATGACGCCGCCCGTGGCGTTGCGGTCGAACGGCCCGTTGAGATTAGTCGGGCCGCCAATGATGCTCACGCCGCCACCTTGACACATCCGCCAGTCTTGGCAACCAAACTATTGCGCGCGGCTCGCCCTATCTTCGCTTGCGCCCGGACCGGCGATAACTTACCGGATTCGTTTTCGTATCCCGCGCCGGCGGTGAACCGTCCAGCGCCCGTTTGAGTTCCTTGATCTGGTCGCGGCACAGCGCCGCTTTCTCGAATTCCAGATTGTTCGCGGCGGCGAGCATTTCTTCTTCGAGTTCGCTGATGGTCGTGGTGAGATCAACGTCCACGCCCGCCTCGCGCAACACGCCGTCGGCTTGTTTGCGGGTTGATTCGTAGGTGGCGAGGCTTTCCTCCACGGCGCGGACGACGCTGCGGGGCGTGATGTTGTGCTCTGTGTTGTAAGCAATCTGGCGTTTGCGGCGATACTCGGTGACGGCCAGGAATTTCTTGATGCTGTCGGTCATCACGTCCGCGTAGAGGATGACCTCGCCGTTGAGATGGCGCGCGGCGCGGCCAGCCGTCTGGATCAAACTCGTCTCGCTGCGCAAGAAACCTTCCTTGTCCGCGTCAAGGATCGCGACGAGCGAAACTTCAGGGAGGTCGAGACCCTCGCGCAGCAGGTTGATGCCGACGAGCACGTCGAACTCGCCTTTGCGGAGTGCGCGTAAAATCTCCACGCGCTCGATCGCGTCAATCTCGCTGTGCAGATAGCGCACGTTCACACCGATGTCGCGCAAGTAATCGGTCAGTTCCTCGGCGGTGCGCTTGGTGAGCGTGGTGACGAGGATGCGCTCTTTCAAGCCGGCACGCTTGCGACATTCCTCAATGAGATCGTCAATCTGCCCCTTCAGCGGCTTGATCGTGACCTTGGGATCAATGAGGCCGGTGGGGCGCACGACCAGTTCGGCGACGCCGGGCAGTGTAGCGGCGGGCATTCTGCCTGCTGTAGAGGGCGGCATCTTGCCGCCCGGACTGGCACTCGCACTTGCAGAGGCACCCGGTTTTTCGACGCGCTCCGATATGTTCACGTCATTTCCGCCGGGCTGGAAGCCCGGCTCTACGGCAGGCAGGATGCCCGCCGCTACACCAGCACTCGACCGTGCCCACGCGAGTTCGCGCGGCGCGGGCGTGGCGCTGACGTAAATCGTCTGCGTCTGAATCGCTTGAAACTCCAAAAAATTCAGCGGGCGGTTGTCCAGCGCGCTCGGCAGCCGGAAACCGTGCTCGACCAGAACCGTTTTGCGCGACCGGTCACCTTCCGACATCCCGCCGATTTGTGAAACCGTCACGTGCGATTCGTCGAGCACCAGCAGAAAGTCGTCGGGAAAGAAATCAATCACCGTCGCGGGCCGCGAGCCGGGCTTGCGATTGGCGATGTGGCGCGAGTAATTCTCGATGCCGGAGCAGAAGCCCATTTCCTCCATCATTTCGAGATCGTATTCCGTGCGCATCTTGATGCGCTGGGCTTCGAGCAGCTTGCCCTGCTTCTCAAATTCAACAATTCGTTCGCGGAGCTCTTCGCGGATGGCGCGCGCGGCGCGCTTCATCTTGTCGCCCGTGGTGACGAATTGCTTCGCCGGAAAAATCATCGTGTTGGCGGGCGTCTCCAGCTTTTCGCCCGTGAGCGGCTCGAAGCGCGTGATGCGCTCGATTTCGTCCCCGAAAAATTCCACCCGCAACGCGTCTTCGCGACCGGCGGGGCAAAGTTCAATCGTATCGCCGCGCACGCGAAACTCGCCGCGCTCGAACGTGATGTCGTTGCGGTTGTATTGCAGGTCCACGAGGCGCGAGAGGAATTGTTCGCGCGACAACGATTGGCCGACGAACACCGGAATCACCATCGCCTCGTAGTCCTCCTTGCTGCCCGTGCCGTAAATGCACGACACGCTCGCCACCACGATCACGTCGCGCCGCGCGAACAGGCTGCTCATCGTCGCGAGCCGCATCCGCTCGATCTCCTCGTTGATGGCGGAATCCTTCTCAATGAACGTGTCCGTGCGCGGGATGTACGCCTCGGGCTGGTAGTAATCGAAATAGCTGACGAAATACTCGACCGCGTTGCGCGGGAAGAAACTTTTGAACTCCGCGTAAAGCTGTGCCGCGAGCGTCTTGTTGTGCGAGATGACGAGCGTGGGCTTGTTGACGTTCTTGATGACGTTGGCAATCGTGAACGTCTTGCCCGACCCCGTGACGCCGAGCAGCACCTGATGTTTCGCGCCGGATAACACGCCCGCCGTCAACTTCGCAATCGCTTGCGGCTGATCCCCGGCGGGCGCGTAATCGGAGACGAGTTCGAACATCACGGTTGAAAGTAGAAATGTCTGCTGTCCCCGTCAACGACCGCCACAGCCGAAATCTGCCTTTCGCTGAAATGGGTGCCGCGGACGCCGATCAATTGCGCGCCGCCGTGGCGGTGTCGCAATCGGCGTGTACTCGTTTGTGCCGGTGGCAAAATCTAATTCATCGGTGACCGGTTGATCGCGTTGCTCCCGGCGATGCAACCTTGGGGCTTTGGTTGGTCGGGAAAGGTAGCACCCGGTCGTAGAGTTGATGTTGCAGGAGGCCATTGTTGAAATATTGGAGAAGCGCTTTCGCTTCCAGTTCCATGGCCTGAAACCGCTCCGGCTCGTTGGTCAGCGGCTGCTGGAGGGAAAGATCATTTGCCAGATCAAACAGCCGGCTGGGCGAAGCGGGAGTGAACTCCAGGGCGCGGCTACCGCGCACGAGCCAGAAATGCCCGCTTTGGTGCAGGAAGGCCCGCCCTTCTCCGGCCCGGAAAACGGACCGGCCAAACAACAACTGCTGGTCGGGCTGGATTTGTAGAAAGTCCAGGAGCGAGGGCAAAATGTCCACATGCTGCGTCACGCGGTTGGGGTCCACCATCGCAAAACGGTGTTGCGGATGAAAGAACAGCAGCGGCACCCGATGGTGGCCGAGAATGCTGGAGTATTCCGGCGTCTCCAGCTTCTGCGTGTGATCGCCGGTGATGACAAACAACGTGTTCGAATACCACGGCTGCTGTCGCGCGGTGGCGAAAAACTCCGCCAGCGCGTGGTCGGCGTAACCAATGGATTCATGGATGGCGAGCGTACCTTTGTTGAACCGGCCGCGGTACTTGGTCGGAATCGGGTAAGGCGGATGCGAGGTAAGCGTGAACGCCACGGCGGCAAACGGCGGCTTTTGCGTGGTCAACTGTTTCGCCACATATTGGAGATAGGGTTCGTCAAAAATCCCCCAGTCGCCGGCGAAGTCGGCCTGATCCGGATAATCGGCCCGGCCAAAGTAATTTTCAATGCCGGCCTGGCGCATGAAGACATCGAAGCGCATCGTGCCCTTGGTTGCGCCGTGAAAAAAACTGGTCGTGTAACCGTGAGGCGAAAGGAGACTGCCCAGACCTAGGATGGGGTGGTCGCTATACGAGGATTCTGCCAGCGATTGGTCCATGAGCGAAGGCAGCCCCGCCAGAATGGAGGGCATGGCCTCGATGGAGCGCCGCCCATTGGCGTAGTGATGGCGCAGAAACAATGATTGCGCGGCCAGGGAATCCAGAAACGGCGTGTAGCGCCCCCCACCGTTCCCCGCCCCGCAATACTCCGCAGAGAGGCTTTCGACGACAAGGATGACCAGGTTGTCCCGGGGCGCGGGTTGGCGCAGAAGGTTTTCCCCGTTCACGAACGGGCGCAGGTATTGGCGCAGTTGCTCCCCGGCGCTGAAGTAGTCGTATTTTTTCAAGGTGTGTTTGCCGTAACTCCGGATGACGGTGAAGGAGGAGTTCAGCGTGAGCTGGGTCAAGCCGTAGTGGTTTTGCACGGCGGCATCGACCAGATTGATCGGCAACTTCTGCACTCCGCCACGAATGGCGACCACCGCAAGAACGAGGATCGCCAGCAGACTCGCCGCCCAGGCCAAGACGCTCATGGGCCGGGCGTTTGCGGTTTCCGGCCCGCGCATCCGGTCATACAGGAAGTAAAGGGCCGCCATGATCAGCACGCCCAGCAACACCAGCGGCCAGAATTCCAGGGCCAACGAATGCCACTTTACGCCCACGTCACGGCCCACCCCAAGCAACGTGAGGTCCGCCCGCCGACCGGTGAATTGGACGTATTCAATGTCCACGATGTTGATGACCAGAAACGGAAAATTCAGTGCCAGAAATAGGAATTTGGTCAGGCGCTCATAGCTGCGGGGCAGGTGCGATTGCCAGGGGAGCATCGTCAGCAGGACAACCGGCGCGGTGATGACGAAGACCGCCGCAAGGTCGAAGCGTAAACCAGCAAAGAACGCCTTTGCCACCTTGACCGCGCCGACATCCACGAACAAGCTGTGATTCCAGGAAAAGAAAATCCCACGGAGCAAGGAATACGCCCCAAGAATCAACGCCAGCCGCCAGATCAGTTGCCGCCAACGCAGGGATATCATGGAGGAGGTCATTACCTATGGTTGCCAGCCGACCTTGGGAAGGCAATCGGTCAGTTTCCCGGCGGTGCGCTTGATGACGTTTGCCATCGTGAACGTCTGGCCCAAACCGGTGACGCCAAGGAGCACCTGATGCTTGGTGCCAGCCAACACCCCCTCTGTCAGCTTCGCTATCGCTTGCGGCTGATCCCCGGCGGGCGCGTAATCGGAAACGAGTTCGAACATCGCACAAGGTTGGCAGCGCTGGGTGCAACCGTCAATGAATGGGCTTAAATCAACCTTGAAACCCGGACGCGCACTGGGAAGAATCACCAGCACATGAAACATTCCCGAAGACTTCTATTCTGCGCGCTTGCACTCCTCGGCCTGCGCGGATCCTCAAGTGCAGAAAACTGGCCGCACTGGCGCGGACCGAATTTCAACGGCTCGTCCACCGAGCAAAAGCTTCCGACCGACTTTTCCAAAACGAACAACGTGTCGTGGGTCGCTTCCTTGCCCGGTCCCGCCGCCGCCACGCCGATCATCTGGGGCGATCATGTTTTTGTCAGTTCCACGGATCTGCGCACCAAAACGCTGCGCGCGCTGGCGCTGGATCGCCGCACGGGGAAGGAGCTTTGGAATCATGAAATCGCGCCGGGCTTCAACCTGGACGACCGCAGCAATCTGGCGTCGCCCTCGCCGGTGACGGATGGCCAGTTGGTTTATTTTCTCTACGGCACCGGGGATCTCGTGGCGTTTGACTTCGCGGGGAATAAAGTTTGGGCGCGCAATCTGCCCAAGGATTACGGGCCGTTGGCGTTCAACTGGACGTATGGCAGCAGTCCAACGTTGTTCGATGGGAAGCTTTTTATCCAGGTTTTGCAACGCAACGTGCCGGTGCATGGCCGGGGACGAAAGGATGGCCCGAACGATTCCTACCTGCTGGCGTTGGCGCCAAAGAGCGGCCAGGAAATCTGGAAGCACATCCGTCCGAGCGAAGCGCACGAAGAATCTCGCGAAGCGTACAGCACGCCGATTCCGTTCGAGCATGAAGGCCGACGGGAGATTTTGGTCACGGGGGGCGATTGTATCACCGGCCATAGTCTCAAAGACGGCGAGGAATTCTGGCGCTGGGGCAGTTGGAATCCAACCCGGATCACGCACTGGCGGCTCGTGCCCTCGCCGGTGACCGGTGGGGGCGTGGTGCTGGCGTCCGCGCCGAAAGGCTCGCCGGTGTTTGCGGTCAAGGCGGGCAGCAAGGGCGCCTTGGATGATTCGGGGCTGGCGTGGACCAGCCAGGAGCGCGAAGTTTCGAGCGACGTTGGGACGCCGTTGTTTTATCAAGGCCGGTTTTACGTGGTCAACGGGGACAGGAAAAACATCGCGCGGATTGACCCGGCCACGGGCAAGGCGGATTGGATTGGGGAACTGGGCACGCGGGTCAAGATCGAGTCGTCCCCCACGGGCGCGGATGGGAAAATCTATTTCCAGAATTTTCGCGGCGAAGTGTTTGTCGTCGCGGCGGCCCCGGAGTTCAAACTGCTGCACGTCGCGGCGATGGGGGATGAGGGCGACGATGATCTGCGCGCGACGGTGGCGGTCGCTCAAGGCAGCCTGTTCATCCGCACCGGGAGCAAGCTTTACTGCGTGGGTGCGGCAAAATGAACGGATGAGGTGGGTGGCGCGGGCAGTCCTCTGCCCGTCGTTCCTCCTTTTGCCCAAGCCGGCGCGCACGGAGTGACGCGCCCCACCTCGGCAACTTGGAGCTTGGCGCTTTTCCCGGCAGTTGCTTCACTGCGCGCGTGAAGTTGCCCTACAAAGTCGCCACGCTGCTCTACTGCTTCAACGAGCGCGATGAAATCCTCCTGCTCGAACGCGCGCACGAGCCGAATCGCGGCCTGTGGAGTCCATGCGGCGGCAAACTGCACATGGACGAAGGCGAATCGCCCTACGCCTGCGCCGCGCGCGAAGCGCACGAGGAACTCGGCCTGCTTTTTGTCCCGACCGATTTCCACCTGGCCGGCCTCGTGAGCGAACATGGCTTTCAAGGCCAGGCGCACTGGCTCATGTTTTTGTTCGAGTTGAAACCGAAGCTGAAGCAACTCCCGCCGCCCATGAACGAAGGTCGCTTTCAATTTTTCCTGCGCGCGGCGCTGGACGGATTGCGCCTCCCGCAGACCGACCGCGAACGCATCTGGCCGTGGTTCTGGCAATATCGCGGCGGCTTCTTTGCCGCGCACTGCCATTGCCATCCCGATGGACGGAATGATTGGACTCTGGAAGAAATCCGGACGGCGAAAGGCGAATGATGAAGGACATGCCACCTTTGCAGGGACGTGTTCAAGGCACCTTTCTAAACCATAACCAAGCTGGACAGAAACTTATGGCCGGAATACTGTCACGGCCATTACCAAGATAGGCTGCAAATCTTCTCCCGGAAAATTTCCCCGCTGACTTGGTTCATCGCCCCGCTCCCGCCGCTGGCCGGTGGTTCCACGCCAGAGCGCGGTCTTCGTTTCGTCCCGGAGGGACAACCGGAAATTAGCCAGACACGGAGTGTCTGGAACATCCAAAAACAATCCGTCCTGAAGGGACGGTGGAATTGTCTGTCGTTTCCATCGTCCCTCCGGGACGTAAAATCATTTTCCCCGACCCAACCAGCCACTTCGTAGCTGGCTAATTTCCTTTGCCGCTTCGCGGCTGGGCGACATTTCAACAGGATTTTTCCTCGGCGCTCTGTGCCTTTGCGTTAAAAATGCTTCCGCATACTGGATGGATTGTTAGCCTTGCGCGCATGGACGAGCCGATCATTGACCTGCACAGCGACGCGCATTTCATGGGCGAGGCGTTGCGGCAGGCGGCGCGCGCGTACGAGGCGGAAGAAGTGCCCGTGGGCGCGGTCATCGTCCGCGAGGGGCGCATCATCGCGCGGGCCTGGAATCAGGTGGAACTGCTCAAGGACGCCACCGCGCACGCCGAGATGCTCGCGCTCACGCAGGCGCAGGAAGCCGTCGGCGACTGGCGGCTCACCGATTGCACGCTCTACGTCACCAAGGAGCCGTGTCCGATGTGCGCCGGGGCGATTGTCCACACGCGGCTCGCACGCGTGGTCTTTGGCGCGAGCGATCCCAAGGGCGGCGCGGCGGGCGGCGCGTTGAACCTGCTCCAGTTTCCCACGCTAAACCATCGTTGTGAGATCACGGCGGGCGTCCGGCTCGATGAGTGTCGCACGTTGTTGCAGACCTTCTTTGCCGAGCAGCGAGTGAAGAATAATCCGCCGGGAAACAAACCAGGCTCGAACTAAGTAGAAGCAACGCGCTGGACGCTCAGGGCCAGCGCCTACGCAGATCCGGGGAAAGTTCCGTGTTCCTTTCGGACCTGCTTACGACCCGTGAACCTGCGGTGGTAGGGCGCGTCAGTCCTCTGCGCGCCGCCTTCGCCTCGCCCCAGTCCGGCGCGCACGGAGTGACGCGCCCTACCTTGCGGTGCCGTGGAGGGTTCGCTATCCCCACAACTGCCGGTCCAACGAACGCAGTTGAATTGCCTCCGAGATGTGATCGCTGGTGACGGTGTCCGCCGCCGCCAGGTCCGCAATCGTACGCGCCACTTTCAAGATGCGGTCATAGGCCCGGGCACTGAGGTTGTAGTCCGTCATCGCGTTTTTCAGCAACTCCTTCGTGGTCTCGTCGAGCGCACAGAACTCCTTGATCTCCTTGGTGCCCATGCGCGCATTGCAGGTGATTTTGGGCTTGTGCGCAAAACGCTGCTGTTGCCGTTGCCGGGCGGCCACGACGCGCACACGAATGTCTGCCGAGGTTTCGCCCGTCCGCTCGCCGGAAATTTCGCGAAACTTCACCGGCGGCACTTCGACGTGGAGATCAATGCGATCCAGCAACGGCCCGGAGATGCGGCCGAGGTAATTCTGGATTTCGCGCGGCGACGATTTGCTCTCGTGCGGCATTTTGCCATCGGGCGTCGGGTTCATCGCGGCCACGAGCATGAACTGCGACGGGAAGGTCATCGTGCCGGCGGCGCGCGAGATGGTGACTTTGCCCTCTTCGAGCGGCTGCCGCATCGTCTCCAGCACGCTGCGCTTGAACTCCGGCAATTCGTCGAGAAACAATACGCCATGATGCGCGAGCGAAATCTCGCCGGGCGTGGGATTGATGTTGCCCCCGAGCAAGCCGGCGTCGCTGGCGGTGTGATGCGGCGCGCGAAACGGGCGGCGCGTCACCAAACCCACGCCTGCCGGCAGCAGGCCAACGATGCTGTGAATCTTCGTGGTTTCCAACGCCTCCGCGAGCGTCAGCGGCGGCAGGATGGATCCCAGCCGCTTGGCGAGCATGGACTTTCCCGTACCGGGCGGGCCGATGAGCAGCACATTGTGTCCGCCCGCTGCGGCAATTTCCAACGCCCGCTTCACGGATTCCTGGCCTTTGACCTCGGCGAAATCCGCGTCGTCATCCATTGGTTGATTAAAAAGCTTGGCCACGTCCACCTTCGTCGGCGTGATGCGAATTTCCCCTTCCAGAAAACTCGCCGCCTCGCGGAGATTTTGCACCGGGATGACTTGCAGTCCGTCCACGACCGCCGCCTCCGCCGCGTTTTCGGCCGGCACGAGCACCCCGATTTTGCCCTCCGCCTTGGCGCGGAGCGCCACGGCCAGCACACCCTTGCACGACCGCACCGCGCCGGTGAGCGCGAGTTCCCCCACTGCGATGAAGTTGTCGAGCTGGTCGGTTTCGATTTGTTCGCTCGCGGCCAACATGCCGAGCGCGATGGGCAGATCGAAGCTGGGGCCTTCCTTCTTAACGTCGGCCGGGGCGAGGTTGATGGTGGTGCGACCGTAGGAAAACTTGAAGCCGGAATTGGTCATCGCGGTCGTCACCCGGTCGCGGGATTCCTTCACCGCCGCATCCGGCAGGCCGACGATGACAATGATCGTCTCGCCGTAACCGGCATTGACCTCAACCTCGACGGGATACGCTTCAATGCCGTTGACAGCAGCGGAGCAGACGCGGGCTAACATGGGCGCAGCATAGCCCGAGGGGTGATTTGATGGCAAAGCTTGAAATCAAGGTCGCCGGCGGATAAATGCGGTGCCGACCGGCGCATTTTCTCCGAGGGAAAGGGCGACCCAGTTCCGGCCTGCGGCT